>JAKVBV010000065.1 GCA_022446965.1 Phycisphaerales bacterium
GCCACCACAGGCCGCTGTCATGGGCCACGCGGGCCCAGTCGCGATTGAATCCTGCGCCTTCGCCGAAGTCGTCTTCGGTCCAGGCCCAGTGGATCGTGCCGGCGTGTGTGCTGAGCGTGAGCCAGTACTCGCTGTGTGGCTGAAGGGTGATCGGCATCGCGGGGACGAAGGCCACTGGATCTAGCAGTTCGCCCGGCGGGGCCATCGGCGAGAGCGTGGCGATGGGTTCACCGGGTGCCATGCCGCCGTCTTCATGCAGCGTAAGTTCGGCGATGGAACCGCTGGAACCGGCCAATCGCAGATCAACGAGGGACAGCGTGTGCGTCGTGTCTTGCGTGGTGAACATCACCGCAATGGGTTCATCTAGCGTGCACACTTCAGCGCCTGCCACCACGTTCTCGATGTTGTTCGCCAGGTCGGCGGCGTGCACGCCTGATGCGAACGCAGCGAGTACGGCCCAGCATGTGGAGCGGTGTCGATGCATCGTCATGCCTTCCGACTCATGTACACCGGTGCGCCGCCGCCGAAATCGTGGGCGTGTTCCAAGGCATGGGCATCGGTCGGGGTGGCAAGACTATGGGCCAGTGGCGTGTCGGCGTCGACCACCACGTTGAAGGAGGCCATCACGCGCGAGCCGTTGTAGTTAGCCTGCATCACCAGATCAGTGTCGAATCCAAAGTCCATCTCGTTGGTGACGGCCGGCTGCCCACGCGTGGCATAGGGCTCGATGTCATCGTGCACAGCGGTCGTGATCGCTTGGTCGACATAGAGTTGACTGACGAAGTTGAAGTTCTGCACGCCGTCAACAAATCGCCGCACGCGAAAGTGGATGTGAATCGTGCGTGCCGGATACCAGCCAGGAAACACCGACAGGAACCGCACGTTGCCGTGGTCGTCGGCGAGTTGATAGCCCCGCAGCCAGTCCACGCCTTCGGTGCCTTTTTGCGATACATCCGAGTACTGCCCCAGGGCGCTGCAGTGCCACACATCCACCCAGATGTCGCCGCCACGCAGTGGTGTGCACAGACCGTTCGTGATGGTGGAGACGTTCAGCGACAGGTGCATGGGTAAGCCAGTTTGCATGTCACCGGTGGTGGAATCTGGGCGAATGTCCCAGCGGTTGAGCATGCCGTCCACCCAGAACGGGCCGGCAGTTTGCGGTGGATGGGGTACGCACTCGAGTTCATCGAGCGCTTTTGCACCGCTGGCGGCGCCAAGCAAGCCCAGCGTGCCAAGACGCAGCAGGGCGCGGCGTGGGATGTCGGGGCTGTTCGCCATGCCTCCAGACTAGGGGGCGGGGGCCAGATTCGTGCCAGGCTTCTGGGGATTCCCGCCTGGCGGCCGTGTTAATCGGGGCGACACGATTTGAACGTGCGACCTCCTGCTCCCAAAGCAGGCGCTCTACCAAGCTGAGCTACGCCCCGTGCAGCGTGGCATTGTATCCATCGTCACGGTTGGCGGAGCCAATTGAGCAGTGTTCGAATCTCACCCGGTCTGAGCGTGTTCAACAGCCCTGGTGGCATCGTGGACACGTCTGAGGGCTCCATCACCAGGATGTCATCGCGGTTGATCGAGACGGCGTGGACCGGTTCATAGGGGTCGACATCGAGCACCACGCGGTCGTCATCCAGATCGAGCAGGCGTCCCGTGTACAGGCCATCCTCAGTCTCCACCCACGTGGCCGCGTACTGATCGGACATATCGCGATCGGGCTCGACGATGGCTCGTAGGAGATCTTCTTCGCTGAAGCGACCACCCACGCCGGTGAGGTCCGGACCACTGGATCCACCGTACCCGCGGAACCGATGGCACTCCACGCATCGAGCCTTGCGGAACAGCGCACTGCCGTGGCTCTCGGGATCGGCATTGGACATCGCCACGTTGAGCACGTTCATCGTCCAGTGTTCCACCATGGGGCCGGGCTCGCTAAGCGGTTCAGGTGGCTGTTCGGTCTCCAACTGCGCCACGAGATTGCCTGCGCGTGCAGTTGTCATGCCCTCGAGAAACCGCCGCTCAAACTGCGCAATGAAGTTGCGTGCACTTCGGCCGCCGATTACTTCCCTGTGCCGTCGCAGCCACCGCACGAAGTGCAACTCCTGTTCGGGCGTCCACATGCCCGAGTGCAGACGGCACAGCGTGCCCCAATCCAGTGCCTGCGTGCCGTGCGCAGACTCAAGTTGCGAAAGCAGCCAGGCCGGGTCGACCGTGCCCAACCGTGTGAGGATCGCGGCGGCCTCGAAGCGAGCGTCATGTTCATCGTGTGCCAGCAATGGCGCGACGAGCGGCGACACGCCGGTTGTGTCGCACACAGCACCGGCAGCCTCACGCCGCACGAGCGTGAGTCCAAGGGCCCGCATGGCCTTGGCCTGCAGCTCCGGGGCCTGTGCAGCTGCTGAACACAATCGCGCGGCGACATCGGTGATGTCTATGTCGCCATCGCGCGTGGCCAGATACGTCCACGCATCAATCACGGTGGGCGGGTCGGATTCAGCCAAGGCACGATTGCGTACTGCGACGATCGACACACGATCAAGGGCAAGCCGCGCCGCATTGGACATGGCCTGATCGCCAGTGCCAAAATGCAGCCAGATGGCATCAAGGCGATGGGCCTGTGATTCCAAGTGCCGACGAGTAGTGAGTGCAGGAGCGATTTCAATCTGGGGGTCCACCCATTGCGGTTCATCGGCGGCAATACGCCACAGCGCCGACGCGGTGCCTCGGCCACCGGTCACGAGATACAACGCACCATTAGGGCCAAAGCGCATCGAACTCACATTGAATGGTCGTCCTTGAGCGAAGGGCTCGAGTGTTGCCGTGAATGAAGCGCCCTTGGATCGGGGTGTCACGGCCCAGATGCGGCCGTAGGACCAGTCCGCAGCAAGCAACACGCCTTCCCAATCCAACCCGAACGCACCATCACCGGCATGCACCAACGCTGTAGGACTCCCCGGCGGCGTGCCGCAGACCGGTGCAACGGCATCGGGATACCACGGCTTCCATTTGCCCGTGCCACTTCGCCAACCATTGTCCGACCCAGGTAGGACATGCACGATGCGAGGCAGGCGATACCAGGGCATGCCCATGTCCCACTCCATGTCGCTGTCCCACGCGAAGCACTCGCCATCAGGCGTGAACGCAAAATCGCAGGCATTGCGTTGGCCGCCTGCGATGAGTTCGATCTGCGGTGGGGTCGTGGCTGGATTGAATCGCCACACCACACCGCCAGGTGATTCCACACCCACGGCATGGCCGTTGGCGTCCCATGCTCGCTCCGTGACCAGATCTTCGGCCCACCCTCGGAATGGGCTTGTCTCCAGGTCGACACCCGGCGGCAGGGGCGTGTGGTTGCCCTGAATCACCCACAGGTTGCCGTCGGGGCCCACCTTGATTGAGTGTGGCCCATGCTCGGATCCATTGCCCCATTCGATCAGGTTTTCATGCTCGTCGTATGCACCGTCGCCATTGGTATCACGCAGTGCATGCAGGCCACCTTCGGGCGGATTGCGCGACACGACCACGTACAGCGTGCCGTCATGATGCACCATGCCTTGGGCACTGCCGATGTCGATGGCAATCGGGGTCGTGGTGCCTGCATCAAGATCCACTCGACGAATGCGACCATGTTGTGGCGACACCAGAATGTCGCCGTCGGGTTCGAACGCCAGGGATACCCATGAGCCTTCACCGTCACCGGCATCAAGCAGCTTCGTCGCTGTGAAACCATCGGGAACGTGCAGGCCCTCGGGCATGTCGTGTTCGACAAGATTGATGTTGCGAAAGGCCACGCGGCAGTCATGACCGGGATGCACTTGAAAGGCGAAGCCGCCGCTGATGTGGCGTCGATCGGGATCTTCATCCCATGTTTCACTGGTGATGCGGCCATCAATGCGATGCACCAGGTGCGCGCCGCGTGCTTCCACGGTGTAGGTGTGCCACGTGCCGGGCGTGATGTCGGCCACGAGGGCATGGGCGTCACCGCAGGGTCCGAGGTCTTGGATGTTGTCTTGAAACCCGAAGCGACGTCGCTCACCACGTGGTGTCATCACGGCTCGGCCGCCATCGAGGTCGTACAGCGCGCCGGTGTACACGTGATCGACATCAATGTCCGCCTGATAGCCAATCATGCCCTGGTGGCCCCCGGGACGAGCGCGATAGTTGATGCCGGAATTGCCCGCATCGATCTTGAACTCCAGCGTGAGCGTGAAGTCGTCCACCGGGCCGGGCCAGTACAGCCACGATTGCTCGGTGAGGTTCGTGCTGGACCCCACGATCGCGCCGTCTTCAACAGCCCAGGCCTCAGGGCCAAGCACCGTGAAGCCTTCGAGCGATTGCCCATCGAAGAGGGGGGTTCCTACAGCGAGGCCAAGTCCGGTCAGACATGCAATGAGCATCCATCCAGCATAGAGTGCCTCGCTTCATGGCTGGCGAGCCCTCCATCTTGCACGGCACCGATGACTGGCTTGTGATCGACAAGCCCACCGGGTGGCACACGCTTTCCGGTCGCAGCGAGCTGCCCGATGTGGAGTCGTGGCTGCGTGAGCACGTCAACACCAGTGTCGATCTGCACGAGGCGGGGGTGGTGCATCGGCTGGATCTCACCACTGGAGGCTGCCTGCTCGTGGCGACCAACGAGGACGCCCGAGTGGCCCTCCGGGAGGCCATGAGTGGCCGAGGGCCCTATGCCGAGTCGATCGGCAAGGTGTATCTGGCTCGTGTGGCCGGTGACCTGCCGGAGCAGGGGCAGTTCGAGCTAGCATTTACGAGTCGGTACAAGCGGTCCAAGAAGGTGTCGGTGTCAGCCTATGGCCCGGCCGCCGCGAAGGGTAGATGTGCGTGGGCACGGGTGGGTGCGGATCTTGTTGAGATCGAGCTGCTCGGGCCTGGGCGGCGTCATCAAATCCGAGCAGGATTGGCCCATGGAGGCTGGCCCTTGGTCGGCGACGAGTTGTACGGCGGACCGCCGTCGGCAGGTGGGCCGCAGTTGCACGCCTGGCGACTGGGGATGGGGGACGACCTCATCGAATCGCCGCTGCCCGAATGGGCCACGTCATTCGAGGGGTGATACCCGCAGATTGCGGAACCGTCCCTGATTGTCGAACGATCCCAGGCCAATGCGACCGCCACTGAA
>JAKVBV010000066.1 GCA_022446965.1 Phycisphaerales bacterium
TACGCCGCCGCCTACGGGAGTTGGACCGTCGAAGCCATTCCATATCTGCTGATGCTTGCTGCATTCGGAAAGTCGGCGCAGTTGCCGCTGTACGTCTGGCTGCCGGACGCCATGGAAGGTCCGACGCCGGTGTCGGCGCTCATTCATGCCGCCACGATGGTCACCGCTGGCATCTACCTCATTGCACGGATGTATCCGCTCTTCCTGCTCGCCCCCGAGTCACTGCACGTCGTGGCCTGGGTCGGTGGACTCACAGCGCTGCTGGCCGCCACGATCGGCATGGCGCAGTACGACATCAAGCGGATCTTCGCCTATTCGACTGTCTCGCAGTTGGGCTTCATGTTCCTGGGTCTTGGCGTGCTGACGACCTATGGCGCCGCCTATCACGTATTCACCCACGCCTTCTTCAAGGCGGTGCTGTTCCTCACGTGCGGTGCGATCATGCACGGCTTCGCCGGACAGTTGGACCTGCGGAAGATCTCCGGACTGCGTCGCATGAAGGGCTGGCGCATCGTGGCCTGGACGATGTTCATCGGATGTCTGTGTCTCGCCGGCTTCCCGTTCACCTCCGGCTACTTCTCCAAGGATGCCATCCTCGCCGAAGCGTTCGTGACCCAAGGGCCCGGCTTCGAGATCCTCGGTTGGATGGCGATCTTCACCGCATTCCTTACGGCGTACTACACCTTCCGGGTGTGGTGCCGCGTGTGTGCCGGCGAAGTCCGCTACGAACCGGGTGATGAAGTCCACGATGATCATCACGATGAGCATCACGGCGACGACCATGGTGGACACGATGACCACGGCGGCGACTTCCACCCGCATGCACCCCGCTTCGCGATCAATCTCGTCCTCGTACTCATTGCCATCGGATCGCTGCTTGCGGCGGTGCCGTATTTCCTCGGGAACGAGACGGAGCACCTGACCGGTGGCTGGATCGCCGAGATGGTGAACGATTCCACCGCCGCATCCGGTCTGCCCGGTCACCCCGAGCACCCCGGTGCCATGCAGCATGGTGAGGACGGCGGCGCGCACCACGGCACGATTCTGGGAATGGATCCGCATGTGGCGATGTACTGGATATCCGGTGCGGTGGGCGGCACAGGACTCTTCCTTGCATTCTGGCTCCACCTCTGGCGCCGGCAGGACGCCGATCGTCTTCGCAACTGGCTGCTGGCCAGAAGTGTCACCCGCTGGCTTCCCATCGCGATGGAGAACAAGTGGTACGTCGACGAGCTGTACCACGCCTTCGTCCGGGCACCCCTCTGGTTGCTGGGCCATGTGTGCTACGCCTTTGATCGCTACATCATCGATGGCCTGCTTGTGGATGGCACGGCACGATTGCCACGGTTGATCGCCCGCTGCTTCCAGCCGCTGTCCAACGGCCTGCTCCAGTCCTATGCGGTCACGATGGCTGGAGGTGCCGTGCTCATTGCACTGCTGATGGTGCTGTTCATGCAGTTCTTTGGTGGGGGGGTCGCGTCATGATGAGTTGGCTCCTCATTCTGCTGCCTCTGCTCGGTGCTCTGGTGGTGATTGCATCACCGGCGAGGCTGGCCCGGCATCTCGCCTTGGCGACGTCGCTGCTGGTGCTGGGTGTCAGCATTGCGGCCGCGTTGGTGTTCACCGGTTGGGGCAATGGAGCCTACGGACTTACGGCCGCCTTGGATTGGCTGCCGCAGGCCGGCATTGTCATTCAGGTCGGCGCCGATTCGGTTGCGTTCATTCTGGTACTGCTGACGACGATGCTCATGCCATTGGCGATTCTCGGATCGTACACAGCCGTGCAGGTTCGACAGAAGGAATACTACGGTTGGCTGCTGGCGCTGCTGTCGGCGATGCTCGGCGTCTTCCTCGCTCGCGATCTCATTCTGTTCTACGTCTGCTTTGAGTTCACCCTGGTGCCGATGTTCTTCATCATCGCCATCTGGGGTGGGGCAAATCGAGGCAAGGCGTGCGTCAAGTTCCTTATCTACACGTTTACCGGTTCTCTGATCACGCTGGCGGCCTTCCTGATGCTCGCGTGGTCCTACGCCGATGCCCATAGCGGGGTATGGACATTCGCCATCGAGCCGTTGACGAGTCACGCCGCTGGGCTGGCAGCGAGCGATCAGGCCTGGTTGCTGTTGGCACTCCTCATCGGCTTTGGCGTCAAGGTGCCGTTGTTCCCAGTACACACCTGGCTGCCGCTGGCGCACACCGAGGCGCCCACGGCCGGTTCCGTGTTGCTTGCCGGTGTCCTGTTGAAACTCGGGACGTACGGCCTCTACCGATTCGCTCTGCCGATGTGTCCCGATGCGGTTGTCACTTGGGCTCCGGTCATTGCGATCCTCTCGATCGTCGGCATTCTCTACGGAGCGCTCATCTGCTGGGTCCAGACCGACGTCAAGAAACTGGTCGCCTACTCATCGGTGAGCCACCTTGGCTTCTGTGTACTCGGGCTGTTCGCCCTGAATCCGATGGGGCTTGAGGGCTCTGTGCTCTACATGGTCAACCACGGACTCTCCACCGGCGCACTCTTCTTCCTGATCGGCATGATGTACGAGCGGTACCACACCCGCGACATGCGCCAAATCAGCGGTTTGGCCCGCGTCATGCCCGTCTGGGCGACCTTCATGGTCTTCTTCGTACTCGCTTCGGTCGGCCTGCCCGGGTTGAATGGCTTTGTCAGTGAGTTCCTCTGTCTGATCGCCGCGTTCACCGCCGGTGATGGGGGAGCCTATCCCGGAGTGCTGGGACCGTGGTTCGCCGCCTTTGCGGCATTGGGCATGATCCTTGCGGCGATGTACCTGCTGATCATGGTCGGCAAGATCGTGTTCGGACCGGTGCAGACACCGGCCCATGGCCACGATGACAATGACCTGCCCGTGGACCTGTCGGTTCGTGAAATCGTCGTCCTCATTCCGCTGGCTGCCGGTTGCATTATTCTCGGTGTCCAGCCGGGCATCATCATCGACAGCACGGCGACGTCGATCGCCGACACGCTGGCCGTGTACCCGCCGATCATCGAGCAGGCTTCGACCCATGTGGGCGCCACCCTTGATGCGATGGTGATGGGGGGTGCACCATGATGATGGAGCGACTCTGGTTCGTCATTCCCGAGCTTGTGCTGTTCGTCGGTGTCGTTGGTGTCGCGATCCTCGGTCTGGTTCGATCCAATCGAGTTCGTGGCCTGGTCCCCTGGGTCACTGGTGGATTCGTCATCGCAGCTGGAATCGTCACGCCATTCATTTTCACTTCCGATGCCACGGCGAAGTCCGGCCTCCTCCTGCCAGACATGGGGCAGCCAATCACGCTGGTGGCCTGCATCATCGCTCTGGCGCTGCTTGTGATGAGCGTCGGTCGTGTTGACCGCGGCTACGAGCGTGCGGTCGCCGAAGGTCGCACCAGCTTCGATCCGATTCGAACGACTCGTGGGGAGTACCACGTGTTCTTCCTGCTGTCGCTGGCTGGGCTGCTGCTTGTCCCGATCGCCAACGATCTGATCTGGCTCTTCCTCGCGCTTGAACTGGCAAGTCTGCCGACCTACGTCATGGTCGCCATGAGCCGTGGTTCACTGAAGGCGCAGGAAGCCGCGATGAAGTACTTCTTCCTGGGCGCGATGTCCGCGGCAATGTTCCTCTACGGTTTCGCCATGCTCTACGGGGCGACAGGTACTGTCGTGCTGACGGAGATGCATCAGGTCTTCGCTGATCAGGCGGCTCATGGTGGCATTAGCACCATCGGAATCGTCGGCATGCTGCTGGCGTTGCTCGGCATTGGGTTCAAGCTGGCAGCCGCGCCCATGCACCTCTACGCGGCCGATGTCTATGAGGGCGCCTCGGTGCATGTGACGGCCTTCTTGGGCTTTGTCCCCAAGGTGGCTGGAGCCGTTGCCTTCATGCTCCTGCTGTCGACACTTGGCTGGGCCGACGGGACGACATTGCCGACACCAGTGCTCATCCTGCTCTGGGTGATGTCCGTCCTGACGATGACCCTTGGCAACATCGCGGCGTTGCTGCAGAAGTCCGTGAAGCGGATGCTGGCCTGCTCATCGATCGCTCACAGTGGCTATCTCCTGATCGGAATCATTGCTGGGCCGGGACTTGGCTTCAATGCCGTCATCCTCTATCTGTTCATCTATGGCATTGGAAATACGGCATCGTTCGCGGTGCTGGCTGCGCTTGAACGTGGCGGACATGAGATTGAATCGGTCGAGGATCTCGCCGGACTTCGGCTGCGTCACCCCATGATGGCCTCCGCGCTGGCCGTCTCGGCCGGTTCGCTGCTCGGCTTCCCGCCGCTGCTTGGCTTCTGGGGCAAACTC
>JAKVBV010000067.1 GCA_022446965.1 Phycisphaerales bacterium
ATTGAAGGCATGTCGATTGCAGTGATGTGCATTGCCCTTGTGGGCGCAGGCGTCAGTGGCACGCCTGATCAGGTGCGGTACATCCTGTCACAACACTGCTTTGAGTGTCATGGGCCCGATGCGGCGACACGCAAGGCAAGCCTCAGGCTTGATGACCCGGCCTCGTTTCTTGGCACCAATCGGAGGGGGGGCGCGATTGTGGCGCCTGGCGATCCGGCGGGGAGCGTGGTGTGGCAGCGGATCACCACCACCGATCCGGATGACCAGATGCCGCCGCCAAGCTCGCGGCACCATCTGGATGCCGACGAGCGTGCCGTCATCAGACAGTGGATCGAAGCCGGTGCGCCTTGGCGTTCGCACTGGGCATTCGAGCCGCCTGTGTGGTCGGCCCTCCCCGGCGTGGATCATGCCGGCTGGTGTAGTGATCTGATCGACCAGCATGTGCTGGCCGTCATGGAAGGCCAAGGGTTGTCGCCTGCACCTCGGGCCGATCGCGCCACGGTGCTTCGCCGTGCAGCCTTCGACCTCACTGGACTGCCGCCGACGCAGGCGCAACTCGACGCCTTTGAAGCGGATTCAACTGAGTACGCCTTGGCCACAGCGATCGACGTGCTGCTGGCATCGCCGGCATACGGCGAGCACATGTCCGCGTCGTGGCTAGACCTAGCAAGGTACGCCGATTCCTATGGCTATCAGAACGACGTTCACCGCCGCGTGTGGCCGTGGCGTGATTGGGTGATCAGCGCGTTCAACGACAATCTCCCGTGGGATGAGTTCATCACTTGGCAGTTGGCCGGCGACCTCCTGCCTGATGCAACGCCGGAACAACAACTCGCCACGACCTTCAATCGACTGCATCGACAGACCAACGAAGGTGGATCGGTGGAGGAGGAATTCCGAGTGGAGTACGTGGCCGATCGTGTGAACACGTACGCCACCGCTATGCTCGGCATGACGGCAGAGTGCGCGCGGTGCCACGATCACAAGTTTGATCCATTCAGCCAGCGTGAGTACTTCCAGTTGTTCGCGTGCTTCGACGACATCGACGAATGCGGCTTGTACTCACACTTCACCAGTGCGGTACCCACGCCGGCCCTCGATTTGCCCAGTGCGGATCAGGCCGCCAACATCGCTCGCCTCGAAGCAGAAGTGGCCAGCCACGTGGATGCAATGGCGGCATTGCGTAGGGCACGGCGGGCTGAATTTGAAGCGGAGCTCCATTCCGCACTCGCCATCGAGTCTCCTGTGCCCGTGGCGCACTACCCATTGGACGATGTCGCCACCGGCACGCTGGCCAACACCATCGACGGGGAACAGCCCGGGGGCGTGAAGTTTCAGCCACAGTCGACCGCAGGTGTCATTGGCGATGCGGCGCTGCTTAGCGGCGATGACAACCTGCACTTCCCCAACGTGGCGCATGTCACACGAGCGGACCCGTTCACCATCTCGTTGTGGATTCGCCCATCCAAGGTGTACGACCGCGCTGTCGTGATTCACCGGTCCAAATCGTGGACCGATGCGGGAAGTCAGGGCTGGCAGTTGATGATCGAAGACGGCCGATTGAGCTGGTCTCTTATTCACTTCTGGCCCGGCGATGCCATCAGCATTCACGCTCGAGCACCACTGCCGGTGGATCAGTGGACGCATGTCACGGCCAACCACGACGGCTCGGCCACGGCAGGCGGGTTGGCCCTGTACATCGATGGCCGGCCGATTGATGTGGAGATCGTGCAGGACGCCCTCACTCGAATGATCACCGGCGGCGGGCCGGGGGACATGACCGTGGGCGAGCGATTTCGAGACAAGGGCTTCGCTGGCGGTGCGGTGGACGACATCAAGGTGTTCGACCGGGCACTGACGCCGATGGAAGTGGGATTGGTCGCCGGCGTGGACATCCCTGCGCATCGCGATCTGCACTTCGACACGTGGCTCGAGGCGACAGACGATCAATGGCGTGCGGCGAGGACACAATTGCGTGACGCTCGACGTACATTGGCGCAGGCTCAAGATGGTGTGCCGCAGATCATGACCATGCGTGCAGCTCGCACACCTCGACAGGCTTTCATCCTCGAGCGCGGCCGGTATGACGCACGCGGCGAAGAAGTCCATCCGGCAGTGCCAGCCGCACTGGGGCCGGCTCCGGCAACCCCCATCCGCAATCGACTCGACGTGGCGCGATGGACCACCGATCCAGCCAATCCACTCACGGCCCGTGTGGCGGTCAATCGGCTTTGGGCGCAGGTCTTCGGACGGGCGCTTGTGGAAACACAGGGCGACTTTGGTGCCCAAGGCACACTGCCGTCGCATCCAGATCTGCTCGACATGTTGGCGGTGGATTTTGTCGAGAGTGGGTGGGACGTGAAGGCCATGCTCAAGCGGCTGATGCTCACGTCCACCTATCAGCAGGCGTCGGGTGGTGATGCCCAGTCGTGGTGGGTGGATCCACACAACAGGTATCTCTCGCGTGGTCCGGCTCGTCGTTTGACGGCGGAAATGATGCGTGATCAGGCGCTCGCGGCGTCGGGCTTGTTGGTGCGCACCATCGGCGGTGCGCCGGTGCATCCACCGCAGCCCCCTGGCTTGTGGCAGGAGAAGAGTGGCCGCACGTACCCGACGAGTTCGGGAGACGGCTTGCATCGCCGCAGCCTGTACACCTTCTGGAAGCGCACAAGTCCACCCCCAGCCATGATGCTGTTCGATGCTGCCAAGCGTGACGTGTGCGTGGCTCAACGTGAAGCCACCGCCACACCATTGCAGGCCCTGGTGTTGATGAACGACGTGCAGTTCATGGAATCGGCGCGGGTGTTGGCTCAGCGGGCGTTGCACGCAGGCGGTACTGCCACACCTGACCAGATCGCCTGGGCGTTTCGGCAGTTGACTAGCCGTCATCCCACGGTGGACGAACTCGACGTGCTCACGCAGATGCACGCCACCCAAGCGGCGGCATTGCACAGCGACGACGCAGCTGCGGCGCTCGCTAGCATCGGGCATGTGCCGGCGGATGAGACGCTGGACGGCCACGACGTTGCCGCCATGACGATGGTGTGTTCGGCGGTGCTCAACTCAGACGCGGCCTTGATGCGGAGATGACCCATGTGTGACGCGCACGATCCATCTCCGTTCGATCTCACTCGCAGGCACTTTCTGTCCGGCGTTGGCATGGGCATCGGCGCCATGGCATTGGGCGGCTTGGAAGCCAGGGGGATGGCCGATTCAACAGTGCTGGCGCCGCACTATCCCGGCAAGGCCAAGCGAGTGATCTTTCTGTTCCAGAGTGGCGGGCCGTCGCAACTTGACCTGTTCGACCACAAGCCGCTGTTGCAGGATCACAACGGACAGGAACTGCCCGACAGTGTGCGGCAAGGTCAGCGGCTCACGGGCATGTCTGGCAATCAGTCGAGTCTGCCGCTGGCCGGGTCACTGTTCGCATTCGACCGACACGGACAGTGCGGCGCACAGATCAGTGAGTTGTTGCCCCACACAGCGAAGATCGCCGATGAACTGTGCATCATTCGATCCATGGTGACCGATGCGATCAATCACGATCCGGCGATCACCTTCTTTCAAACTGGATCTGAGATTGCCGGCCGGCCCTCGATGGGGTCGTGGATCAACTACGGCTTGGGTAGCATGAACAACGACCTGCCCGCCTTTGTAGTGCTCGTGACGGCGAACAAGGGTGGTCAGCCGCTCTATGCCCGGCTGTGGGGTAACGGCTTTCTCGAGTCGCGGCATCAGGGCGTGCAATTGCGAGCCGGCAAGGATCCGGTGCTGTACCTAACCGATCCCGAAGGCGTGTCGCATCACATGCGCACGGACATGACGGCTGCGGTAAAGGCACTCAACGAGCTGCAGTTTCAGCGTGAGCACGATCCAGCGATTCGATCTCGCATCGCCCAGTATGAACTCGCCAGTCGCATGCAGTTGTCAGTGCCTGAGGTTACGGATCTGTCAGACGAACCCGAAGAGACGTATGAACTGTATGGCGATGATGCACACACGCCTGGCACCTATGCGGCCAATTGTCTGTTGGCCCGCCGATTGGCCGAGCGTGATG
>JAKVBV010000068.1 GCA_022446965.1 Phycisphaerales bacterium
CAGGTGGACGACACCCGCACGGCGCTCTTTCTTGGCGATGTCAGCGGCAAAGGTGTCGGGGCAGCCATTCTCATGGCGGCGGCGCAAGCCTATCTCCGCGGGGCCATCACTCGGCATGACACACTGCAAGATGCTGTGGAAGACCTGAACCGCTACGTGGTGGATCGAACACCGACCAATCGGTTCCTCACGCTGTGGGTGGGCATCTTCCACACCGATGGCCGCGTGGAATACGTCGACGCCGGTCACGGATACTGGGCGCATGTGAAGGCGGACGATGTGGTCGTGGACGAGGAGGCTGAATGCCCACCAGTGGGGTTCGATGCGCTCATCGACTATCCCGCTGAGGAAGTGCGGCTTGCTGCAGGCGACCGGATCGTGCTGATGACCGATGGTGTGCCCGAGCAGACCGACGCCGCGGGTGAACAGTTCGGGACCGAAGGCATCGCTGCAGTCTTGACCGAGGCTGAAGGCGTGGATGCCGACGTGAAAGGGTTGCTCGCCGCGGTGCGTGCCCACGCCGGTGGTGTGCCGCCCGGAGACGACACGACCATCGCGAGTGTTCGAATCGTGTGAAGGTCAGGTGGCCTGTACGTCGCCGCGAGGATCGGTGCTGAACAACGTGGCCTTGATGTAGTCGGCGTTCATGCGTCCGATGTACTTCACAGAGATGCCCTTGGGGCACGAGGCCTGGCACTCGGCGTAGTTGCGACAGCTGCCGAAGCCTTCGTGATCCATGGTCGCGACCATCTTCGTCACACGGGACATGCGTTCGGCTTGACCCTGAGGCAGCAAGGCAAGGTGATTCACCTTCGCCGCCGTGAAGAGCATGGCGGCGCCATTGGGGCACGCAGCGACACACGCGCCGCACCCGATGCAGGCCGACGCATCCAACGCATCTTCGACCACCTCGTGGGCTATGGGCATGCTGTTTGGTTCGGGCTTGGGCCCCGAATGCACGGTGACGTAGCCGCCTGATTGGATCACACGGTCGAGGCCGCTGCGATCGACTACAAGATCCTTGATCACCCGGAACGCACCAGTGCTGAAGGGCTCGATCGTGATGATGGACCCATTGTCGAAGTTGCGCATCTGCAACTGGCACGTCGTGCATTGGCCCGGACCGTGGGGCAGTCCGTCCACCACGATGCCGCATGTGCCACAGATTCCTTCTCGACAGTCGCTCTCAAACGCAATGGGATCTTCGCCCTGTTCGACAAGCGACTCGTTGAGAATGTCCAGCATCTCAAGGAATGATGCTTCGATCGGGACGTCGTTGACGGGGTAGTTGACGAATCTTCCGGTGTCGGCGCCTCGAGCCTGTCGCCAGGCGCGGATCGTGACCTGCATGGTGGTGGTGCTGCTCACTTGTAGCTCCGTGTCGCCGGTTGCATGGCCTCGTAGACCAGTTGTTCCTGATGTCGTGTCTGAGGCTGGCCTTCGCCGTTCCACTCCCAGGCGGCGACGTGGCTGAACGCCTCGTCATTGCGAAGCACTTCGCCCTCTTCGGACTGGTGTTCCTCGCGGAAGTGGCAGCCACAGCTCTCGTCGCGCGCCAGGGCGTCGCGGCACATCAGGGACCCCAGTTCAAGGAAGTCGGCCACACGCATGGCGCGTTCGAGAGTCATGTTGAGATCTTCAGCGGATCCGGACACGTTGACGTTCGACCAGAACTCCTCGTGCAATTGCTCGATGTCGCCGATGGCGCCTTCGAGGCCTGCCGCATTGCGGCTCATGCCACAGTAGCTCCACAGTTCCTTGCCCAGTCGCTTGTGAATCGACAGTGGGGTGGAATCACCCTTGATCGACATGATCCTGGCGATGCGATCCTTGACCTCGGCTTCGGTTTGCGCGAATGCCGGGTGATCCGTGGTGACCTTGTCACGGAAGAGCGGTTGCAGGCCGTCGCCGATGGTCTGGGGCAGAATGAAGTAGCCGTCAGCGAGGCACTGCATCAAGCTCGACGCGCCCAGCCGGTTGGCGCCGTGGTCGGAGAAGTTGGCTTCGCCCACGGCGTACAGGCCAGGAATGGTGGTCTGCAGGTTGTAATCAACCCACAGGCCGCCCATGCAGTAATGCACTGCCGGGTAGATCTTGAACGGCTGTGCGTATGACGACTCGCCGGTGATCTCTTCATACATGTCGAAGAGGTTGCCGTACTTCTCTGCGATAACATCAGCACCCTGCGTGTTGATGGCGTCGCGGAAGTCGAGGTAGACCGAGCGGCCGGTCTGTCCCACCCCGAAGCCATCATCGCACACCACCTTGGCGGCACGCGAGGCAACGTCGCGTGGCACGAGATTGCCGAAGGTTGGATAGCGCTCTTCGAGGTAGTAGTACCGCTCGTCATCGGGGATGTCGGCGGCGGGGCGTGTCTCTCCCTTGTTTCGCGGCACCCACACGCGGCCGTCATTTCGAAGCGATTCACTCATCAATGTGAGCTTGCTCTGGTAGTCACCCGACACCGGGATACACGTGGGGTGAATCTGTACGAAGGACGGATTGGCGAACGCAGCACCACGACGGTGGGCCCGCCAGGCCGCCGAGCCGTTGGAGTTGATCGCGTTAGTCGAGTTGAAGTAGGCAGCGCCATAGCCACCACTGGCCAGCACCACGGCTTCTCCGGCGATCGATCGAATCTCACCGTTGACCAGATTGCGATACACGATGCCACGAGCGCGGCCGTCGACCTTCACCAGATCGAGCATCTCCGTGCGTGGGTAGAGGATCACGCGGCCCGTGTCGATCTCCTTCTGCAGCGCCTGGTACGCACCGAGCAGCAGTTGCTGTCCAGTCTGTCCACGGCAGTAGAAGGTGCGCTCCACGAGCACGCCTCCGAAGGACCGGTTGGCCAACATGCCGCCGTACTCACGCGCGAATGGAACGCCTTGCGCCACGCACTGATCGATGATCGACGTGGAGAGTTGAGCCAGCCGATAGACGTTGGCTTCGCGGGCTCGGAAGTCGCCGCCCTTTTGCGTGTCGTAGAAGAGGCGGTAGACACTGTCGCCATCTTCGCGGTAGTTCTTGCATGCGTTGATCCCGCCCTGGGCCGCGATGGAGTGCGCTCGGCGAGGGGTGTCGTGATAGATGAACACGTGCACGCGATAACCCTGGGCCGCCAGCGAAGACGCGGCGCTCGCTCCGGCGAGGCCCGTGCCCACCACGATGACGTCATACGACGGCCGATTCCGAGGACCCACGAGCCGCACATGATCAAGATGTGCGTCCCACTTGTCCTCGATGGGGCCGTCTGGGATGGAGGCGTTGAGGTCGATCATCGCGTGGTCGCCTCCTCAAGGGGCATCGCTGCCGTCGTGACAGCGGCGGGGGTGGTACCGGTGTCTGGAGGACCGATCGCATTGGTCAGCATGCTCACCGGTACGGCAGAGAAGCCGACGAACAGCACGATGGCGATCAGTGCGGAGCCTGCGCGGAACAGGCCGTTGCGGGCGGGGTTGTCCAAGCCCAGTGTCTGGCACATGCTCCAGGCACCGTGATACACGTGCAGGCTGACCATCGCCATCATCAACACATAGAAGGCCGCGATCCACCAGATGTTGAAGGCGCCCCACAGATTGCTGTACACGGCGCCATGTTCAAAGGCGGAAGTATCTGCTGCGTGTGGTGTGATCCACCCGAAGGTGAATTGCGCCAGGTGCAGCACGACGAATACGAGGATGAGCGTGCCGCTGATGGCCATCCAGGCCGCCGACAACGTGGCGGCATTGCGGCGGCGGACGGTCCGAGTGGGTCGCCCTGCAGCATTTCGCCCAAGCAGCTGAATAATGGTGGTCACGTGCATCACGATCGCGCCCAGCAAGACAACTCTGGCGATCCACAGAAACGTGCCCTGTCCAAGCACGTCTGCGCCGATCTGACGCAACATCAAGGCATACTGATCAATGGCAGTGGCGCCGCCGAAGGCCTTGAGATTGCCCAGCATGTGGCTGATGACGAA
>JAKVBV010000069.1 GCA_022446965.1 Phycisphaerales bacterium
AAGTACCACGAACCGATCAAGCACTACTTCGGCGACGCCACCGAAGTCACCGACGCCGTTGAATACGATGCGGCCCGGGCGGAAGGTGACGATGCACCGTCCGAACCTCCAGCTGAGGAACCCACCGAGCCCACGGAGCCGCCGGCTGATGAGGACTGACAGGCTGCTCTGGTTGGCTGCCCTCTGTGCATGTTCCTGTGGGCGTGCGCCGAGTGAGCAGGTCGTGGTCTACGTGTCCACCGATCCGCACATCGCCCAGCCTGTCCTTGAGGCATTTGAACGGCAGACCGGCATCGACGTACTGCTGGTCGGCGACACCGAGGCCAAGAAGACCACCGGCTTGGTGGAGCGGCTTCGCGCTGAACAGGATGCGCCTGTGGCCGACGTCTTCTGGTCATCGGAAGCGATGCACACGGTCACGCTCGCGCAGGACGGCGTGCTTGCGGAACACGACGATGACTCCTTGTCGGGCTGGCCCGACGCCTTTCGCGATCCCGATGGGCGCTGGTTCGGATTCTCGCCTCGACCTCGCGTCATCGTCTACCACGCCGAACGGATGCAGCCCGACGACCTGCCCGTGACCTGGGAGGATGCGGCGGATCCTCGTTGGCAGGACCGCGTCGTGCTCGCTGATCCACGCTTCGGCACGACCGGCGGCCATCTCGGTGCGATGCTTGCCGGCTGGACCGAGCGTGGGCAGCCGGAGCGGTTCGATGCGATGGTCGAGGGGCTTGCAGCCAACAATGCTCGGATGCTGCCGGGTGGCAACGCCGCCGTAGTCGATGCGGTGCTGCGGGGCGAGGCAGATCTCGGTTTCACGGATGCAGATGATGTGCGTGCTGCGCAGCGTCGTGGTCTGCCGGTCAAGATGCTCTACCCACGGCATGACACCGATGGCACTGGTGGTGGCACCTTCCTCATGCCCAACACGGTTTCGATCGTCGAGGGCGCACCGAACCAAATCGCGGCCGAACGTTTGCTCGCCTACCTGCTGTCGGATGACGTCGCGCGGCAGTTGGCGGAGTCCGATTCCGGCAACATCCCGCTGTCATCAGCGGTTGCCGCTGACTATCCCGACCTGATCGCACCCGACCCGTTCACGGTTGATCTGGGGTTGGCAGCCGCGCGGCGGGCTGATGCCGTCGATCGCTTGCTGCGTGCACTGCGGGCCACGGGCACAGCTCCATGATGCGTCGGGGCGGCTGGGTCGCAGCGACTGCGGTCGTGCTCGGGCTGACCGTGCTCTGGCCGCTGGTGGCATGGCTCGGGTCACCGTCGTCCGATGCAGCCACACCGACGTCGATGGTCGGTTCGGCGTCGGCCTCCGTGTTGTGGACACGCACTGCAGCGTGGGCGATCGGCATCGCGCTCGGTGCGACGCTGCTCGGCTGGGGACCGGGTCGACTCCTCGCGAATCGGTTGCGGGCTGGACGGGGTGGTCTGCTGCTGGTGGGACTGCTGTGGCCGTTGCTCGTCCCGTCGTACGTCCTCTTCTACGCGATCTGGCAATCCTGGCCGGTGGACTCATCGGTGCACGAGTGGCTTGTCCGTGTGGATGGACTGGTCGTTGCGCGACAGATCACGCTGGGCCTGGCGTTGGTGCTGTGGTCTTGGCCGCTGGCAGCACTGTGCATCGCACCGGTTGCTGCCACGTGGGCCCATGAACGCGATGACCAGTTGGTGATCGACGCAGCGGGGTGGGGGCGTCGACTCTGGCACCGGCTTCGGCATGATGGGCCTGGGCTCGTCGTTGCCGTAGTCTTCATCGCCATGCTCGTGTTCGCTGACACGACCTGCTTCGATCTTGCCGGTGTGTTCACAATCGCCAATGAGTTGCGAGCCATGGAATCAATGGGAGCTGGACGCGCAATGCACGAGCTGGGCTGGCCGGCGGTGGCGCTGTCGATCGTCGGGGCGGTGGTCGTCCTGCGGTGCCTGCAGACACCGCCGGTCTTGGACCGCCAGCGCATCGTGCCGATCCGTGCGGCGGGGTGGTTTGGCCTGCTGGTGCTGTGGTGCGTCACGCTGCCGCTTCCGGTTGTCGCCTTGTGGTTGCACGCGGGGCCACTGGACACCGAGACCTATCGATCTCTCTACGGCGGCGCGATGGGCACGGCCATCATTCGTGCACTGTGTGTTGGTGCGTTGTCCGTCATTCCACTGCTGCTTTTGGTTCGATTGCAGTTGGATGCGTCGCGTCTAGTGCGGTGGTGTGCCGGGTTCGCTGGGGTGATTTGGCTTGCGGCCGGTCTCGTTCCCGGCACGGTGCTGGGCGCGATGGTTGAATCGGCCTGGAATCCCGATGCACTGGGCATGCACGCTTCCGGCGGCGCGCTGCTGCTGGCCTTGTGGGCACGCACGGCCTTGATTCCAGTCGTCATCGCATGGTGGTTGGTTCGTTCTGAACCTCGAGCATTGCGTGATGCCAGAGCCGTCGAGGTCGGGCATGGTCTGTCATCACTCTGGGGGACGATGACACCTCGGCTGGTCCCGGCGATCTGCACATGCTTCATGCTCGTGTCGGCGCTGTCGATCGGCGACATCGTGCTGACTGGTCTGCTGGCTCCACCGGCGGACACCATGCCGCTTGCTGTGAGCCTGCTCAATGCGATGCATTACCAGCGACCCGAAGTCGTCGTTCTTTCACTGCTCGTGCTGCTGGGATGGGGGGCGTTCGCCGCGGTCGTCGTCGGTGGCGGACTGGCGATGATCCGTCGCGTTGCGCCGGTACTCGTCTTGGTGCTGCTGGTGGGGTGCAGCGAAGTCCAGTCGCCGGTTGCGGGCGATGATGGGCTGGTGCCGGTCGCATCCGTCATCGGGCATCCGGGTCGTGGGGATGGTGGTTTGTACATTCCCCGGGCCATTGCCGTGGATCGGCGGGATGGGACGTGTGTCGTCATCGACAAGACAGGGCGTGTGCAGGTCTTCGATGCCACCGGGGCATTCTCGCATGCGTGGTCGATGCCGGTCATCGCCAATGGCAAGCCGACTGGTGTGCACGTGGACGCCGACGGTCTGGTTTGGGTGCCGGATACGCATGAGTTCCGAGTGCTGACCTACGATCGGAATGGTGAGGAACTTCGTCGCTTTGGCACGTTCGGTGAGGCCCCGGGCGAGTTCCTGTACCCGACCGACGTGGCGACCGGGCCTGATGGATCGGTCTGGGTCTCGGAGTACGGCGGCAATGATCGGGTTCAGGTCTTCGAAGCCGATGGCAGTCTGCGTCGGGTCATCGGTTCCGTCGGCAGCGAGCCAGGGCAGTTCTCACGACCGCAGGCCATTGCGCTCAGTCCGGATGGCACCCGACTGTACGTGGCTGATTCCTGCAACCATCGCATCCAGATCTTCGATGATGAGGGCACGTTGCTTGGGGTGCTGGGAGGCCCCGGCAAGGAGCCTGGGCAGCTGCACTACCCATACGATCTCGTGCTGCTCGCCGATGGTTCGCTGCTGGTCAGCGAATATGGATCCAGTCGGATCCAGCATCTGGCTGCCGACGGAACATCGCTGGGGATCTGGGGCCTCCATGGTTCCGATCTGGGGGCTTTGAATGCGCCCTGGGGGATCGACTCTGATGGTGAGCGGGTGTGGATTCTCGATACCGGGAATCATCGCGTGCTCACGATGGACCTTCCGGACTGAGGCCCGGTACAGTTCACGTGATGTCGATCACCTTC
>JAKVBV010000007.1 GCA_022446965.1 Phycisphaerales bacterium
CGCAACAGGCCGGACTCACGTCCATTCCATGTTTGGTTCGTGAGGTCGATGATCAGGCTGCTGCCGAACTTGGCCTGATTGAGAATCTGCAGCGAGAGGATTTAGACGCCATTGAACTCGCCGAGGCCTTTGAGGCTTTGCAGGCTGAGTACGGCCTCACGCATCAGGAGATCGCTGACAGGGTGGGGTGGTCGCGGGCGGCTGTGACCAACCAACTTCGTCTCACGGCCCTAGAGAGTGACCTCCGAGCATTGGTGCAAAGTGGGGCGCTCTCGGGTGGCCATGCTCGCATGTTGTTGTCGATCACCGATTCGAAGGCCCGCCTGGAGATGGCCAAGCAGGCCATTGAGCAAGGCTGGTCGGTACGAGAAATCGAACGCCAGGTCCGCGATGCAGTCTATGTAACCTCTTCTGCTGCAAAGAGTTCCAAAGGCAAGACAACAGCCCGTAGGGCTCACTTGGATGATCTTGAGAGCCAGTTATCAGACTATCTCGGGACTCGAGTTCGCATCACAGCGAACAAGGCTGGCTATAAGGGCGCCGTGCGGATTGAGTTCTATGACCTCGATCAGTTCGATGGCCTTCTGCAGCGGATGGGCTTCAAGCCAAGCTGACATCGATGTCGTCCTCGATGGACATCACAGGGCACACGGTCTGGGTGACCGGTGGAGCGGGCTTCATCGGCGGTGCAGTGTGTCGTGCATTGCATGCTGCTGGGGCCGCAGTGCTCAATTGGCCGCGGTCGCAGCTTGATCTGACTGACGAGCAGGCCACAGTCGACGCGATCTCACAGGCCGACACGCCCGTACACATCGTGCACTGCGCCGGCTGTGTTGGTGGTCGAGCGTGGTTGCGGGCCAATGACGCAATGATCGAACGTGAGACAGATGCGATGACCGACGCACTCCTGGCCGTGATGCAGCGATGCGATGTGCAGCGCGTGCTTGTGCTGGGCTCCACGTCGTCATACGCACCGGCTGCGTCAGTGCCGTTCAAAGAGAGCGATTGGAGCGATGGTGCGCCCGCTGATGACATCGCGGGTTATGTGCGTTCAAAGCGGCGATCGGTGCATGCGTTGACGAGTCAAGCACATGCACCGTGTGCCGCAGTGTTGCCCTGCAACATCTATGGCCCAGGGCAGCGAATGGCCCCCGATCGCTCCAACGTTGTGGGCGCACTGGTGTGCAAGTTCGTCGATGCCGCACGCAATGGAGACACAACAGTCGAGTGTTGGGGTGCCAATGCATCGCGCGAGTTTCTACACGTGGACGACTGCGCCATGGGGATCGTCGATGCGTTGTGCACGTTGGAACACGGCGAGGTCGTCAATATCGGCAGCGGTGTCGCGACACCCATCAGATCGCTCACGCAGCAAGTCGCTACAGCGGCGGGATACGATGGACACATGCAGTGGGCCGATGAAGACGCACCGATTGATGCGCTGTACACCAGTGCCGAGCATGCGCGGGCCACACTGCAGTGGCGACCGCGCATCGCGCTCGAACAGGGTCTTGCACAGTGCGTGGCGTGGCATGGGGCGCAGCAGGCATGAGTGAGCGCATCGTCAACGCACTGTCCTTCGACATCGAAGACTGGTTCCACATGGTGGAGATCGAAGCGGTTGCTGATGCATCCAAGTGGGACACGTTCGAATCGCTGGTCGAACGCTACACCGAGTGGATCGTGCAGACCGTGACAGAAGCGAACGTGCAGGCCACGTTCTTCGTGCTGGGGTGGATCGCTGAGCGGTACCCGAATCTTGTGAAACTCATGGTCGACAGCGGCCATGAAGTTGGCACGCACTCGTATTGGCATCGCAAGGTGTACGAGCTCACGCCGGAGACCTTCGCCGAAGATCTGCGCCAGTCAATTGACGTGATCGAAGCCGCAGGCGGCCAGAAGGTGCGTGGCTTTCGAGCGCCGTCGTTCTCGATCACGCCAGGTTCGGAGTGGGCCTTCGACGTGCTTCTTGATGCCGGCTTGGAGTACGACGCCAGTTTGTTTCCCGCGTCACGTGCGCATGGGGGATATCCGTGTGACCCCAGGCCGCACACCAGCATGATTGCTCCCTCGGGCCGACCCATGCCCGAGTTGCCCATGACGATGATGCGGCTGGGCCCGGCCACGTTGCCCTTCTCCGGTGGGGGGTACATGCGATTGCTTCCGGGCTGGTTGCTTCGCAAGGGCTTTGATCAGCTCAATGCCCAAGGCCGCCCGACGGTGGTGTACCTACATCCCCGTGACTTCGCCCCCGATTGCCCGCGAGTGCCAATGTCGCTCAAGCGTCGGCTCAAGTGCTACGTGGGCTGTGGCACCACCAAAGACAAACTGAAGATGCTTCTTGATCGATACGACTTCACCACCTGTACAGCGGTGCTGGGTCTCTAGTCGATCAAGCCTGTACCCTTCCTCGTCTGGCGATGACCATTCACCTGCACAACACGATGAGCGGGCAAACTGAGCCCTTCGTACCCATCGACCCCAACGGCCCGGTACGGTTCTATACGTGCGGTCCCACGGTGTACGACTACGCCCACATCGGCAACTTCCGTGCCTTCTTGGCATCTGATGTGCTTCGCCGAGTGCTCGAGCTGGCCGGTCACGATGTGCGTCACATCATGAACATCACGGATGTGGGTCACATGTCCGACGACACCAATGCTGATGGTGGCGGCGAAGACAAGATGCAGGTGGCGGCACGGCGTCTGCTTGAGGCCAAGAAGTCTGGTGCGTTGCCCGACGGCGTGGACATCGATCCCGACGATCCCATGGCGATCGCCGACTTCTACGCTGAGGCATTCCTTGAAGACGCTCGTCTGCTGGGCCTCAAAGTAGCCGATGAGGTTGCCGACGATCCTTCACTCATGCCGCGGCCCTCGCAGTTCGTGCAGGGCATGATCGACATGGTGCAGACGCTCATCGATCGCGGACATGCGTACGTGGCCGATGACGGCGTGGCGTACTTCGATGTGCAGTCCTTCCCAGACTACGGATCACTGTCGGGCAACAAACTCGATGCGATTCGTAGCGGCGAAGGCGGCCGAGTGGATATGGGCACACAGGCGATCAAGCGACACCCCGCCGACTTCATGTTGTGGAAGCCTGATGCATCGCACCTCATGCGATGGGCCAGCCCCTGGGGCGAGGGTTATCCCGGCTGGCATCTCGAGTGTTCCGTCATGGCTCGCGCACTGCTTGGCGACGAGATCGACCTGCACAGCGGCGGCGAAGACAACATCTTCCCGCACCACGAATGTGAGATTGCCCAGACACGTGGTGTCACGATGTGCGATTCGTTCGCTCGTACGTGGGTGCATGTTCGCCACCTCATGGTGGACGGCGGCAAGATGAGCAAGTCGGCCGGCACGTTCTTCACGGTGCGTGATCTGCTCGTCAAGGGCGCCACGCCCGCGGCGATCCGGCTGGAACTGATCCGAACGCACTATCGTGTCAATGCGAACTTCACCATGCAAGGCCTGCGTGATTGCGGGCGGATGGTTGATCGGTGGTGTCGTCTGCAAGATGCGTTGGTGGCCGGCACGTGTGACGCACATGACGGCGCCGGCCCACTTGAAAGGGCCCTCGCCGACTTCAAGGCGGCCCTCTTCGACGACCTCAACCTCGCCAAGGCCATCGGAGTGCTCAACGAGGCAGCGGCGGGGCACAGTGGTGCAACTGGCAACTGTGCAGCCTCCGCCGCGCGGGAACTCGACGCACTCAAGACCATGGACCAGGTTCTGGGCGTGCTCGATCGCAACAGTGCCACAGTGCAGCCAGCCTCCAGTGATGAAGCCGAAATCGACGCCCTGGTCGCCGCGCGGAACGCCGCGCGGGCGAACAAGGACTGGGCAGAAGCGGATCGCGTACGAGACGAACTGCTCGACATGGGGATCGAAATCAAGGATGGCGCCGACGGCACCTCCTGGCGGCGGATCGTGCAATGACACTACCCGTCATTGGTCTGGCCGGTGGCATAGGCGCCGGCAAGAGTGCCGCCGCCGCAGCACTGCAGTCGCTGGGTTGCGTGGTGGCTGACGCCGACGTGCTCGCCAAGGCAGCGCTTGATGCCGAGCACATTCGATCGCAGGTCGTGGAGTGGTGGGGCGCAGACATCCTCGACGCTGAAGGCCGGGTGGATCGCGCTGCAATCGCTGCCATCGTGTTTGAGCAGCCCGATGCTTTGGAACAACTCGAGGGCCTGATCCATCCCGAAGTGGATGCTCAACGCCAGGCGATCTTCGGCGCAGCACCTGAGGGCACACGAGCACTTGTCATCGATGCCCCGCTGCTGTTCGAGGCGGAACTCGACAGCCTATGTGATGTCGTGATCTTCATCGATGCCAGCCGTGAAACACGGTTGGCACGGGTGGCAGATACCCGTGGCTGGGATGCTCGAGAACTCGATCGACGAGAGGTGCGGCAACTTGCACTTGACAACAAGCGTTCACAAGCCGACCATGTTGTCGTCAATGAGGGAGGCCCCGAGGCGTTGCACGCAGCGCTCGAGGGAATCCTCGACACACTCACCTGACATCCCAACGAACGTCTGCAGTGGTGCAGTTCCTTCGTTGACCCCTCCCCCCCGCACAATCCAGCACGTCCACACTCAGGATGTGTGTTGAGTTCACGCCGCACAACGCGGCACCCCTCCGGAAGGAACACAAGCCATGGCCAAGAAGCGACGCCGACGCCGCAAGGGCGGTTCAGGATCAGCACAAGGCAAGTCGGAAGCTGTCAGCATTTCGCTCTCACCGGGCGAAGTGCCCACCGACGATGTGCTGGAAACCGAAGCCTCCAAGTTGGCCGCCAAACTCGACGCCAAGACCAAGAAGCGATTCGAGAAGGCCAAGGCTGACGGCATGGACCTCATCGGTCTGCAGCGGATGGCCGCCCCGGCCCTCACTGAGATCGCTGAGGAGATGGACATCGAGTCCGCCTCGATGTTGTCGCGACAACAACTGGTGTTTGAAGTGTTGCGTCGCAATGCCGAGGACCAGGGCTTGATGATGGGCGAAGGCACACTCGAAGTGGCTAAGGAAGGCTTCGGCTTCCTTCGCAGCAGCGAGTACTCCTTTGCACCGTCGCCCGACGACATCTATGTGGGCCCGGCGCAGATGAAGAAGTTCAATCTGCAGCGTGGTCAACAAGTGACGGGCCTGATTCGTCCGCCCAAGGAAGATGAAAAGTACTTCGCCATGTTGCGTGTGGAATCGGTCAATGGCCGTCCCCCGGCGGAACTGGGCCATCACGCCACGTTTGAAAACCTCACGCCCCTGCACCCGGAAGAGCGCATCTCACTCGAGACCGAACCCGACGTGCTTGAGACACGCGTCATCGATCTGGTGGCGCCGCTTGGCTTTGGCCAGCGTGCCTTGATTGTGGCACCACCACGCACAGGCAAGACGGTGCTGCTGCAGAAGATCACCAAGGCGATTGCGCAGAACTACCCCGACGTGCACGTGATCGTCTTGCTGGTAGATGAGCGCCCGGAAGAGGTCACAGATTTCAAGCGCAATACCGCTGACACCGTTGAAGTGGTGGCGAGCACGTTTGACGAACACGCGACGCGGCACATCCAGGTGGCCGAGATGGTCATGGAAAAGGCGCGTCGCATGGTGGAGACCGGCGAGAACGTCGTCGTGCTTCTTGATTCGATCACTCGCCTGGCTCGTGGGTACAACAATGCCACCAGTGGCGGCAAGATCGGCACTGGCGGCGTGGACTCCACCGCGCTCATCAAGCCCAAGAAGTTCTTCGGGAGTGCCCGCAACATCGAGCACGGTGGATCGCTCACGATCATCGGCACGGCGTTGGTGGATACCGGCTCGAAGGCTGACGAAGTGATCTTCGAAGAGTTCAAGGGCACGGGTAACTCAGAGTTGCACCTCACCCGCAAGTTGGTCGAGAAACGCATCTGGCCGGCGATCGACATTCCTGCCTCGGGCACACGACGTGAAGAGCTGCTGCTTGATCCCAAGGAACTGGAACTGGTCGGCCGCCTCCGCAAGGTCGTGTCGGACATGTCGGTGGTGGAGGCCATGGAACTGCTCCGTGGGCGGCTGTCCAAATCCAAGACCAACGCCGAATTCCTGATGACCATGAATCTGGGCTGAATGGCCTCTCAAGGGCGATTGATGGCCTTCATGCCGCAGGGGCAACCCTTGGCAGTATCCTGTCGTATCGACTTTGCAGGGCATGACCGCCCCGGGGAGCCTTCTGGAATGCATCGACGCGCCTTCACGCTGACTGAACTGCTCACAGTGATCTCGATCATTGCGCTGTTGTTGGCGATGGCCCTTGGCGCCTTGACCGCAGTGCGGTCGGCCGACCACGTGGTCACGTCGCAGCACCACATGCGGCAGATTGCCCAGTGGATGGATGGCTGGTCTGCTGCTCGCAACGACATTGTATTGCCCGCCAGTTTCGACACCCGTGATGAAGAGGGCACAGATGCAGGTGTCGTCGGCGGCCGTCGGTACTTCGCCTACAACGGCGACGAGCAAGACTGGCTTGACACCAACATCCCCTGGCAGCCCGCCTCTGGCGATGCGCACGCCAATTTGCTCTCTCAGGGCACCTGGGCCGACATCCTCTGGGTGGAAGCGGGCGTGGGGGAACAACTGCGTCTTGAGCCACCGTCAATGTTCATGCCTGATGGCTCAACCTACTACGCTGACACGACATACAGTCAGCCCGGGCGATGGCTCTACGAAGAAGACCCAGCGGATCGCCGCAACCCGCTGCGATCGACCGCTGCTAATTCCTTCCACTACCCACGCGAACTCACTGACGGCAGCACGACCATTGCCCAGCCGGCGTTCTTTGGCGTCAATACCCCGCCCATGGGCATGCCGCTCCCCTTTGGAGCTGGCGCGTGGGAAAAAGACCTGCCAGGGTTCTTTGCCGCAAACAACTTCTTCGAGGGGCGGTCCATGCGGGATCGCACCGGGTCTGCGGCAGATCCCAACCTCGATCCGAGGTGGTCGCTGGCCCAGATCAAGGCCCCCAATCGGTCCATGTACCTGGTGGATTCCTTTGCTGGAGAGACCATCGGAGGAGCCCCGGATGAAGAGGACTACCGTGACACCACGGAGATGGCCTTCATTACGGGCACCAAGCGGGGGTTTGAGAGCCCTCAGCAGGTGGATTTCCGCTACGACGGGCAGGCCCTCATGCTGATGCTCGATGGATCGATCCAGAAGCACACCCCCTGGGACTCGCTGGAGGGCCTTCAAGGGGCCGTTCCAGAGGGCCCCATGGACGATAGCACCCCGGCTCAGGGGCGTGGCGTGCGGGTCACGAACCTTCACAAGCGGGCGCCGTGGTGATGCATGGCCAGTCAGGGGCGACCTGACGAATCAAGACCGATCCGCATGGTCCAAGCCCTTGCAGATGCGGCTCAGACGGCTACAATCCCCCTTCCGCTCCTTCTTCGGAGCGGTTTTTAATCGGTGGGGCACCATTGTCCCGCGACATGCCACTGCCACCGTAGCTCAGTGGTAGAGCACACCCTTGGTAAGGGTGAGGTCACGGGTTCAAGTCCCGTCGGTGGCTTGCAACTCGTGTGCAGATGGTCTGCACACGATCACAAGACGCCTCAGGATGAGGCACTAAGACGTCCGGCCGTGTCTCGGCCGGGGTTTCCAGGAAACGGAAGCCGAGGCACTTCCAGAAGTAGCCGTCAGGACAGTAGACGGCAGGAGAACACGACGATGGCCAAGGACACCTTTGTCCGTACCAAGCCGCACGTGAACATCGGCACGATCGGACACATCGATCACGGCAAGACCACGCTGACCGCTGCAATCTGCACGCGTCAGTCTGCACTGAATCTCGGTGCTGCTCGTGCGTTTGACGAAATCGACAACGCCCCCGAAGAGAAGGCCCGTGGCATCACCATCGCTACGAGCCACCAGGAATACGAGACCGAGGGTCGTCACTACGCCCACGTCGACTGTCCTGGTCACGCCGACTACGTGAAGAACATGATCACCGGTGCTGCCCAGATGGACGGCGCCATTCTCGTGGTTGCTGCCACTGACGGCCCCATGCCCCAGACGCGTGAGCACATCCTGCTCGGTCGTCAGGTCGGTGTGCCGAAGATGGTCGTCTTCATGAACAAGTGCGACATGGTCGACGACGAGGAACTCCTCGAACTTGTCGAGATGGAAATTCGCGAACTGCTCAGCACCTACGACTTCCCCGGTGACGACATCCCTGTCGTCCGCGGCAGTGCTCTCAAGGCGCTGGAGAGCGAAGGCAAGGACGATGACGTCTGCAAGTGCATCGACGAGCTCATGGCTGCCTGCGATTCCTACATCGACGAGCCCGAGCGTGAAACCGACAAGCCCTTCCTCATGGCCGTCGAAGACGTGTTCTCGATCAAGGGTCGCGGTACTGTCGTGACTGGTCGTATCGAACGCGGTCTCGTGACCGTGGGCGACGAGGTCGAGATCGTCGGTCTGACCGAAGAAGCTCGCAAGACCACCGTCACCGGTGTCGAGATGTTCCAGAAGATTCTCGAAGACGCCCAGGCTGGCGACAACGTCGGCTGCCTGCTGCGTGGTGTGGAAAAGACCGATGTCGAGCGTGGCCAGGTGCTGGCCAAGCCCGGTTCGATCACGCCCCACACCAAGTTCGAAGCCGAGGTCTACGTGCTGACCAAGGAAGAAGGCGGCCGTCATACGCCGTTCTTCTCCGGGTACAAGCCGCAGTTCTACTTCCGCACGACGGACGTGACTGGTGGACTCGATCTCGTCGGTGCCGAGATGTGCATGCCTGGCGACAACATCAAGATGGTTGTCAGCCTCGGCAAGAGCATCGCCATGGATGAAGGCCTCCGCTTCGCAGTCCGCGAAGGTGGCCGTACCGTGGGCTCCGGCGTGGTGACCAAGATTCTCGAGTGATCCGATCGGATCACTTGCCCGCTCACGCGGTCGCCGGTCGATGCACACACGCATCGCCGGCGACCGCACGGCGGCGGGCATGAAAGGTGAAGCGACATGGCCAAGAAGGCAATGGACCGCGAGTACGTCTGGCTGCAGTGCACTGAGTGTGGTGATCTGAATTACCGCACGAGCATTCGCGTCAAGGGCGGCATCGACGAGAAGGTCAAGGCTGGCTTCAAGAAGTACAGCCCTCGCCTGCGCAAGCACACGCTGCACAAGATCAAGCGCAAGTGACCCCCGTTTGAACGCCGGTAGCTCAATTGGCAGAGCAGCGGATTCCAAATCCGCAGGTTGAGTGTTCGAGTCACTCCCGGCGTGTTACGACCGATCCCCAGCGGTGGGCGTTGAGGAATTTGGTCAGGATTGAATTGGAGACCAGTGCACATGCCTGCGATCTACAAGGCTGGACAGGGCTACTGGGTACGACTGATGTCGGCCTATGGATACGGGGCGGTCATCGCGCTGGGTCTGGTGTGGCTCTGGAAAGAGTTTGACGGCGTCACCGTGTTCGGCCTCGAGCCGACCTACGTCCGTGTGGGCATCATGTTGCTGGCCGCCCTCATCTTTGGCGGCATCACGTGGTACCTCCTGGGCGTGCATCGCTCGACCGTGGAGTTCATGGTGGCCACCGAGGGCGAGATGCGAAAGGTGAACTGGTCTTCGCGCCAGGAGATTGCTACAGCAACGCGCGTGGTCATTCTGCTAACGCTCTTCACGGCGATGTACTGTCGTGGATTCGACTTCATCTTCGCCGGCATCTTCACGTGGATGACCGTGCTCCGCACCGGCTGATCAACCTCCTGCTTGAGCAGGTGGAGAAGTTTCATGACTGAGAACGAAAACACTGAAGCAGCCGCAACCGAGGCGGGCGAGGCAGCCGAAGCAACATTGACGACGGCACCAGCCGACACCGAAGCTGCCGCCGAGACCGTTGCGCAGCCTGAGGCTGAGGCAGCCACCGAAGACGACGGCAAGCCGTTTGATCCTGCCGTGGACCTCCCTATGTACCGCGAGGGCATGAACTGGTTCGTGCTGCGGGTGGCCTCGAACAAAGAGAACTCGGTGCGTGACACGCTCGAGCGCAAGGTGCAGATTGAGTCGCTTGATCAGAGCGTGGGCCGCATCATGGTGCCCACCGAAAAGACACGCACGCTCAAGGGCGGCAAGCACCGGGTCACCGAAACCAAGTTGTATCCGGGCTACATCTTCGTGGAGATGCGTCTGGAGAAGGACGGGCGCATTCCGCAGGACGTGTTCTTCCTGATCAAGGAAACCACCGGTGTGGGCGACTTCGTGGGCAACAAGGGCCGTCCCACGCCCATGTCACCTGCCGAGGTCGAGAAGATGCTCTTCGACTCGCGCCTGCCCGAGCAGGAGCCCGAGGTCAAGCTCGAGTTCAACCCCGGCGACCATGTGTCGATCAACGAGGGTCCCTTCGAGAACTACGAAGGCACCGTGGACGAAGTCATGCCCGAGAAGGGTCTGGTTCGTGTGCTGGTGACGATCTTCGGCCGTCAGGCGCCAGTCGAACTGGAGTACTGGCAGATCGAAAAGAACGACTCCTGAGTTCGTTCCCAATTCGAGTTTCCCAACAGGCCCGAGCACCGCTCGGGCCTGTTGTCTTGTCCGCCGCTGCGGCGAGTATCCTGCCGGTCATGATTGCATTGACCATGTGCGCACTAGCCCTCGCTGCGGCTCAAGATCCCGATGCCGGGCTTGGGCAAGATGCTGCAACACCGTTCGAGCTGAACTGGTCGCTGGAGGCGGGCTACGCCTACCAACTCCGCACGACCATTGATGCAGGGGGCCGTTTCAAATGGGGCCGTGGCCACATGCACCTCAACGGCTCCACGCCGTTGCGTGATGATCTTGAGCTTCGAGTTGGGATTCGCGGGCAGTACGACACGTTCGATGCCGAAGGCCCCGCCATCACATGGGACAGCGTCCGCACCTGGCAGGCCGACGCCTCGGTGCAATGGAAGGCCACCGAGCGATGGCAGGTGTTTGGCGGCGCACAGGTGATTTCGGCGGCCGCCGATGGCGCCAACTTTGGCGATGCGATCGATGTCGGCGGTGCAATTGGTGCGGTGTATGCGGTCAATGAGCGGCTCGCATTGGGCGGCGGCATCGGTGTGCGGAGTCGGCATCTCGATGACGCACTCGTGTACCCCGTGATCATGGTGCAGTGGGGAATCACGGAGCATCTGCGGTTGTCCACTTCGCTCACAAGCGGTTGGGCGAATCAAACCGGGGCAGAGTTGGCCTACGCCTTGACCGACGACGTCACGGTGGGTGTGGCTGCGGTGTACGACTATCAACGTTTCACGCTGGCCGATGGTGATCCAACAGCGCCCGGCGGCGCCGGTGAGTTCACCATGTTGCCCGTGGCAGCCTTCATCTCGTACGACCTGAGCGAGCGATGCACAGTGAGCGCCTTCGTGGGCGCCAACATCGGTGGATCCATGAAGATCACCAACACCGCGCGAGTTGATGTGCTCGATACCGACTACGAATCCGCGCCGGTGGTGGGCGTGCAAGGCACGATCACGTTCTGAGCCGGGCAGTGACCGTCAGACCGTGACGGTCTCCACGACATCCAGCCCGTAGGCGTGCAGGCCATGCCATGTGCGTTTTGCTGTGGAGAGCAGTCGCAGTTTGGTCAGCCCCAATGCCTGAAGGATCTGTGAGCCGGTGCCGGTGTTGCGCGTGTCGGTGGGGACTGCGCGAGCACCAATGCCGTCGGGCCGCGTAAGATCTGGTTGGTCCGGATCGTCGCGATCGGGTCGTCGCACCCGGTGCAACATGGCCGACAGTTGCGTGTCGCCGAGGGTCTCCGGTCGCAGGTACACCACTGCGCCACGGCCTTCATCAGCGATGGCCTGCATCGACGCACGCAGCACGGAGCCACTGGAGGCGGCGTCATCCTGGGTGACGTCGAAGATGTCCCCGAGGATGTCGCGACGGTGTACCCGTACCAGCACCGGTTCGTCGATGCGGATGGGCTGGCCGTTGTCATCGACCAAGCCCACGTCGCCTTTGCACAACGCTACATGGGGCTGCGGGTCGATGGCGCTCTCGAATGCGATCAGTCTGAACTCGCCCCATGCGGTTTGCACCGTGCGGCCGGCAAGGGGCTCCACGCGGTGAACGAGTGTCTCTTGGGCCAGCCGGTGCTCGATGATCTGCTCCACCGTACACATCTTGAGGTCGTGTTCTTCACACAAGGCGACGAGATCATCACGGCGGGCCATGGTGCCGTCGGGCTTGACGATCTCGATGATTGCAGCAGCCGGGGCCAGGCCAGCCAGCTTGCACAGATCCACGCTGCCTTCGGTCTGGCCTGTGCGAGCAAGCACACCGCCAGGGCGGGCCCGCAGCGGATTGATGTGGCCCGGGCGGACCAGATCGTCGGGGCGAGCGGCCGGATCGGCGAGCAACTGGATGGTCTTGGCCCGGTCATCAGCACTGATACCCGTGCCCACGCCATGACGGGGGTGGCCGTCCACACTCACCGTGAACGCGGTGGTGCGGAGCGAGGTGTTCACACTGGTCTGTGGGCCCAGATCCAGGCGGTCGCACGATTCGGCATCCATGGCCACACACAGGTAGCCGCCGCCGACACGGGTGAAGAAATTCACCATGTCCACGGTCATGTGCTCGGCGGCCACCATGAAGTCGCCTTCGTTCTCGCGGCCTTCGTCGTCCACAAGGACGACAGCCTTGCCGGCCTTGAGATCGCTCAGGATGTCTTCGATCGGGGCGAACATGAGATCAGGAATTGTAGGTTCCCATGAGGCCCCGCGAGCAGCCACGGACCGGGTGCTGGAGTGGTACCGTTTTGGCATGTTCGTGAGCGATCTCAACGCCGCCATCAACGCCATCGCCCCGTTCACCTTGGGTGCGGAGTGGGACAACGTGGGCCTCCTCGTTGGCCGGTACGAGGCGCCGTGTGCGCGGGTCCTGCTGTGCATCGACCTCACGGAAGCCGTGCTCCAGGAGGCCATCGAGCGTGATGTGCAGGCCGTCGTGGCCTATCACCCGGTGATCTTCAAGGCGTCTCCGTGCATCACAGACCGCTTCCCGCAGGGACGGGTGTTGATGGGATTGATCGAGGCGGGGATCGCCGTGATCTCGCCGCACACGGCGCTCGACGCGGCGCCCGATGGCATGACCGATTGGCTGGCGCAGGGCATCGGTGGTGGGTCCACAAGGCCCATTCATCCTGAGTCGGATCATTGTGCCGATGAGGCCCATGAGCTCACCGTCATGGTGCCGCGTGATGCTGTTGATGCCGTTCGCACAGCGGCGGCCGCAGCGGGTGCCGGCCGCATCGGCGACTACGACACGTGCTCCACCGCGGCCGAGGTGATCGGCACGTTTCGCGGGGGTGATGGCACGTCACCCACGGTGGGCGAGGCTGGCACCGTGGAGCAGGTGGAGGAGTACCGTCTCACACTGCCCTGTGGAGCGCAGGCCTTGCCCGGCGCGATCGAGGCGATTCGAGCGGCCCATCCGTATGAGGAGCCGCCGATTCACGTGGTGTCGTTGACGAATCACCCGCTGACGGATCGAGGTGAAGGCCGGGTGCTCACACTCGATGAACCAGCCACGATTGAAGTCATCGCTGATCGCCTCAAACTGCATCTCGATGTGCCGTCGCTGCGCATGGTCAAGGCCTCAGAAGACCCGCACAGCGTTGCAGCCTGTTGCCCAGGTTCAGGTGGCTCGTTGCTGCATCCGGCATCCGTAGCCGGCGCCACCGTGTTCGTGACAGGCGAAATGCGGCATCACGATCTGCTCGAGGCCAAGGCTAACGGCGTGAGCGTGCTGCTTGCCGGGCACACCAATACTGAGCGTGGCTTCCTCCCGCACCTGGCAGCGCGGCTGGCCGGGATGTGTTCCAACATGACGTTCACGGTGTCCAAAGCCGACACCGCGCCTTGGTGCGAGGTCTAAGAGGTGTCTGACACCTTGTCGATCACTGCCCCGGCGAAGGTGAATCTTGCCTTGTCAGTTGGCACGCCCGATGCCGACACGGGCATGCATCCCATCTGCTCGTGGATGGTGACGGTCGATCTCGTAGATGACCTGAGTCTTGTGCAACTCGATCCAGAAAGCCTGTCGCGGTATGCCGTGTTGTGGCATGACGACGCCCCGGTGCGCACCGAGATCGACTGGTCGATCACCGATGATCTTGCCGTGCGCGCGCACCTGGCCTTGGAGCAGCATGTGGGCCACGCATTGCCCGTGCAGATGACGCTGCGCAAGCGCATTCCTGTGGGCAGTGGTCTCGGGGGCGGCAGTGCCGATGCGGCAGCCATGTTGCGTGCGTGTAATGCCATGTTCAACCTGCAGCTCGATTCGCGCATACTCATCGACATCGCCTTGGCATTGGGCTCTGATGTCCCGTTCATGGTGCACGGCGGCAGCGCCACGGTGCAAGCCACCGGCGGCGATGTGACCGTGCACGACAGCCTGCCCAACATGCACATCGTGCTGGTGTTGCCCGATGCGACATGCTCCACCGCAGCGGTGTATCGCCGGTTCGACGACACTGCATCGGATGCCACAGCGGTGCATGCGGATCGTGTGGCAGATGTCCGCGCCGGCGTGGCACCGCTATTCAATGATCTTGCGGCGAGTGCGTGCCTTGAAGCGCCCGTCATTGCTCACCTGTCCACAGCCATCGAGTCACTCGTGCATCGCACCGTGCATGTGAGTGGCAGTGGCTCAACCGTTTTTCTCACGTGCGACACGGCACTGGAAGCGACCGCCATGGCGCACGCCATCGCGTCGGAATTCGACGTGCCCACCCTCGCTGTTTCCCCTGTGTGCGCCAGTAGTGCCGACGAGACCCGCTCCCCATGAAGACCTACCCCCAAGCCGTTGACTTCGCCCCCGCCGATCTGGACGGTGGCGACTGGACCGCCGTCGAGCCGCTGTATCAAGCACTCTTGGACCGGCCTGTGGCCAATGCCGAGGATCTCGCACAACTCCTGCTGGATCGCAGTGAACTCGACGCCGCCGTGGGTGAGGCCAGAGCCGATCGGTACATCAACATGACGCGGCACACGGATGACGAGGCCATCACCAAGGCCTTCCTGCAGTTCGTGGAAGAACTCGACCCCGAGCTCAAGGAGATCGGCTTCGCATTGGATCGTCGTATTGTCGAGAACGAGTATGCGGCAGCGCTCGATCAGGACCGGTGGGGCCTGTACTTGAAGGCCCTGCGGGCAGATGTTGAGTTGTTCCGCGAGGCCAACGTGCCTTTGCAGGTGGACGAAACCAAACTTGGCCAGCAATACAGCGAGTGCAACGGCGCCATGACGGTGGACTTCGAAGGCGAAGAGCGCACCATGGCACAGCTCAATCCGTTCCTGCAGGAAACCGACCGCGACCTGCGCGAGCGTGCCTGGCGGGCCGCTGCCGAACGCCGCTATCAAGATCACGAGAAACTCGACGGCATCTTTGACGAGCTGGTGGAGTTGCGTGGCCGGATCGCTGCCAATGCAGGCCAGGAGGACTACCGGGCCTGGGCCTTCACCGCCATGCATCGCTTCGACTACGGCCCCGGCCACTGCGAGGCATTCCACACGGCGGTGGAGCAGGTGTGCGTGCCACTGTTGCGCGAAGCTAATCGCGAACGTCGTGAGGCACTGACCCTCGATGTACTGCGCCCGTGGGATCTGGGTGTAGATGTGTTGGGCCGGGATCCACTGCGACCCTTTGGCGATGCCGATGAGCTTGTCGACAAGACATCGACGCTCTTCAACGAAATGGATGACCAACTCGGCGAGCTGTTCGATTCCATGCGCGAGGGTGACAGCCTGGATCTGGCATCACGCAAGGGCAAGGCGCCAGGTGGGTACCAGTACGATCGCGAGCGCATGCGACGGCCGTTCATCTTCATGAACGCTGCCGGTACGCACGGCGATGTGCAAACGATGATCCACGAGGCCGGGCACGCGTTCCACGCGATGCTGTCGCGTGATGAAGACCTGTTGGCCTATCGCCATCCACCGATCGAGTTTGCCGAGGTGGCGTCGATGGGCATGGAACTACTTGCGGCTCCAGGTTTGAGCCGCTTCTACGACGAAGCCGAGGCGGCGCGTGCACGCCGAGAGCACCTCGAGGGCATCATCTCCACGCTCTGTTGGGTGGCCACCATCGATGCGTATCAGCACTGGCTGTACACGCGACCATGTCCGAGTGCCGAGCAGCGTGACATCTACTGGCGCGAGCTCCACGCACGATTCGCTCCGGATGTGTGCTGGGATGGACTTGAGCAGTACCGCACCAAACTCTGGCATCGACAGCTGCATCTGTTCGAGGTGCCGTTCTACTACATCGAATACGGCATCGCGCAGCTGGGCGCACTGCAGTTGTGGTTGAACGCAAAGACGGATGCACCGGGCGCGCTCGAGGCGTATCGAGCCGCACTGGAACTGGGCGGCTCGCGGCCACTGCCCGAGTTGTTCGAAGCGGCTGGACTCACGTTCGACTTCGGCCCTGCCACCGTGTCGGCGCTTGCTGATGCGTTGCGTGAAGAACTGCAGGCCCTCCCTGCATGAGTACATCGCGGCCATGGCGTGCCGGGGCAGCGTCATTTGGCGATGACATGCGCGATGTCACCCGCTGGTTGGAGCGGCACCGTGAAGGGGCGCACACGCAGCGGGTGTGGTCCGAATGTGCGCCCGGCGATGTGCTCGACGCCTTGCCGACAACTGTCCCCACGGCACCGGTCAGTGTGACCACGGCCCTGGATGACATTGACCGATGGATCGTGCCAGGATTGGTGCGATGGGATGCGCCCGGATGGTTCGCGTGGTTTCCCAGCAATGCCCAGGAGCATGCCTTGCTCGGCGACGTGTTGGGCGCCGCCATGGCCCAGCAAGGGATGCTGTGGATCTCATCGCCGGCATGCACCGAGGTTGAGATTCGCATGCTTGAATGGCTACGGCAGGCCATGGGCTTGCCGGATCGATTCGCAGAAGGTGGCCCCGGCGGCGGTGTGATTCAGGACACGGCCAGCAGCGCCGTGCTCAGTTGTCTTGTGGCTGCTCGTGATCGAGCGACCGACGGTTTGGCACGCGACCAAGGGCTGCATGCGGCCGGACCGCTGACGGTCTACGCCTCCGACCAGACGCATTCGAGCGTGCTCAAGGCTGCGTCAATCGCCGGCATCGGCCGGGCGAACGTGCGAGCGGTGCAGAGCACGGCTGATGGCGCAATGGATGTGGCCGCGCTCAGCGACACCATCCGGGCCGACATCGAATCAGGATGCAGGCCGATCTTCTGTTGCGCCACCGTGGGCAGCACGGCCAGCGGCGCCATTGACCCGGTGGACACCATCGCCACGGTGTGCGACGACCACTCGATCTGGCTGCACGTCGATGCCGCCTGGGCCGGCACGGCGGCCCTCAGTGCACGGTGGCGGGATGTGATCATCGCGGGCGCCGACCTCGCTGATTCATGGTGCTTCAATCCCCACAAGTGGATGGGCGTGAACTTCGATTGCTCCTGCCTGTGGGTGGCGGATCGTGTCCCGTTGATCGATGCGATGTCGGTCACGCCTGAGTATCTGCGGAACGACCCGACGGACTCTGGCGGCGTGGTCGATTACCGAGACTGGCACGTGCAACTGGGCCGGCGATTCCGTGCGCTCAAGCTGTGGATGGTGTTGCGTTGCACCGGTACGCAGGCACTTGCCGACATGGTGGACCATCATGTGGCGTTGGCCAGTCATCTCGCGGACGAGGTGAATGCAAGTACGACCTGGACGCTCGCCGCGCCGGTGTCACTTGGTCTGGTCTGCATTCGCCATGTCGATGGTGATGACGCCACGCAGGCGGGTATCAATGCCGTCAACGCCGACGGTCGCTTTGCTGTGACCCACTGCAAACTGCATGATCAACTCGTGCTGCGTGTGGCGATCGGCTCGCTTGATGTCGAGCGGTCACACATTGATGCACTGTGGGGTGTTCTTCAGGGCTGAGGCGACACGCAGGGTGGATCAGCGCTTGAGCGCTTTCTTCAGTTGCTTGTCGTTCTGGCACACGCTGAAGACCTTGTCCAGACGTACCATCTTGAGCAACTTGAACATGTCATCGCCGACATTGGCGAGCACGGTCTTGAGTTTGAGGCCTGCGGCTCGGCTGCGGGCGTCGATCAGCATGCCGATGCCCATGGAGTTCATGAAGTTCACCTTGCCCATGTCGATCACGAGGAACCGATGGCCGGGCTTCACCGAGCCCAGTTGGTCCTGCATCGACATCGCGATGATCTTGGATTCACGCTGGCCGATGTTGGAGACTTCAAGCGTGGCAAAAAGGGCATCGCCGTCGTTGTGGTAGTCGACGAACAGAACTTCACCGGTGGTGTCGGACATTGCATGCCTCCCTTCGCGGGCCTTCCAAGCCGAGAGGAGAGTCTACCCGCTCAGCCCCGCAGTCGGGTGATCGCCAGTAGGGCATCAAGGTCGTCCAGCATGGCCTGGGCGCTTTGGTAGCGGTCCAGTGGGTCTTTGGCCATGGCCGTCGCCACGATCACACTCAGGTCAGGCGGGAGGGCAGGATCGAGCAGTCGTGGATCGCGCACAGGCTCGCGTCGATGGCGGTCCATCACTCGGCCCACGTCCTTCGCATCAGCGAACGGGGCCTCCCCCGTCGCGAGATGAAAGAAGGTGGCGCCCAGAGCGTAGATGTCGCTGCGATGATCGACAGCCTTGCCATCGCACTGCTCCGGGCTCATGTAGTGGGGTGTGCCGGCCACGCGGCCCGACCCGTCGCCTTCGGTGTTGGCCGCAAGGACGAGGCCGAAGTCACTGAGTTTGGCTTCGTGGTCATCGAGCAGGATGTTGTCCGGTTTGATGTCGCAGTGCACCATGCCCCGCCGATGTGCGGCGTCGAGGCCACGACAGGCATCGCGAACCACCTGGGTTGCTTCGAGCAGCGGCATCGCGCCCGATGCCCGCAGCCGACCCAGCGCCGTGCCGCGGCTGCACTTTTCCATCACCAGAAAGAGTGCGCCTTCGTGCTCTCCTGCGTCGTACACCGACACCGTGTTGGGATGCGACAACAGGGCCATTGAACGCATCTCACGCATGAACTGACGGCGCAGCGACTGCACACTGGCGGAGTCGGGACCGAGCAACTTGATGGCGACGGCGCGTTCGAGGAATGCGTCTTCACCTTCAAGCACCAACCCCTGACTGCCTCGGCCCAGCACGGCCTTCACCTCGTACCGACCGATGATCGACCCGATCATCTGCGCTGGATCGAATCGCTCCGGCAGATCGGGCAGCACCTGAGTCAGCGCATCCGTTCCGGCGAGTACTTGCGTGGTGTTGATGCCCACATCGGCCGGTGCGCGAGCAATCGTGGCGGCCAGATGCACTTCGCCGTCAAGGCGGTCGGCATAGAACGCCTCAAGGAGCGCTGCCGCACATCGTGTCGCAAGTTGCCGGGCGATCACTTCGCATGCGGCAGAAAACGTGCCAGTGCTGTGATTGAGCACCTGGGCCACACCAACTAACTGGCCGTGCTGGTCACGAAGCGGCACGGACAACACCGACCGCGTGACAAACCCAGTCTGCTCATCGAAGGACCGATTGAAGCGGGCATCGTCATAGGCGTCGGGGACATTGACGAGGTCGCCCGATTGCACCGTTGCCCCAGCGAGACCTGCATCGGCCGGCATGTGAATGAGCGGCGTGTCGAGCCCGTCGTCACCGTGGGCAACAACCGTCACAAGTTCAAAGGTGTCGGCCTTGAGTCCGAACACACTGGCTCGTTCGGCGTCGAGGCCGTCGCGCAGGATGTCGCAGATGGCCTGCAGTTTGGCGCGGCCACCTTGTGCCTGCTCCAGATGGCGATCGATGCCCGGCAGATCGAGCAGCGCCGGTGCGCCTGAGCGGTGCCGGTCGGCGGCGGTGTCCAGCACGCTGCGCACGCGAGCAACGGCGAGTGCCGGGCGGAGGGGACGAGTCAGGTAGTCGTCCGCGCCGGATTCGAGTGCCCGGATCACCGATTCAGTGCGATCGCGGTCGGACACCACGATGATGCCCATGCCCGGAGCGGTGGTGGCGCAGTGCCGCACCAGGTGCAGGCCGCGTCCATCAGGCAGGGCATCGCTGACAATCATCAGGTCGAACGTGCTGTCGTCCACCGTGCGCTGTGCATCGGCCATGCTCGTGCAGCTGGTGATGGCCATGCCTTGCCCGGTGAGATTGGTATGCAGCAGTTCTCGACTGGTGTCATCACCGTCGACAATCAACACTGTTCGCGCTGCACTGACCTCCACCATCATGTCGCCATGGTACGCCCTCGGTGGGCGGGTCAGCGAATGAAGCGAAGCCGGCCGAAGTCGGGGATGAACCCGGTCCCCCCGGATGTCAGGGAGTGCGCTGCGGGGAAGTACACCGCGAAGGCCTTGCCGATAAGCAGATCACGATTCACCACGAATGGATCATCGTCATAGAGCGCAGCCACCATCGGATCGGGCCAGCCCCAGAGCCGGCCATCGTTGGACCGCCCAGAGTTGTCGCCAAGCATGAAGAACTGATCAGGCCCAAGATGCACGATCGTGTCCGGGGATGTGCTCGCAGCGGGTTGACCGGGTTGGATTTCATTCTCACGGCCGGTCGGGGCCGGGTGCTTGGTGCCTGAGGATCGAATCAGATCGCGGCGGTGATAGAGATCTCGCTCAACCTTAATGTGGGCAATGCGCACATCGGCGCCTTCAACGGTCCACTGCATCTGCGGGGCTTGTGGCAGATGGCGGATGAGTTCATCGTCCGTCATGCCCGTACCGATGAGCCCTCGGGAGTACTCCAGGCGTTGTCGTGGAGACCAGTCGAACGTGTGTGTGAGCACATGGTCGCCATTGAGACGAACGATGATCTGCTGATCGCGGTGTTCGAATTCCAGTCGGGCCGCGGTGCCCGGCCGCATGATGTCGGCAGGCGCAGTGACGGTGTCGATCGGATCGTCGGTGCCGTTGCGACGCACCTCAAGTGTGCATGTGCCCTCGGTGCACAGCAGTGTGAACGCATGCGATCGAGCCGTGAGGGTGAAGGCAATCTGGTCATCTGCGGTCGCGGGCTTCAGTGTGGCGCCGACCAGTAGATCGCTCATGGGGAACGACGGCACGGGTGAGAACATGTTGTAGGCCGCCCAGTCGTCGAGGGGCATACGTCGGTCATCCCAGGTGAGCGTGCCTTGCCCTTGCCCCGTGTGCACCCAATCTCCGCGTTGGTGTGTCCATCCACCATTTGGAGCGGCGACCCACGGCGGCCCGGGTGTACGGACGAGCGCTTCGGGCCGTGCCGGTGCCCGGCTGCCATCGTGCACGAGCTGCCATACGCCGGCCTGCACATGGTCAGGCTTTCGGGAGACGCGGTAGTCGTCCTCACCAGCACGCTTCACAAAGATGTCGCCGTCGATAATCCAGATCGACTCATTAGGTTTCCCGATGAGGCGTTTGATGAAGTTCGATGCCGGCCCTTCGGGCTGGGTGGGGTTCTTGAACACGGTCACGTCCCACCGATCGGGTTCGGCGAAGGGGTACACCGTCTTGAGCACAAGGACTCGGTCACCGGCGAGGGGCCGCAGATCCGCCTTGCGTGGGCGGAGTTGCTCATGTCGTGACACGGAGTGGTCGCGGAGCCGGCCTTGATCTGGCCTCTGGCTGTCGAGTCCGACCGCGGTTTCGAAGCCGGTTTGCGGGCTGCGGAGACGAAGATGATTGCCCAGGAGTGTGGGGGCCATCGATCCTGTGGGAATCACGAAGCCCTCCACGACAAAGCCGCGAAACACCATGGCCAGAACGAAAGCCACGATAAGCGACTGCAGGGTGTCGAGCATGGAAGACTGTGCGGTGGGGCCGCTCACGAATCGGTGTCCTTCTTCTTGCGTCGGCGATGTCGGGGGCGACGCTTCTTCTTCGGTTGTGCCTCGTCCTGGGCTTCAGCGACACGTCGTTGATGTTTGGCCTGCGCCTCAGTCGGCCCGTCGCCACCTGCATCAGCGGCCTTCTTGCTCTTGCGGCGTCGGCGCCGCCGCTTCTTCTTGCCTGGCTCACCCTGGGAATCTTTGCCCCGCATCGGATCAATACGGGCTTGGGCTGCCTGCTGCGCGATGATATCGAGCGGGTCGGGGCAGTCATTTGGATCGAGCAGTTCTTCGATCGGCACGGCGATGCGGCGCTTGTCGTGTTCCAGTTCCACCAGCACCAGTTGCGTGAGGATCTTGCCATCCACCACGATGCCTGGGCCCTCGGTGGTACCCACGCGAGTCTTTCGGTGGGGCAGATTGGCCTTGAGTTCGCGGTACGTCTGATCTTCATACCGCAGGCAACACATGAGTCGACCGCAGCGTCCAGAGATCTTCAGCGGATCGAGCGTGGCCTTCTGCTGTTTGGCCGCTCGCATTGACACGGGCTTGAGCACCTTGAGGAAGTTCTTGCAGCAGCAGTGCTGCCCGCACTTCTCATAGTCGGCGTTGAGACGGGCCTCGTCGCGGGCGCCCACTTGTCGCATGTCCACCTTGCACTTGAACTCGGCAGCGATGTCGTGGACCAGATCGGTGACCTCGGGTCGTTCTTCGGCGAGGTAGTACACCGTGAGGTGATCACCGCTGAGAATGAGTTCGACGTCGACCACCTTCATGTCCAACCCGAAGAAGTCGACCATCTCCTGCACGCGCTGCTTGCGGGTGCGGGCGGCTTCGTCGTGCCGGGAAGACGTGGCCATGTCCTGAGCTGTGGCGATGCGGAGAATCTTGCCCGAGTTGTAGAACGGGAAGTCCTTGCCGCCCGAGCCCTCGATGTAGGTCCGCATTTCCTGCCGCGTCACCGACTTGCCACAGCCAGCATTGGTGCAGGTCGTGGTGAGCATTTCGGTGAGTTCCACACCACGGTGTGTACGGGCGACCAGTTTGGATCCACACCCGGGGCGAATGTCGGTGTCGCTGCGGTACTCACCCACCATCCCCATGCGGCCGAACCGCACCACGATGGTCTTGGGTGGCTCAAGCAGGGCATGCTGCTCCTCGAGCGTCAAGGCATCGCGATTGTCCGGGTCGGCATCCGCTTCAAACACAGGCAGGGGAAAGATCGACATCAGGCACCACAGTGTAGGCTGGGTGAATCATGGGCATCACTGTTGATCAGGCGCGTGCGTTGATGCACGAATGGGTGGCCTCGATGGGCCTGCGACACCACATGGAGTGCGTCGCGGCCTGCATGGCCTACTCAGCGGCGCAGATCATGCCGGATGAGGTTGACCGCTGGACCATCTGCGGCCTCCTGCATGACTTCGATTACGAACGCCACCCGACTCAGGAGGAACACCCATTCGTGGGTGTGGCCTACCTGCGTGAGCGAGGCGATGTCGATGAGGAGATCATTCAGGCGATCCTCGGGCACGCCACCTACAGCGGGGTTGAGCGCACCGGCGACATGGCGAGGTACCTGTTTGCTGTGGATGAACTTTCGGGTTTCATCGTGGCCTGCTGCAAGGTGCGGCCCGGGGGCATCGACGGGCTGACGCCCAAGAGTGTGCAAAAGAAGCTCAAGACCGCCAACTTTGCAGCGGCGGTCAGTCGGGATGACATTGCAACCGGGGCTGCGGAACTGGGGTGGGAACCCACCGAGCTGATTCAACACTGCATAGATGGCCTCTCCCGGCAGTCCCGTTCGCTCATGCTGGCCTCCTGAGGGCAGGGGCACTGTTCTCTGCCCCCTGTGTCCTTGTTCGACTGCTGTAGAGACCGTTTGGCCCCCTTGGTGCAGATTATTGACGGATTGTTGTGGTCAGCGTCAGGTCTGTCCAGTTAGGCTTGAACTTGGCTTTGGAAGAGCCTCTGGAGGAGAGAAGCCATGAAACTGAGAGAAGGGCTAGGGCTAAGACAGGGTGCGCTCGCGGCGGCTGTATCGGTGTTGTCCATCACCACCTTGGCTCAGGCGGACGCCTGGATCATGTCTGAGGGGTGGATGAACTACGGCGCTGATTACAACTGGAGTCCCTACAGCGAGACGATCAACATGCTCGACTACCCGGGCGGGTACAACACCGGCAACGGCATGTATGACACCATCGGGTCGGGCATTGACATGTGGGCCGCCTACTCTGAGTCTTCCTCATCAGAGTCCAACAGTTGGGGCGACAGTTGGGACACATACGAATATGAGTCGACAGACTTCTGGCTGCAGATTTCAACGGACACCGGGTTGGTGATCGATGGCTGGGGCGATATGGGCTATCGATTCCAGAACAGCGCCACCGGGGCTGACTTCACCGGTGCTACCGGAAATCTGAGTGAGTTCACATTGGGCGCAGGTACCTGGACAATCACTTTCGCCGACATGGGACACGGCGAGGGCAGCTCGTACGAGGACTACTGGGAGAGCGAGGACGGCTCGGAGTGGTACTACAGTTATCAATCGTCCTACTCCGCAAACGGCGGCATGACTATCGATGTCGGCGTGCCGGGGCCCAGCGTCGTGGCTCTGTTCGGTATTGCCGGTCTCGCCGGCCGCCGTCGCCGGCGCTGACCACGACCTCCACTGTCAGTCCATGCGACCTTCCTTGAGCGCCTGGAGGTCTCTGCGCGACCGCTTCGAGAACACAAGCCGAATCGGTACTTCGCTGAAGGGCAATTCTTCGCGCAGACGATTCATCAAGTATCGCTCGTAGCGGCCTTCGAACAACTTGGGATTGTTCACCACCATGGCGATGGTCGGCGGCTGCGTGGCGACTTGTGAGACATAGAACAATTTGGCCTGCGTCCCCAACCGTGATGTGGGGCCACGCTTCTTCAAGATGTCCTTGATGACACTGTTCAGGCTGCCCGTGCCCTCACGATGCGTCGCCTGGGCATGCAGATTGAATGCCATCGTGACAATGTCCTCGAGACCTTCGCCTTCAAGCGCACTGGCGAGCACGATTGGGGCGTAGTCCAAACCGCGGAGTTCGCCGGTGAGGTACTCGGCGTACTGTTCGGGGGACGCCTTGCCGTCCACCTCGTCCCACTTGTTGACCACGATCACGGTGGGCTTGAATTGCCGCTGCAGTTCTTGACTGAGCTTGGCGTCCACTTGGCTCACTTTGCGTGTGGCGTCGACAAGGAAGAGCACCACATCAGCGCGACGAATGGCCTGCAGCATGCGGTGATATGCGTAGTACTCCACATCGCCAGAGAAGCTCTTTCGCTTGCGCAAGCCTGCGGTATCGATGGCGAGGAAGCTGCGATCCTTCATGGTGAAGTGCACATCGACCGCGTCGCGCGTGGTGCCGGCGATCTCCGACACGATGCAGCGTTCTTCACCGGCGAGTGCGTTGATCAACGTTGACTTGCCGGCGTTGCGGCAGCCGACGATCGCAATCTTCATCTCTTCCGAGCTGGGTGTTTCTTCCGTTGTGCCGACGGCGTCCCACAGCATCTCCCGCAAGTGCCGCATGTTTCGGCCGCTGGTGGTGGACACACACATCGGTTCACCGAAGCCCAGCCCGGCTGCTTCCATGGCATGCGATTCCCACGAGGGGCCGTCCACCTTGTTGGCGATCAATCGCACTCGATCGGCGAGGCCGCGCTTGCGCAATAGATCAGTGACTACATGGTCGAGCGGCGTGAGGCCCGATTGGGCGTCCACCACAAAGAGAATGAGGTCGGCATTGCCCATCGCGGCGCCGATTTGACCTTCGATGTCGTCAGTGAGGGCGTTGAGGTCACACCCGGCGTCGTCGATGCGGTTGTCATCGGTGGTGTACACGCCCCAGCCGCCGGTGTCGGAGAGCTCTGCCCAGCGTTTTTCGCGGGTCTTGAGTTCTTGCGGGGCGTCGAGCTCGATCATGGTGGACACCCGATCGCGCGTCACCCCCGGCACGGCGTCGACGATCGACACCCGCTTGCCGGCGAGCTTGTTCAGCAAACTCGACTTGCCCACATTGGGGCGTCCCACGATGGCGATCTGAGCAGTGGCCATTCGGGGAATTGTACCGCGCAGCGGTACTATTCCACCCATGGCGGCAGGTCTGTTGGTGGTGATGTCAGGTCCCTCGGGCGTCGGCAAGACGACGATCGCCCATCGCGTGCGTGATGCTGTGGATGGGGTGTTCAGCGTGTCCGTCACCACGAGGGCCCCTGGGCCCGGTGAAGTGGACGGAGAGGACTACACCTTCGTTTCCGAGGCCACCTTCGATGACATGGTGGCTCAAGGGTCCTTTCTGGAGCATGCCAAGGTGTTCGGCCGCGATGGCTACGGCACGCCCCGGGACGCGGTGGAAGCCCACCTCGAGGCCGGTCGGGTGGTGCTGCTCGACATCGACGTGCAGGGTGCGGCGCAGGTGCGGGCCTCCATGCCCGACGCCTGCATGATCTTCATCCTGCCCCCGAGCGACGAGGTGCTGCGTCAACGCCTCACAGATCGTGGCCGTGATGACGCATCCGCCATCGAGCGACGGTTGGCCGAAGCGCGGCGCGAGTATGACGCCGCCCAGGCCCCGGGCCTCTACAACCGCTTCGTTGTGAACGACGAACTGGATCGTGCCACCCACGACGTGCTGTCAACGATTCGCGGGCACGCGAGTCCTGCAGGGCAGTCATGATCAGCGCCGCCCTTGCGGTTCTGATTATTGCCGCACCCGAGCCTGCAGTGGTGCAGGCGCTTGCAGTCCGTGGTGGCGTGTTGATGGTGCCCATGCAGGCACAGTCATCGCCGTGGCCAGACACGGTTGCGGTGCGCTGGACGATGGACGATGGGACGCAACGAGATCACGCCCAAGTGGTGTGGGTGGATGCACCACCGACCTTGGAACGCCATTGGGCGGTGCATCCGGCGCCCATGCGCGTGCGGCGCATCGCCGACGTCCCAGGTCGCGGCGGCGCGTCTACCGGCCTGGGGCCGCATCTCATCTTGTCCGTGCCGTGCGATGCTGTTGGGCCGCTGCACATTGGTGACTCCAGCGTGCAACTGCAGTACCACGACCTGCCCACGAGCATGCCGGATCTTCGACTGGATCCTTCATCGCCACTGGGACCAGGACCGGCTCGCGTCGCCTCAGCACACACGCCTGGCACGGCGGCCAGTGCGTTCTGGCGGTGGGAGTTGCTGTGCACCGCTGACGGTGTGCACGCGCCGCCGCTACCGGCGGACGCACTGGACCGCAGCGTCGCCATGGAGTCCGTCGGACGATGGCGGGTGCTGATGCATGCCATTGCCGAGTTGGATCGAGGCAATGCTCGCGCCGTGCTCGAAGCGCTTACGGCTCGCGTTGAGGGGCCTGCAGGCACACTGGCTGCATGGGAAGCCCGGCCGCAGCAACTCACGTTTCTGTTCAACGTGCTCACGGCTGCGCCCGAAGCTCGACAGGCGGTGATCGATGCGTGGCTGTTCCATGGTGCGCCGATGACCAGTTGGCCTCGCGCGGCGATGCAGGAACACATGGAACTGGTTTTTACCAATGCCGATGTCGTCCCGCAGGTCGTCGAGGTCGCCTGGGCGCGGGATGAAGAGATTCCCCTGGCGGTGCATGTTCCGGCTCGGCACATGGCCAAAGAACCGCTCACGCGCGAAGTGGAAGCCTGTGTGCTGGCCATGCAATACGGCGGCATTGCCGGAGCATGGACGTTGCCATGCAGAATGCACGCTCCAGTCCCACCGGGGCTGTCGATCGACGCATTCGCACCGATGATGACCTTGCATGATGCCCAGAAACTGCAGCAAGGTATGCCGCTTGCTGCCGGGCATCGCACGGTGGCTCAGGTGCGTCGTGTGCTTGGCCGCTGGGAAGTACTCGTTGAGTGCCAGGGCATGGGTCCACCTGTTCCGACGCAGGCGCAGGTTACCGGTACGACGATCGCAGATCTCAAGGGGACTGAAGCCCTGCTGGTTCGAGTGGCGCACGGCGGTCGAGAGGATGCCGTCATCGTGCGACCGGACGGGTGGCATGTGTCCAGCGGCGATCGATCCGGCATGGACGTGCACATCGCCCCGCGTGATCACGGTTGGGTGGCTCGCGTCCAACTGCCATCGCACTGGACCAGCGCACCGTTTGGTTTGGGGCTCGCTCGGACCCATCGTGGCTCAACAGCGGTGGAGACGGCCTTCATGTCTTGTGGGCCCAATGAGCACGCACCATGCCTGGTGATCATTGATCCTTCGGCGTGGGCCGCTGGTCCTCACGGGAAGTGAGCCGCTGAAAAAGACAGCACGCCGCGGCATGCTGGCCACGGCGTGCTGGAATCACTCAGAAGAGGGGATCAGCCTTCGCAGCCGCCCCAACCGTCGATCAAGCGAATGATGTCCACGGCATTCACGGCACCGTCGTCATTCAGATCACATTCGGGGCTCATGGCCGGTCGGCCCATGCCACGCAGCAGGTGGATAAGGTCCAGCACGTCCACCTGGAGGTTGCCGTCGAAGTCGCCATCACACGCGGCGGCTACCCCATTGAAGACATGCATGCCCACGGCGCCCGGGATGACCGGGGCGGCATTGAACACACCCATGCGTGGTGCACCGGCGATCACGGCTGTGCCGAAGTCTCCTTGTGCAAACGCGAGGCTGCTGCCAAAGGCCTGCAGGTTGGGGTTGTTGTACGAATCACCGAAGTTGAGCGTAGGTGGCGTGATTGTTTCACGCTCCTGCCAGTCCGGAGCACCCACGTTGTTGAACAGCACTACGGCGCCACTGCCGGCACCGGTCGCGGTGGTGTGCTTGGGCGCACCCACGGCCAGTTGCGTGCCGGCGAAGGCCAGCGAACTGCCGAACATGTCGGCATTCTCGCCATCGGTCATTATGAGTTCGACGGGGGCGTTGGCGCCCCAGGTCGACGTGGCGACATCGTAGGTGTACACGTACACGGAGCCGGTGTCGTCGTCGTCCACTGTGTCACGTTGGGCCCAAGGGGCACCGATTGCGAGTTGATCGCCGGTCACGGCGATGGAGGTGCCAAAGGCCTCGAAGTTCGCCAAACCCACGAGCGTTTCCATGTAGGCAACCTGCATGGTCGCAGTGTCGAGGGTGTATACCAAGACGCGGCCGTTGAGGAGTTCAGGATCGTCGATGTCCAGATCGAGGTCGGCGAGCTGCGAGCATTCGGCATCGATGAAGCCGGTGACGCCACCAGTGCCAGGTGCGCCGATGAAGACCCACACTTGCCCGTCGTGCTCAACAGCGGCCACGGATGTGCCCATCACCTGATGCGGGAAGGGATCGGTGCCAGCGGCCAAGTTGTCCGGAATCAGGCCCAGCAGACCCAAGCCATAGTTGTCGCTGACAATAGGTTCGCCCGTGGCGTTGTCGATGGCACCCGACACACGCTCCGCGGTGTACTCACCGCCGGGCCCCACCGGCGGAGTGAGCTTCACCAAGAAGCCGCCGCCACGTCCGCAGGATGTGGGGTCGAAGGGCGTGCCGGTGTCTGATGGAGGCACGGCTCGTGTTACGTCACTAGGGCAGGGCTGATCATCCTCGCATGACAAGCCAGACACGGGGGAACCGCCAACGACGACGCAATCCCACGGTCCGGAGGGCATCTGCACACAGTCATCTTCGAAGCAGCACGCCACCGGGCCAGGGCCTGTGATCGCACCTGCGATATCGTCAAAGAGAATGCCGTCCGCGTCAGCACAATCGGCGCCGGTGGCAGCGAAGACCGCGTCTTCTGTAACGCACGTTCCGGTGACATCACCACCCATGACAATGTTGGTGCCGTTGAATATAAACGATGGATAGGCGCCGTTGCCGTCATACCAAGGCATGCCTGCGACAACGATGATGTCGCCATTGGCCAGTTCGAGAATGGTGGACGACGCGCCGATGCCGTTTTGCACCACGGCGCGGGACTCATCGCCATCACATGCACAAGCCGATTGCGGCATGCCTGAGCGAGGTCCGGTCAGTTCAAGTGGGGCACTGTCGGTTGCGGTGTACTGCAGCACCTGGATGTTCGCGATGCCGAAGCAGTCTGCCTGGGTCAGATCTTGAATGTCGATGGAGGGATCAGCTGCATCGCCGAGCAACTGCGCCACAAAGCCATAGGAATAGCCCAGTGTGGCGGTGGTTGCCGCAAAGCAGTTCTCGGCCGTCACGGGGTACAGCGTGGTGCTGGCAATCGTGCCGTTCGTCACGCCAAGATCAGCAACGAAGCCGATGCCCAGCCCGTTGATGGCCGCGACCAGTTCGGTGAACGTATCGTAATCCGCGTCGGTGAGATCGAAGGGGTAGGTGCCACCATTGGGCCCGCCGATCACCGTGAGCGTGAACGTAATGCCCGCAAGGTCCACCGTGGCGCCGGTCGTGCCGTCGCCGATATCGGGGTAGTTCACCGTGAAGCCGTCTTCGCCTTCGGCATTGATGGCGTCGGCGAGTTCGCCAAGCGTGTCGTACTCCGGCTGCGTAAAGTCGTAGACATAGGTGTCTGCCGCGAGGCCGTCGGTGAGGATGAGCGTGAGGGCATTGCCTGCCACCTCTGCGGTGGCCAGCGTGGTTTGCAGTGTGCCGTTGTGGAACACGCTGATCGCGTTGGGGCTGGTTGTTTCCGATGCAGTGATCGGCTGCCAGTCCGCGCCATCGTGCGCCAGCATGAAGAGACGACCTTCGGGCACGATCTCACCAGGGAGCGCCTCGGCATCAGGATTGCAGTCGATGCCGATGAAGTCCTTGGCGGCCACGTTCGGTGGACCAGCCAAACCAATCACGATCACACTGCCGTCACTGCTGATGGAGAGTGACGTGCCGAAGGGCTGCGCGAACCCAGTTTGGCCGAGCAGACCACCATCGAAGACGTCGGGCGTGATGGTTTGGTGTGTCGTCCACGTGCCAGCGGTGGCGTCGTAGCCGAGGATGTACACGGCACCTTCTGGCCACTCGCTGGCCTGCGTGTCGTAGCACCCGGCCGGAATGGGCTGCACCGGAATGTCGAGATCGGGATAGACCTCGGACAAACGGAAGGACGGACCAGACACCACAAGCAACATGTCGTCACCAGTCACCAGACCGTTGGCGGTCGTGGCGGCGACGGCATAGCCGTTGCGCATGCCATGGGTGTCATTGGGCAATGACACCTGCACAGATTGTTGTGCCACGGCCGAAGCGCTCACGCAGGCCGTAACGACCGCGCCCAGTAGGACTCTTCCCAGATTCATGCCTCTCAGTATCCTCGCTGGCACCACCCCTGTGCAAGCATACGCGGCGATCTGTCAGACAGTTGCGGGCACCATTTCCACCACATCGGCGAGCAGGGCATCCGGGGTGAGGCCCTCAGCATGGGCTTCGTAGGTGGTCGCCACACGGTGCCGCAGGGCTGGAAGGACGTGACTCCGAACATCGGCCGAGGTCACAGCGGTGCGGCCATGTCGCAGCGCGGTGACCTTGGCGGCCAGAATCAGGGCCTGGGCAGCTCGCGGAGAGGCCCCAAATCGCAGATATCGACCGATTCGAGGGGGTGCGGATGGGTCTTCGGGCCGGGTGGCCATCACAAGCCGGACGGCGTCATCACGGGCGGATGGTGGCACCTCAACGGCTCGCACGGCGGCCTGATGGGCGATCACCTGATCTGCGGTGAGCACCTGGCTCGCCGAGGGCTGAGAGACCCCCGTGGTGCGGTCGAGAATCTCGGCCAACGTGGCGGCATCCGGGGCTGGGACTAGCACCTTGAGCAAGAACCTGTCGAGCTGGGCCTCGGGCAATGGATACGTGCCCTCTTGTTCCACCGGGTTCTGCGTGGCCAGCACGAGGAAGGGTGGGTCGAGCAGGCGGGTTTCGCCGCCTGCAGTGACCGATCGTTCCTGCATGGCTTCCAACAGGGCTGACTGTGTTTTGGGCGTGGCTCGGTTGATTTCGTCGGCGAGCACGATTTGGGCGAAGATCGGTCCCTTGCGGAACACGAATCGCCGGCCGTCGCTGTCTTCCTCGACGATCGTCGTGCCGGTGACATCAGCAGGCATGAGATCCGGCGTGAATTGAATGCGGCTGAACTGCACATCGATGGCGTCAGCGATCGACCGCACCAGCAGCGTCTTGCCCAACCCGGGCACACCTTCCAGAAGGGCATGGCCGCCAGCGAACAGACACGTGAGTGTCTGTTCGACCACTTCATCCTGACCAACAATCACCGAGCCGATCGCGGAGCGAAGGGCGTCCCAATCCTGCCTGAAGTCCCCGTTCATCGTGTTCAGTCGTCGCCCTTCTTGGCCCGGTTCTTGTTCCGGGCCTTCTTGCCGGCCCCCGCCTGCTTCGCAGCGGCCGCGTGCTGATCTTCCATGGCGTTCCGTGCTTCGGGGGTCATGCCGGCGCGGCGAATGATGGTGCCGAGAATGCGATTGGCGAGATCGTGATTGCCCAGTGCATTGGCCTTGTCGATTGCGACGAATGCCGCAGCGCGGCGCACATTGCGCTCGAGCGACTGATCGTTGACCAATGAGACCATCAGTTCAAGGCACTGGTGATCGTCCATCGATTCGCTGGCGTACCAGATGCTCAACATGGCAACGCCCATGTCCTCGGCGAGGTGTGCACCAACTTCGCGTGCGTAGGCCAGTTGTTCCACGAAGCTGGTCGCCGCGGCCTTGAAGTGTTCGGCACCGTCGTCGTGATGGCCATGGTCGTGATGGTCATCGTGTTCACAGGGGCCGAAGTGCGGCGGCGGCCATGGTGGCTCCATCTCCGCATGGGCACGTTCGAGTTCCATCTCGAGCTGGTGGATGTGGTGGTCCATCTCTCCACCGTGGCCCTCGTGCACGTCCCAGTGGCCGTCCTTGTCGCCGTGATGGCCGTGATCGTCGTGGTCGTGGCCATGCCCATGGCCTTCATTCCAGTGGTGGTGGCCGTGTCCATCGTGGGTCTTGAAGAAGTGCCCGCCGGTGTGCTGGGGGCCGCCCGGCGGCGTCCCCATGAAGACAGTGCCAGACAACGCACCAAGGATGGCGTCGATCTCAGCATCATCGGCGCCCCCGAGGCGATCGATCAGGGTGTTCAGGTCGATGTCCACATGCTGCTGCAGGCGGCCGATCGCATCGGTGGCGTCGAAGTGCCGCACGGTTTCGTGCCGTTCACCGTCGGGCCCGATCACGATGGCGCGGATCACGCCTTCGCCATGCACGTCTCCATCATTCCCCCCATGTCCTGCGTGTGCATCCACCTGTACATCGACTTCAACCTCACCGAGCTGACCGAACACTCTGCTCAGACTGATGCCTGCGGGCACGTCGAATGTCATGTTGCGTTCGACTTTGATTTCACGTGGCTGATCGTGTTCAGCGATACCAAGAGAAAGCACGCCCATTCCAAGCGTGGTGGCGATCGAAGTGGCGACGAGATGCATGGCAGGCCTCCTGGCCGTCACGATCCACAAGCGGCGTGCGGCGCACGGGCCCGAGTCTACTCGCCACCGGAGATTCGTTCGACCTTCAGTCGCACGATGTGCGTGGGCTGGGCCTCCAGCACGGTGCATAGTAGCCCGTGACCTTCAATCACCGATCCAGGGTCAGGCACTTGCCCGGAGATGGCGAGCGCCCAGCCGCCTACTGTGTCGTACTCGTCGTCTTCAGGGAGGTCCACGCCGATCGCTTCATTGAAGTCATCAATATGAAAGCGTGCGTCCACTTGCCAGGTGCCGTCGTCGTACTCGGCGAGATCAGGCTCTTCATCGTCACCGTCTTCGTGTTCGTCGTAGATCTCACCGACGATCTCTTCTAGGACGTCCTCGATCGTGACCAGCCCCGCGGTGCCGCCGTACTCATCAACAACGATTGCCATGTGCACTTCGGCGCGTTGGAAATCGGCCAGCAGATCCTGCACCGGTTTGGTGTCGGGAACCACGATGGGTGTGCGAAGCAGGGGGCGGAGTGCAAAGTCGGTGGCGTCTTCCCCCAGGAATGGCACGAGATCCTTCACGTACAGGATGCCCGCGATGTGATCGAGGTCTTCCTCGAACACGGGAATGCGGGAGTGTCCTTCTTCGCGAATGAAGCTGCGAATCACCGCGAGGTCGTCGGTGAATTCGATGCCTTCAATCTCAGTGCGAGGTGTCATTACCTCACCCACATCGGTGCTTGCGAAGTCGACCACGTTTTCCAACAACGTGGCGGCACCCTCATCGATCACGCCTTCACGCTGCTGTTGCTCGATGCTGCGCAAGAGATCTGATTCCGGATCGCCGTTGCGGCCGTGCTCACGGAGGTTGGCGCCACTGAGTCGCTTGACAATTTCATCGATAAGACGAGGCAGCCAGGCCACCACCTTGCCGCCCAATGAGGCGCTGCGAAGCATGAACAAGGACCGTCGTGCCACCGAAGCGCCAACGTATCGCGCCATCGCGTTGGCGAGCGACACGGGGCCGATCCAGAGCAGGAGCAATGCAATGCAGGCTGAGCCGATGATCCACGGCGTTTGCGTGTGCAGCGCATCCGTGCTGATCAACCAGCACACCAGAAACGAAGCATTGAAGAACACGGCCTTGACCGTGAGGATTTCCACAGCGTCGTCGAGGCCAGGTTCCAGTCGCAGCCAGCGTGGCGATTCTTCACCGCCAAGTCGTTCGGCGAGATCGTGGCGACGTCCGGTTCGCAGCCAGCGCGCCAGCGTGGATGTCCAAATGGCCAGCACCCAGGCCACCGCTGTGGCGATCCAGAAGAGCTCGTTCATGATGCATCCCCCGAGATGGCGTCGCGACCGATGGCCGTGAGCAGGGCATCTTGTGCCGCGTACATGCGGGCTTGGTCAGCGGGCGTGTGATCATCGTGGCCGCAGCAATGCAGCAACCCGTGCAGCACATACAGCAGCAGTTCGTCCTGCCAGCAGTAGCCGCGTGAAGTGGCTTGCCGCTTGGCTTCGTCCAGACACACCGCGATATCCACATCCAGTGGCCCCTCGACATCCGTCTCAAAGGTGAGCACATCGGTGGTCGTATCGAGATCGTGCCAGGTGCGGTGCAGGTGGATCATGGTCGCGTCGTCCACGATCTGAATGCCAATCCGGCTCACCGTGCGGTCAAGGTGGCTGCATGCGGCATCCACTAATTCGCACAGTGACAACGCGTCGGCCTGTGGTGCCGGGCCGGCGTCGATTTCAATGGCATGGGTGAGGGCGGGGTGATCACGGCCAGCTGAAGGTTCAGGAGGGAGATCACCCTCGGCCGACGAGCCAGGCTCGTCGCGTTCGGCTGCCCCCGATTGATCGAGTGTGCTGTGCATTGCGTCAGTATCGCCGCTCAATGGCCGTCAGTCCAGAAATCGTCGCCAAGGACCGCTCAGACCCGCGCCACGGCGGGCGATGCCTTCAGACGGGCTTCGAACTCGCCGCGGAACTTGTTGACGATCGTCTTGACCGCCCAGTTGTTGCCGTCGGCAAGACCGCAGATGGTGGTGCCGGGCATCGTGCCCATCGAGTTGGCGATCTCAAGCAGGAGATCGAGGTCCTTGCCCGTGCCATTGCCCTGTTCGATTTTCACCAGCAACTTGTACAGCCACTGGGCGCCTTCTCTGCATGGTGTGCATTGGCCGCAGGATTCGTTCTTGAAGAACCGGCTGATATTGCGGGCCACCATGATCATGTCGGTGTGTTCATCGAAGACCGTGGGGCAGGCCGTACCCAGTCCGAGCACGTCGCATTGACGGCCGATGTCGAAGTCCATGGCGACGTCGTACTGGTCGGTGCCCAGAATGCCCATGCTTACACCGCCGGGGATGGCGCCCTTGTACGCGGCGCCACCACGCATGCCCTGACAGTAGTCATCGGACTCGATGAAGTCCTTGAGCGAGAAGCCCAGCCCGAGTTCGTATACCCCGGGGCGGTTCACATGGCCCGAAGCGCCCACAAGCTTGGTGCCGTAGGACGGTCCGGCGCCAATGCTCGACTCACATCCGAGTGTGGCGTACCAATCGGCGCCTTTGGAAATGATGTCCGGCACCGCGGCGAGCGTTTCCACGTTGTTGACGATCGTGGGGCGGCCGAACAGTCCTTTGATCGCGGGGAATGGCGGCTTGATGCGAGGCCAGCCACGCTTGCCTTCGATGGCTTCCAGCAGGCCGGTCTCTTCACCGCAGATGTATGCCCCGGCACTGCGATGCATGTGGCAGTCGACCTTGAAGTCGACGGCGCCATTCAGCAGGCCGTTGCCGCCAAAGATGCCCATGTCGTAGGCCTCCTTGATGGCGTTCTCCAGCACCTTGGCTTGATGGCGATACTCGCCGCGGATGAAGAAGTACGCGGTGTCGAGCTTGCATGCCCAACACGCGATGGCGATGCCTTCCAGCACGAGGTGCGGGTCGTAATCGACAAGCAGGCGATCCTTGAAGGTGCCCGGTTCGGCTTCGTCGCAGTTGATGGCCAGATAGCGACGTCCGCCATCGGGATCGGGCAGGAAGGTCCACTTCAATCCACATGGGAAGCCTGCGCCCCCGCGGCCACGCAACTGTGATGCCTTGACGGCCTCCGTCACATCGTCCGGATCCATCGTGATGGCTTGCCGCAGGGCTTCGTATCCACCGGTGGCCTTGAATTGGGTGCCGCTGATGAGCGTCCGCTCGGCCGGGTCTGCCCAGGGCCAGGTGGGAATGCGCTTGGTGAGTACCGGTTCGTTCAGGAACACGTGTCGGCGTCCTTTGCTGCGGTCTCGGCGGGCATTTCCACTTCTTCGATCACGGTTCGACGGAGGACCACATCGCCTTGCGTTGATTCGTGCGTTTCATGACGGATGGTTTCCGTCTTGGGACCCGCTGGCGTGCGCACCCCATGCATGATGTGCCCGGCAAACTCGCCGATGCATCGCATCAATGACTTGGGTTGCTCTTTCGTCATGACGACTTGCTCGGCAGGTTGTCGATGATCTGGTCGAGCATCTCAATCGTGAGATTGTCGTGGCGATCATCATTGACGAGGCAGCACGGCGCGGTATCGCAGGCGCCCAGGCATTCCAAGGCCAGCAGTGTGAACTTGCCGTCGGCCGTGGTTTCATGGGGCTCGATGTCGAGTTTGGTGCGGAGGTGATCGAGGATCGCCTGGTGACCACATGCTTCACAAGCGATCGACTGACAGATGCCGATCACGTGTTCGCCCACCGGATGGGTGTGGTATTCCTCGTAGAACGTGGCGGTATCAAGCACGTCGCCAGGCGGGATGCCGAGGAAGTCGGCGACTTCAGCCATGGCCTGCAGCGGCAACCAGCCCACGTGGTGTTGCAGATCGTGCAGCACCGGCATCAGGGCACCGTGCTTATTTTCGTACTTGGGCAGGATGTCCTTCGTCCACGCGGCCTTGAGCGCGTCGTTCACGTACGGCTCGTCGCGCTTGTCAACCTTCATCGACCCACTGGGTTTGGCGTGCCACGTCATCGGTCAAGCTCCGCCGCGATGATGTTCAGCGATCCCAGCACGGCCACGAAGTCAGCCAGTTGATGGCCTTCGAGCATGCGGGCGAACGTCTGGTAGTTGATGAACGACGGTGGTCGTACGGCCACACGCCAGGGGTTCTTGCCGCCGTCTGCCACGATGAAGTACCCCAACTCACCGTTGGGGCCTTCCACGCCGTTGTAGATCTCGCCCACCGGGGCGTTCCAACCGCGGTTGGTCATGATCAACTCGAAGTGTTGGATGGTGGCCTCGATCGAGCCGTACACGTCGCCCTTTTCGGGGATGTGCAGCTTGCCGTCGGGGCTGGCGTTGATCGGTCCGCCGGGGATGTTGTCGATGAGTTGATCGAGGATCTTCATCGACTGCTTGATCTCTTCCAGTCGCACGAGATACCGGGCAAGGCAGTCGCCATCCTGAGCCACCGGCACGGAGAACTTCACGGCTTCGGCGCCTTGTCCGTCCCAGTTGTCGGCGTAGCACAGATACGGCGAATCTTTGCGGAGGTCACGGGCTACGCCGGAAGCGCGAGCCAGCGGTCCGGTCAGCGACCACGCCGTGACTTCTTCGCCCGTCAGTGTGCCGATGCCCTGCACACGATCGATGAAGATGCGGTTTCGGTTGAGCAGTGTCTCGATGTCGTTGACGGCCTTTGGCAGTCGTTCATCGATCAAGCTCCGCACCATCTTCTTGAAGATGTCTTCATCGGGCAGGTCACGCATCATGCCGCCCACGCGGGTCACGTCCGGGTGGAAGCGTTGCCCTGAGTAGAAGTCCATGATGTCGTAGATGAATTCGCGCTCGTTGAACCCGTAGAGGAAGCCGGTGAACGCGCCCAAGTCGAGTGCCGCGGCACCCACGCACAGCAGATGGCCTTGCAGTCGACCCAATTCCATCAGGATCGTGCGGACCACCTTGCAGCGGGGTGTGAGGTCGATGTCAAAGAGCTTCTCGACGGCCAGATGCCAGGCGACGTCGTTGAAGACCGGCGCCACGTAGTCCATCCGGCTGATGGTGCACACGTACTGGTTGTAGTCGTGGTGCTCGCCGAGCTTCTCAAAGCCGCTATGCAGATAGCCGATGTGCGGCGTGGCCCGAACCACTCGTTCGCCGTCGAGCTCGAGAATCACCCGCAAAGTGGTGTGCGTGGCTGGATGCTGGGGGCCAAAGTTGAGCACCCAACGATCGCCGCCTTGGGGGCGGTTCTCGAGGTAGTCGACATCGTCGATATCGACGTCGTAGGGCGTGGCTGGGGTGAGGGTGTAGGGCATGAAAAGACGCAGTATAGGGCCGTGCGCGGCCCTGTCCGCCTTTCTCAGGCGCGGAAGACGGCCCCGAGCTTTCGGCCCATCAGCACGCTGGCCCCCACGAGGGTCACCGCGAGCAGGGCCATGGCCCACACGCCCATGGCGCTGGCGATGCCGGCCCCGTCGCCGAGGCGTTCGAACAGCACGTAGATCGCCTTGGTGACCGGATAATCAGCCGCTCGCTGGGCCAGAATGAGCGAATCACTCACTTCCAGCATCGCAAAGGCGAAGGCCAACAGGCCCCCGGCGATGAGATTGGCCATCAACAGGGGCACCACTACGGTGCGGACGGCCTTGAGGGGCGAGGCCCCCAGCATGACGGCAGCTTCTTCCAGTTGAGGCGAGGTCTGTTGCAAACCGGCCACGGCGCTTCGCACCACGTACGGCAGCCGCCGCACGCCGTAGGCGACGATGAGCAGCAGCACGGGATCGGGGTCGGACCCGATCACACTGACCATGCCGTGCAGAGGGTCGCCTTCGCCAAAGGGCCATCGGAAGGTCATGGCCACATAGCCGAAGGCCATCACCAGACCTGGTACGGCCAAGGGCAACATGGCCAGTGCATCAAGCACGGTGCGACCACGAATCTTCACCCGTACGAGCAGGTAGGCGATGGCCAGTCCGATCACGATGTCAGCGCCAGTGGCGATGGAGGCGTAGAACAGACTGTTGCGTACGGACCCCGACGCCATCGGGTGTGTGAGTGCCTGGTCGTAGTGGCTCAATGTGAGTGATGTGGGCAGCACGGTGTCGTACCACGTTCCCGGGGGCGCGAGTGAAGCCAGCACCACGCTGATGTGCGGCAACACCGCCAGCAGACTGATGCCGCCGAGAAATACCACGGCCCCGGCCGCTTGCCACCCGTGCAATGGTCGCGGCGTGAAGCGCAGCGACGCACGGCCTGCGGTGGCGGTGTCTGCAGAGCCAAGCACCACCTTGCCCAGCAGGTACATGCCTGCCGCAAGCGCGAGCAGCACCACGGTCAATGCGTACGGTTCACGGGAGACTTCCATCTCCTTGATGCCGTTGAAGATCTGGACCGGCGTGACCTGCTGATAGTCGAACATCAACGGTGTACCCAACTCTGTGAGCGACCAGATGAAGACGATCGTGCACCCGGCAAAGAGCCCCGGTCGCATCAGCGGCACCACGACGTCCTTGATGCGTTGCCAGCGAGAGGCGCCTAGGCCTTGGGCTGCCTCTTCCAGTGCCGGATCCTGATTGGCCAGCGCGGCGGCGGCGTTCAGATAGATGATGGGATACAGGTGCAGTGCTTCGACCACGACCACCGCCCAGAAACCACCGGCGCCGATGAAGTCGATGCCTTCGCTGCAGATGCCCAGGTCCACGAGCATCGTGCTGAGGGCGCCGTATCGACCCAACAGATGGTGCAGGCCGATGGCACCCACAAAAGGCGGAAGAATCAGCGGCACCAGCACGCATGCTTCGAGAATGCGGCGGCCGGGATACAGACACCGCACTGAGATGAGCGCCATGGGGATGGCCATCACCATGCACAGGCCGGTGGTGCACACCGCGATCATCAGGGCATTGACCAGCCCAGTTCGAGTGGATGGATCACGCAGCACATCAAGCACGTGAAAGAAGGTGAAGCCGCCGTCATCGGCGACAAAGCCCTCGGACACCGTCAGCCAGATGGGATACAGCAGCGTCGCCGCGAGCACGGCAAGCAGCGTGATGAAGATGATCCAGGATCCCGTGCCAGCCCGGCGCATGGCCGCAGCCTAGCCGACTGTGCGGTGGCTCACGTGTCCCAGTAGCTCAGGAACAGCAGCAGGTCGTCCACGCCGACCATGTCGTCGCCGTCGAGATCAGCCGGGTGACCGGGGTTGTGGCCCCAGGCCTTGAGCACGATCAGCAGGTCGGTGACGTTTACGGCGCCGTCGCCATTGATGTCGCCCGGGTTGGACGAGCCTGCGTCGGCATCGCTCCACCAGGCCAGGGCCACATCGGTCGAACTCGCCCCGCTGCCAGCGTCATTGGAGGTTACCTGCAGTTCATAAGTACCCGGCTCGAGGCCGGTGATGTGCAGGTGTTCCACGTTGCCCACGGTTGATCGACTCGCGACGTTTCCGCTCACCCATTCGGTCGCACCGTCGCCGAGCAGCGAGATGGTGTCGTTGCCCGACACGAGGCGAAGCTCAAGGTCAAGATCAGCCACCCACCACACGCCGTAGTTGGAGGCGCTGGAGACACCGCGGTTCCACACGGCCACGGCGTTGAATACGTCGGCGGTGCTGGTACTGGTGAATCGGAACGTGGCGATGCCGCCCTCGGCCACAGTCTCAAAGGCCCAGCCCGATGTGCTGCCGGATCCACCCGAGGCCACCTGGCCGGCCGTGAGCAGCTGGTGCGATCGGTCGATGTTCATGTGGCCAGCGCCGCAATTGAGATCGAGTGCTTGGGTGCTCAGGCCGCGATCAGCGCCGGTTGCAACGGCATCATTCGACCAAGGCACGCCGCTGGTGTTCTGATGCACGGCACCGGCCATGAGCGCGGCCTTGATGGTTTCGGAGGCTTCGCCGTCGGCGCCCAGATCTGCGTCGACTGCGGTCTGCACCAACATGCTGGCGCCACCCGACACGATGCCGGTGCACTGGCTGGTCGTGTACAGCGGGCCCACGAGATCGGGGCGCACGCGGTTCTGTCCATCGCCGAGGGTCCACAGGCCGCCGGAGTGTTGCCCGTCGCGTCGGCCCACGGCGATCGAATTGAAGGCACCAGCAAGGAGGTGCACCTGTTCGGCCGAATTGTTGAGGCCCACGCAGACGACGTCGTCGTCGCGCTCGATCATGAAGTCGAGCTTTCGGTTGGCACGCAGGTCTAGGGTCTCGTTGCCGAACTGGGCCACCCAGGAGTGGTTCCACACCTTGATGATCGGCACATGGTCCGGAGCCGCGGTCGTGTTCACGTGCAGGTAGTGGTTGGTCAAGAACCCGTTGGCGTTGTAGCAGTACACGTACGACACGCCGCGTGCGAGCCCTTCCGAGGCGCCAAAGAAGTGCTTGGCCACCATGGTGGCGTGGGAGCTCGGCTGCGTGGAGCCACCGCCGGGGCGAATGTACAGCGGGTGGTCGAGGTCGGAATCATTGGGATTGGGGATGTACTCCCCGCTTGAGCCTTGCGCTTCGACTTGTGCGAGCACCACGTCTTCACCTGTAGGCATGTCCGTTTCGCCCACACGCTCGAGCAGTGACGCCCAGCCGCAGTTCACCAACCAACCAGGCAGGTCACCGGCCATGGTGGCCGAGACGATGCCAAGAGCAAGGCAGGATGCAAATCCGCTGGCTGGGCGCATGTGGCGTGGTCTCTTCTTCAGTCCAAGTCGCGGTGGCCCAAAGCAATGAGGACCGTTCCTCAGGCTACCGCGCCACAGGCACTGGGCAAGAGGTCAATGGCCCAGTCGGGCCGCGATTTCTGCCAGAAGCAGCCCTTCAGCGTCGCGATCGCGAGATTCCGGGACCTCCACCGTGCTTGGCGTGGTTTCCCATGTTGGGTCATCAACCAGAGGACGCTCCCACGATGTGGTCTGTAAGGTCCAGGATCCGAGGTTGCGACCGGGTTTGTACACCCGTTCCACCCACACCCAGGCTCGGACATCCACCGGGCCGCTGGTGGCGGTCAGTGGGGTGTCGAGATCCAGCCCCAGCAGGTCTGGTTCGGACAATGTGCCTTGATCCGTATGGGCCAGCGGTGGCCCGGCGGCGGGAGAAAACTCGATTCGCACTCGTCGAGCGGTATTGCCGAGCGTGTTGAGGGCGGCCAATTCCGGGTCGGAGGTGCCAGCGGTCCATGGTTCAAGCATGGATGCGGTCTGACGGGCTCGGGTTTCGATCAGGCCGCCACGGCGATCCAAGATGGTCGGTTCCAGCCCTTTACTGCGAATCACAGCAACCGCGGCGTCAAAAGCGTCCGAATAGTGCCCCGCCTCAATGGTGATTTGGGCGCGGTCCTCAGGACGAGGTTGGCTTGTGCAGGTTGTGAGGCCTGTCACGACCAGAAGGAGGACGAGTTTTGGGACCTGGGCGAGCACGTGGTGAGTCTACCAGTGACGAATGCCGACCATTGACCTGAGGGGCAATTGGTGTACCTTTGGAGGTCTACCAGTGGCAGGCCGGCTATGGCAGGAAAGGCGAAGAAGGTCGGAATCTTGAGTCAATATCGGACTGTGGCGATGCTTGGATGCGTCGTGCTGTGCATGGGTGCAGCCGGCGGCGATCAAGTGCAGTTGCCCACCACCGTGGACGACTTCTTCCAGCCCGGTACGCAGCCGCTCCCAGAGGGCTTTCAGGAGTTTGAAGTGACGTCGATGGCGTGCACCACGTGCCATGCCTTCGACTCTGATGACAATCCGGATGAGATCACCGCTCCGGTGGACAACTGGGCCATGAGCTTGATGGCCCAGTCCATGCGCGACCCTGTCTTCCAAGCCGCAGTCACCATCAGCAACCAAGATGCTGCAGGCAGTGGCGGATTCTGTTTCCGCTGCCACGCGCCGGCGGCCTTTGGCACCGGTCGCGGCCTTGACGGCAACTTTGACGATCTCATTGCCCCCGACGATTTCGATGGCGTGAACTGTGGGTTCTGCCACCGCATCGTTGACCCTGTCTACGACGACGAGAACCCCGAGCAGGATGTGGACATCATCCAGGCGCTGCTCGACGACGGCACCTATCCCGATCCAGACGAGCCAGGCAATGGCCGCTTCATCTTCGATCCTCGTGACGATCGACGTGGCCCATTGGACCCTGCGATCAACATGCACGGTGCGGCACAGATCGTGGTGTCACCGCACCACAGCGAAGCATCGGTGTGCGCGTCATGTCATGACCTGAGCAACCCGGTCTTCTCCTTGCAGGACGACGGCACATGGGCGCTCAACACCGTGGGTCAGCCACACGAATCGCAGTTGATGGATGAGATGTTCCCCGAGCAGCGCACATACAGCGAGTGGCTTGCATCCTCGTTCGCCGACGAAGGCGTAGCGTTCCCTGACGGCCGCTTCGGTGGCGAAGGGCATCCCGATGGTGTGATGCGATCTTGCCAGGATTGCCACATGCCCAAGATGCACGGGGCCAATTGCGCCTTCTGGTACGACCCGAACATCGGAACCCATGATGATCTCGATCAACACGCGCTCAAGGGTGGCGACACTTGGGTGATCGGTGCAGTGCATGATCTGCACGACCCCTATGACACCAATCTCAGCGAAGAGCGCGTGCAACTGGCGATCAATCGCACAGTGGCACAGCTGCAGAACGCTTCCGACATGAACGTGGTGCAGATTGGCGACGTGCTCGACGTTCGCATCACCAACTGGTCGGGCCACAAGCTTCCCACGGGTTTCCCGGAAGGTCGCCGCATGTGGGTGCAGGTGAAGTTTCTCGATGAGAACGATGATGTGATCGAAGAGATCGGTGGCTACGACTACGACACCGCCACGCTCGATACCGACGGCGCCACCGTGTTCGAAATGAAGCTTGGCATGGATGAAGCCGTGGCCGCGGCCGCAAATCTCGAGCCAGGCGAATCGTTCCACCTAGTGTTGAACAACGTGATCCTGAAGGACAACCGCATTCCGCCGGTGGGCTTCACGAACAGCGAGTTCGAGGCGATTCGCGCTGCACCCGTGGGTGAGACCTACGAGGACGGCCAGCATTGGCACGATTCCTACTATCAGATCCCGGCTGGTGCCTCGAGCGCCATGGTGAATCTCTGGTTCCAGACGTCCAGCCGCGAGTACATGGAGTTCCTTCGCGACGCCAACGTCACCGACAACCGTGGCCAGATTGCATGGGACGCTTACGTGGCCCGCGGCAAGTCGGCCCCGGTCGTGATGGATGCGCATGTGATCGAACTTGATAATGTCGGCCTTGGCGGCGACGCCAACGGTGACGGCGTGGTCGATGTGATCGATCTGCTGATGGTGCTGGCCGACTTCGGCCCATGCGAGGGCTGTGACACCGACTTCAACGGCGACGGGATCGTGGGCGTTGACGAAGTGCTTGTGATCCTCTCCAACTGGACGACGTAAGAGGTGCCAGCCCCTTTTGCGGTAGAATCCGCACCTGATGGCTCTGGCGACCTCTACCCGACATCTTCTGGCGCTTCGCGACATGCCCTTGGACCGCATGCTGGGTCTGTTCGAGACGGCACGTGCGTGCATGCCTGTGGTCACTGGTGATGCGGCGCCCCGCAGCGATCTGGCAGGCAAGATCATCGCCAACGTGTTCCTTGAGAACTCCACGCGGACGCGGTGCAGCTTCACAGCCGCGGCGCACCGCCTGGGGGCAACCACCATCGACCTGCTTGGGGGGACATCCAGTGCGAGCAAGGGCGAAACGTTGCTCGACACGTGCGCCAATGTCGCCGCGATGGGCGTGGATGGCCTGGTGATTCGCTGCAGTGATACATGCGGTCCCGCCGCGGTTGCCGGCGCGCTTGGCCTGCCGGTGCTCAATGCCGGTGACGGCAAACATGAACACCCCACACAAGGCCTGCTCGATGCATTCACGATCACCGAGCATCTTGGTCGCACAGATCTTGCTGGGCTCAGGGTTGGCATATGCGGTGATGTGGCCACAAGCCGTGTGGCTCGGAGCAACGTGTTCGCGCTCACGCGATTGGGCGCCGATGTCACCTTGATGGGCCCGCCGACACTGGCCCCGGATGACATGGCGACGCTCATTGATGGTCTGGATATGCCCGGCACCGTTCGAGTGGTGCACGAGTTTGATCCACACCTTGAGCAGCTCAACGTGCTCATGGTGCTTCGCATTCAGTTTGAGCGTCATGGCGGCGGGGGTGTGCCTGACGACTACCGGTTGCACTGGGGCTTGACCGCAGATCGCGCCGAGCACCTGCCCGAGGATGCCATCGTGATGCATCCTGGCCCGGTGAATCGGGGCACGGAGCTCGACGATGCCGTGTGCGACGGCCCCCGCAGTTTGATTCTGCAGCAGGTCACCGGCGGCGTCGCCGTGCGAATGGCCTCGCTGCTGGACTGCCTCGGTGGCTGAAAGGCCAGTTTTCACCATGAAACTGAGCAGAGTTGGCGATCGGGCTTCATCGGCCGCGCGGTTGAGCCGAGGCCATTGGCATGAGCGCATCACACACCGTATTGGCCGTTGCATCATGGTCCTGGCAGGGGGCCATCGCGCTCGCTGCAGGTATGGACACCATGTTGACAGGCCTGCCTGCGGCGGCGTTCACCGTGGCATGGCTCGCAGCATGTGCCGGACCGATCGTGCCCTCACGATTGCGATGGAGCAGTGCCCGCCAGCTCGGCATGATGTTGGCTGCCGGTGGTGCAGGCTTGTTGATCGGTGTGCTGTTGGCACAGATCGCAGGCACGGCGCGATTGAGCGCCGAGTGCCTAAGCTTCGGCATGATGTGTGCGATGGTGTCGTTGGTGGCGGCGTTGCCCGCCGCGATGCGCTTCGCCAGCGAAAACTCAGTCGCCGCTGCAACCGCATCCGCCCGAGCCACATCCACCTGACGTCTGCTGTCCGCCCACGCTTAGCTGTACCAGATCCATGTCGGATTCCAGTTCGTCCTGCGTGACGATCGGGTGATGCACGTCATCTCGCATTGCGGTGAGGCCGGCATCAGCCATGGCTTGCCGTGTGGCGGCATCATTGAACACCGGGGCGGTGCACCCCTCGACATCAGCCTGCAGGTCGAGCGCGATTTGCGCTTCGCTCTTGCAGTACTGCACCGATTCGATGGCGCCTTCGAAACTCTGCAGACGGTTGTCTGCGTTCTCGAATGTGCCAGCTTTCTCCACCCAGGTTGCGGCGGGCATGAACACGTCGGCTCGCTCAAAGAGTGCGGTGGCCATGGTGTCCATCAGGAGCACGAAGCGTTCGTCGCCGATGGCCGCGGTCAAGTGCGGTGTGACCCATTCGCTGGGGTAGTTGCCAGTGATGATGACGCCCTTGATGGTGTCATCACTGCTGAGCATCTGCTCGAAGGCCGGTGCTTCGATCACGTCGCCGAAGTGTGCCAGCACTCGACGCACGCCGCGTGCATTAGGGGCCTTTTCGGCGCGGATGGTGTAGCCGCCGGGGAAGGTTTGATCGTCGCCATCCACGGGGACCGGCCCCAAGGCCAGTACAGCGTTGGGATCGATGGCGCGAGCCATGGTGGCCAGATGCCATGCGTCTTCGCACGACAGCATTGGTGAGATCATCACGGCGATGTGACCGCCTTGTTCGAGGCCGGCAAGGCCAGCGTCGCGGGCATCCTGCCACGCTTCGGCAGCGTCGGCCTGTGGCGCTTCCAATTCGCCGCGGAGATGCGGCATCAGCGGTCGTGTTTCGGTGTGGATGTGTGACCAACCGTGTCGAATCTCATCGGAGATCCACCATGTGTTCACGTCCATGTTGGTGCGTGGCTTGATGCGATGCACCGCGCCGTCGTTGTGCTGCACGAAGATGTTGTCGCCCGAGGCGGTAATGCCGTCGATCGAGGGCGTGCTGGTGAGGAACCACACACGCTGCTGAAAGAGGAAGTCCTTGTCGAGCAGGGCACCTACCGGGCAAAGATCGACCACGTTGCCCGCGAGCGGGTTGTCTAGGGCGTTGCCCGGGAACACGTCGATCTCATTGTGTGCGCCGCGGCCGGCGATCATCAGTTCGCTCGTGCCGGTGACTTCCTTGGTAAATCGCACGCAACGGGTGCACATGATGCAGCGGTCGGAATACAGCAGGATGTCGCCGCCGAGATCCTTCTTGGGCTGCTTGATCTTCTCTTCTTCAAACCGGCTCTCCGCTCGGCCGTAGCGGTAGGCATAGTCCTGCAGATAGCACTCGCCGGCCTGATCGCACACGGGGCAGTCCACTGGGTGATTGATCAGCAGCAACTCCATCACGGAGCGTTGGTTCTTCACCGCCTTGGGGGAGTCGCTATGGATCACCATGCCTTCGGAGGCGGGTGTCTGGCAGGTGGGCACGAGCTTGGGCAGGGGCTCGAGCTTGTTGTCGTTGCGGGGGTTGGGTTGCCAAACCTCAGCGAGGCAGATGCGGCACTGGGCAACCACGCTCAGGCCCGGATGCCAGCAGTAGTACGGGATCTCGATGTCGTGGTCGATGGCCACTTCGAGGATCGTCTGACCCTCGGTGAACTCGAGTTCGCGGTTGTTGATGGTGATCGTGGGCATGCGTGTACAGCTGCCCCCGGTCGGTGTATCTCCGGCCGGGGGCAGGCATGGTAGCAGGGTTTTTGGTGTGGAAAGCCCTGTTCTGAAGCCAGCGGAGGGGCTACTCCACCGTGCGGAGGTCGACCTCCAGCTGCCCCGGCAAGGGCCGCAGGGCGATGATCTGTACTTCTCGGTGATCCACGAGCTGGATGGTCGTGTTGAGCTTGGCGGCACGAATCATGTCATCCAGATCATCACCGAGCACGGTGGTCGGCGAGAAGGGGATGGGCAACATGCCGATGGCGGCGCTCACGGGCACCTCATGCACCATCCCGTCGTTGAAGAACGGGAGCAGTCTGATCGAGCACACACGATCGCCCATTGCCGCGATGCGGGCTGCCACCACCACATGGCCGTCGCGAAAGTGCACCTGTGGACGCCCCACGCCCTCGGGCCAGGAGACGCCGTGCCCACGCAGCCATGTGAGCAATCGCGTGGCCAACCAGGCATTGGCCACGTCGTCTGGGATTCGAAGGGTCCATTCGGTGCCGTCAGGTCGAATCGTGTGCAGCGCCTGCTGCACGCCGAATTCGATTCGTTCCGAAGCCGTTGCCGCAGCGTCGTTATCTGCCGCGATCGGGGCGAACCACGTGGGCGGCATGATCGACAACACCCAGGCGCCGCCGAGGAGCATCGCCAGGATGGTGCAGGCCAGCAGCGTCTTCCTGTGCTTCACCTTCACGAGGCCAATGGTACGCTGCGGGCGTGACACGTTCGTCCGATCAGGCGATGCATGAGCATGACCCGGACCGCGTCCCGTTTCTGAATCAGGATTCGGCGGACACGGCCGACGCACCAGATGTGGAAACGATGGATCTCGGCGGGCAGCTCGAGTCGTACGAGGGCACCGAGGGCTATCCGGAAGATCCGGCGGATGTCAGCGAACAGCACCCCGATGCGCCAGTAGGGCCGGCGGAGGTGTTGTGCATTGACTACGGCGCCGATGGGATCGAGCAGACGCCGGTGCACGATGTGGTGCGTTTCTTCAAGGCACCGCGGCCAGCATGTGGTGACGTGCGCTGGATCAACGTGATTGGCCCGCCATCGCCGGCGGTCCTTGAGGCGCTGGCCGACCGCTACCACTTGCATCCCCTTGCGGTGGAAGACCTGATTCAGATTCCGGGCCGACCAAAGATCGACGACTACGCCGAGTTCGGCGATCACGCCTATCTTTTCGTCACGCTTCGAGCGGTGGATGCCCAGGACGGCAAGTTGCGCAGCCAGCAGGTGAGCATGTTCATCGGCGATCGGCAGGTTGTTTCGTTTCAGCAGTTCGACAAGCCACTTTGGGATGTGGTGCGACGCCGCTTGAACGATGCAGACTCCAAACTCCGCAACAGTGGCACGGACTTCCTCTTCTACTGTCTGATCGACCGTATCGTGGATGAGATGTTCCCCGTTCTGCAGGACATCGGTGAACGGCTTGATGTACTCGACGCGCTCATCACGAATGATGCTGACGAAGAAGCTGCCGTTGAAGTACATGAACTCAAGCGTGCCTTGTTGCTGATGCGGCGTGAGATCTGGCCCATTCGAGATCTCATGCAAGCCGTCGTGAGTTCAGATCACGGCGTGTTGTCCAGAGAGACGCGGGCCTATCTTCGCGATGTTCAGGATCACGTGCACTATCTGGCCGACACGATCGAGCTGTACCGCGAAGCCACGGTGGGCATGCTCGATGCCCACGCGAACGTGATCAATCAGCGCATGAACGACGTGATGAAGGTGCTCACCATCATTGCGACGATCTTCATTCCGCTGAGCTTCCTCACGGGCATCTTCGGAATGAACTTCACGGGCTCGTTGCCCGGCCAGCAAAATGCCGGCGCGTTTGCCTGGTTCATACTCGGCTGCGTGTTGATCGGCGGTTCGATGCTCAGCGTCTTCAGATGGAAGAAGTGGATCTGAGGATCAGTGCTCTGCCGAGTCCAAGCCAAGGCTCCTGATGAACGCATCCATCTTCGGCTCACGGCCGAGGTAGTCGCGGAGCATGTCGTCGGCGCTCTTGGTGCCGCCTTGGCCAAGCACCGTGGAGAGGTAATGCTGGCCAGCTTCGGGGCTGAGCATGCCCAATTCACGGAAGCGCTCGGCCATGTCTTCGGCAAAGACGCGAGACCACATGTACCCGTAGTAGCCAGCCTGGTATCCAGTCAGGTGTCCGAATGAGCCTTGGAACCACGTCTCGTCCACCGGTGTGAACAAGGTGGTTTCGCCGAGCAGGTCTTTGCCCACCTGCGTGGTGTCGAGATCACCTTCGGGGTCGAGATGGAATGTGAGATCAGACAGGCCGTAGTGCACTTGCGTCTCATTGAGCATGCCGGAGCACAGCGTCTTGGCGTCCACCATGCGTTGCAGCAAGTCCGTCGGCAGTGGCTCGCCGGTTTCGTAGTGGCCGCTCAGTAGGGGGAGGGTTTCTGGCGACCACACCCACGCTTCGAACATCTGGCTGGGCGCTTCGACAAAGTCCCGCTCCACTCCGGTGCCGGAGAAGCGGGCGCTTTCGCCTTCGGTGAGCAGAGTGTGCAGACCATGTCCGAACTCATGGAAGAACGTCTCCACCTGATCATGGCTCAGCAGACTTGGCATGTCATCGGTGGGAGGCGGGAAGTTGCACACCAAGGCCGCGACGGGCTTCTGGATGCGGTCTTCGCCCAATCGCACGCGCGGGACCAGGCCCCATTGGGCGGCATGGCCGTACTTGCCTTCACGGGGATAGAGGTCCATGAAGAATTCGCCGAGCACGTTGCCATCGGCATCGACAACGTCGAACCACTCCACACTCTCATGCCAGATGTCTGTGCCGACTTCACCGTGCTTGGGCACCATCGTCACGCCGTAGAGCCGCTCCACGATGTCGAACAACCCATCACGCACCTTGGTCATGGGGAAGTACTCACGGACCACATTGCCATCCACGCTGTAGTCGCGTTTCTTCACCTGCTCGAGGTAGTAGCTGAAGTCCCACGGCTTGAGCGTGGCATTGGGATCGCCGGTGTCGTCTCGCTTGGCCTGCGTGAGCAGCGCATGATCCTGAAGGGCCTTGGCGCGAAGCATGGGGCGAAGCGTGTCGTAGAACTGCTGCACGCGGTCGGCGCTGCCGCTCATTCGCACTTCGTTCTCGAAGTCCGCGGGATGGGCGTAGCCAAGTAATGCGGCCTGTCGGGTTCGGAGCGCCAGCAGTTGCTCGAGCACCTGCACGTTCTGTTTGCCGGCGCGACGCTTGCGGGCCATCCAGATCTTCTGCCGGAGCGATGCGTTGGGGCTGTAGTCAAGGATCGGCACGATGGTTGGGTAGTCCATCCCGAGCAGGTACAGGCCGTCCACCTCGGTGAGTGTGGCAATCCAATCCTCGGGCATGCCCTCAAGTTCGTCGCGGGTCACGGCAACGATCGTGTCGTCGTCGTTGATCGCGGTGTCGAAGGCCTGTGCGGTGTCGTTGATTTGCCGTTCTAGGTTGGCCAGTTCGGCGCGGTCTTGGGCGCTCAGCGCCATGCCTGCCCGTCGATAGTCGCGGAGCATGTGTTCAAGCAGGCGGGCTTGGGCGTTGGTCAGGGTTCCATCGCCTTGGGCCACGATCTGCAGTGCGGCGTAGAGCGGTTCGTTCTTGCCCAGATCCACCATCCAGTTGTACCACTGTTGTTCAGCATCTCGTGCGGCGGTTCGCATGTCCACATCGGGGTGCACGTAGCCCATGAACTGCAGCATGCTCGTGTCGGCGTCGAACTCGCCCATCACACGGTCGATCGCGGCGGCCGTGTTGTCGAACGTGCGATGGCCATCCGGAATGGCCAGGATGAAGGCGATCTTGGCATTGGCCGTGTCGATGCCAGCTTGCATGTGGTCGGTGATGTCCTGCGGGGTGGCTGGCACGGGCGGTGCCGCAGTGGCGCTGGCGGCAATGGTGATGGCAATGATCGAGGCGAGGCGAATCATGGTGCAGGAACTCCTTGGTCGGCGAAGCGCTTCAACGCCGGTGCCGGACCGAAGACTGTATCCGAGATGTGAGGGCAACTGTGTTCGTCACTCGACCTGTGCGGTCGTGGTGGCGGGTGTGACATCGACGATGTCGATATCGATGATCACGGTGCTGCCGGCGGGGACGTCGCCCATGGGACTGAACCCGGCGCCGATGGATGCAGGAATCACGAGTTTGCGCTTGGCACCTGCAGCGAGTCCTTCGATGCCTGCAGCGAGGCCCGGTGACAGGGTGTCGTTCAGTGTGAACGTGACGGGTTCGCCAAGTGCAGCGGCAATCGGCGTACCGTCAGCGAGCCATGCTTCGTATCGCAGCGAGATGGTGTCGCCAGCACTTGCCGTCGTTCCTGTGCCGGTGGTGGTGAGGTCGTAGAACCGCAGGCCATTCGGGCCACCCTGTGGGGCAGCGCCCGCAGTGGCAGCGCCAGGCAGCGTGCCAGCAACAGTGGCACTGTTGATGGCGTGCAGGGTGACTTCCATCACGATGGGCGAGTAGCCCTCCACGGGCCAACTGGTGGCGTCCTTGGGCGGGGCAGCCCAGATCTTGCGCGTGCCGCCGATCTGCATGCCATCAAGGGCTTCGCTCCACCCGGGGAAGGCCGTGGTGTTGGCCGTGCCCAGCACGAGTTCATCGGACGCGGTGGCTGAACCGAAGTACTGCGTGCCGTCTTGTGTCCATCCCGACACTGACATGGTGACATCGCGGGCGAGCCCGTCGATGGCCGGACCGGTGCCAGGTGTGATGTCCCAGATGTGGACGCCCGGGGCGACGGTCGTCGAAGCCGCGGTGGTGGCCGTGCCTGGCAGGGCCGCCGGCGGTGTCGGCGCCGGTTCGGGCTTCACTTCAGCCGCCTTGGGATTTGGTGATTCGTTGGCGCAGCTGGCCAGTAGGAGGGCACTTGCGGTCAGGGCAACGGCAGCGATTCGAGTGGTCATTCCGGCAGGCTACAAGGAAGCGGTGTGCCCGCGGTGGGTTGTGGGTGTCTGGTGGATGGGTCGGGGAACGCGCCCGATGGGGTCTGACCCCAGGTGGAGGAATGCAACACCGCCCGTGGCGAGGGCCACGGGCGGTGTGATGAGGTCTACCGATGTGATCGCGTGGATCAGGCCACTTCGGCGGCCATGCGTTCGGCCTTGGCCTTGGCGTCGTCGAGCGAGCCGACGTACATGAACGCGGACTCGGGCAGGTCGTCGCCTTCGCCGTTGCACAGACGCTCGAATGAGTCGATCGTCTCCGTGAGCGGGGTGTTCACGCCGGGGAACCCGGTGAACTGCTCGGCCACGTAGAAGGGCTGGCTCAGGAAGCGTTCCATGCGACGGGCACGGTTCACCGCGAGCTTGTCGTCCTCAGACAGTTCATCAACACCGAGGATGGCGATGATGTCCTGAAGGTCCTTGTACCGCTGCAGGGTTTCCTGCACACGACGGGCCACCGCGTAGTGATGCTCGCCCACGATGTTGGGGTCGAGAATTCGGCTGGTGGAGGCCAGCGGGTCCACGGCGGGATAGATGCCCTTTTCGGCAATGCCACGCTCGAGCACCACGAAGGCGTCCAAGTGGGCAAAGGTCGTTGCCGGTGCGGGGTCGGTCAGGTCGTCGGCGGGCACATAAATGGCCTGCACCGAGGTGATGGCACCGCGGCTGGTGGACGTGATGCGCTCCTGCAGTTCACCCATTTCGGTGGACAGCGTGGGCTGGTAGCCCACGGCCGAAGGCATTCGGCCAAGGAGGGCCGACACTTCGGAACCTGCCTGAGTGAAGCGGAACACATTGTCTACGAAGATCAGGGTTTCCTTGCCCGACTCATCGCGGAAGTCTTCGGCCATGGCCAAGCCGGACAGGGCCACGCGGAGACGTGCACCTGGGGGCTCGTTCATCTGACCAAACACCATGGCCACTTTGTCAATGACGTGCGCGGTGTTGCCGTCGGCGTCGGTGTACTCGGCCTCCTGCATTTCACGCCACAGATCGTTGCCTTCGCGGGTTCGTTCGCCCACACCGCAGAACACGGAGTAGCCACCGAACTCACGGGCCACACGAGCGATCATCTCCTGGATGATCACGGTCTTGCCCACGCCGGCACCGCCGAACAGGCCGATCTTGCCGCCACGCACGAAGGGGCACAGCAGGTCGACCACCTTGATGCCCGTCTCGAGGATTTCGGTACGGGGGTTGAGGTTCTCAAGGGCCGGGGGCGACTGGTGAATGGGACGGCGACGTTCGGTCTGCACATCACCACGCTCGTCGATGGGTTCGCCGAGCAGGTTGAAGATGCGGCCGAGGACGTTCTCGCCCACGGGCACGGTCACGGGACCGCCGGTGTCTTCACACACGCTGCCACGGGAAAGACCGTCGGTGCTGCCCAGTGCCACGCAACGCACTTGGCCACCGCCAAGGTGCTTGCTCACTTCGCCCACGAGTGTGGAGGCGTCGTCGCCGGAACCGATCGTGCAACGCACTGCGTTGTAGATGTCCGGCAGTCCGTCCTCGGGAAACTGGGCGTCGAAGGTTGAACCGATGACTTGAATGATGGTGCCGTTGGCCGCCATGTCGCGGGTCCTCAAACTGAGTTCAAAAGGGGGGTGTACATCGACCCATGCCGGGCCGAATCAGGGTCGAGCAGGATAGCGGTTTTCGACCGTTTCGACCACCCCTTGAAGCCCTCGATTCGACCCTGAACAGGCCTTCGCCGGTACACTTCTCCCCTTGCGATACGACCTCGTTGACACTGTGCTTGAGCAAGGCCCCGACAGCATCCGTACCCGCAAGGCGGTGACGGCTGCCGAGGAGTATCTGGCTGACCATTTCCCGGGTTTTCCGATCCTTCCCGGGGTGATGATGCTAGAGGCCCTGGTGCAGGCCGCCCGCCACATGTTGGCCCCTGCGGCCGGCTGCACGTTGGTGCTTGGCGGCGTGAAGGCGCTCAAGTACGGCGCCATGGTGAAGCCTGGAGAGGCGCTCGAGGTCGAAGTATTGCTGGTCAAGGGCCCCGATGAGCATGGTGTGTACACCTGCAAGGGCACAGGAACAGTTTCAGGCGGCTCGCTCGATGGCGAGACCGCAGTCGCCGGCCGCTTTACAATGCGGCCAATCCGCACCGGCACTTAGACCGGCGCTTGAGGAGCACGAATCGTCATGACTCACGATGAGATCAAAGCCAAGGTTGCTGAGGTGCTGGAAACCGCACTGGGATGCGACGAAGACGAAATCGTCGACGACGCCAGCCTGACCGCCGACTTGGGCGCAGAGTCGATCGACTTTCTCGACATCGTGTTCCAGTTGGAGAAGGCCTTCAGCACGGAAGCGGCCCCGTTCAAGATTGATCAGGGCGAGCTGTTCCCTGAAGGCATCATGGACAACCCCGACTGGGTGCAAGATGGCACGATCACGGACCAAGGCATGGCGATGCTCTCGGAGCGCATGCCGCACGTGGACTTCAGCGGCTTCGACGGCTCGGTGAGCAAGGTGGGCGACCTGATCACGGTTGGCGCCCTGGTCAGCTTTGTTGAGCGCAAGCTTCAGGCCGCCGCGGCTTGAGCGAACACCACCATCAGGCATCTCGCCTGAGGATCAAAGGCCCCCGTCATGCGATGGATGTGGATCGACCGGATCGTTGAGCACGACCCCGGTGCTCGCCTCGTGGCGCTCAAGAACGTCTCGCTGGCCGAAGAGCACCTGCACGACCACTTTCCCGACACACCCATCATGCCTGCGGCGCTCATCATCGAAGGGGTGGCGCAAACCAGTGGCATCATGGTCGGTGCGGTCAACGCCTTCACCGAGAAGGTGTTGCTCGCCAAGGTGGCCAAGGTGCAGCTTGATCGTGATGCCCAGCCCGGCGACACGCTGCGGTATACCGCCACGCTTGATCGCATCGACGACGCCGGCGCCGCAACCGCGGCGCAGGTGCATCTGCGGTCCAATGAAGATGGATCCGATTGGGAGTGCATCGGTGAGGTGAATCTCATGTTCAGCCACGCCGATCAGAACATGTCCGGTCTGGACCTGCCCGAAGAGAACTTCGTGTTTGGTGACAACTTCCGCGCCATCTTGAGCGCTTCAGGGTTGCGGCCAGAAACCGTGTGATGCAGGCGGCGTCAATCGCCAAGGTCGTCTGTCTGCTGACTGCGTACACGCGCGACACACATCATCCCCACAACGGCGATACCACCAGCCATGCCGCCGCCCATGACCGGGTCTTCAACACCCAGCGCCTTGCTTACGACGACAGTGAGCACGGAAGCGGCGATGGCACACACGATCAGAATGGACACTTCATGGTTGGGTGTCCTCTCAGGCGGTTCGCATCGCCCGCAATTGATCAAGCACAGGCTGGGGCACGATGTCGGTGAGCTTGTCCACATCACCGCCGAGATCCACGATCTGGCGGATCAAACTGCTCGAGGTGAAGCCGTAGCGTTCGTCGGTGATCACGAAGGTCGTTTCGATGTTGGCCACCTGCCGGTTGGCGATGGCCAATTGGCACTCGCTGGCGAGGTCGGTCACGTTACGGATGCCGCGCAGCAAGGCGACGGCATTGATGGATCGGGCGAAATCGACGGTCAGGCCCTCATACGTCTCCACTCGTACCGGCGCGCCATCCGGATCGGCCTCGAGCATGTCTCGAACCAACTGCTGCATCAAGGTCAGCCGGGTCGCGGGATCGAGCATGTGTTGCTTGTCGGGGTTCTCGCCGATGCCGACCACGATTTCGTCGAACAGGCGGCGTGCCCGCTGGATCACATCCAGATGTCCCAGCGTGGGTGGGTCAAATGAGCCGGCATACACGGCGATGTGGCTGGGGCCTGACATGTCCTGATCCTACCAGTCCCTACAGATGGGCCGTGTGCCGTTGTGACGGCAAGAACCGCTTGCCTGAGGGCGGCCCGCATTCAATGGTGTGCCCGTCGCGATGAACGGCATCTCGCGACGCACTCCCTGCCGGGCGCTCCCCGACCAGCCTCCTCGGTCCGGCCCCGGAATCCCTCGATCGGCGACGCGGCGTAGGCCACGTCGCCGATTGTGTTCACCCTGGCATGTGTCGCAGTGGGTTGAGTTCGATGTTGTCGCGGCCTGGCACGATCACATCAGCAATCTCGATCGCTTCCTTGAACGACTCCAAGGCCTGCTCGCGATTGAAGCACTCGGGCAGCACCTGTCCGGCCAACAAGTGGTCGCTGGTGGCCACAGCGTCGCCCGCAATCAGCACGGTGCGTGAACGCTGAGGCAGCAGCAGCCCCGCGGTGCCCGGACGCACACCTGGCAGCGGGAACAGATCGACGCCATCGGCGAGGGCATCGGGGCAGACCCGCATGCGATCGTGAATCGCTTTGAGCGTGGACATGTATTCGAGCCCACCGTCTTCGGGGTGGTCTTGTGCGGCGCCGAGATCTTCGTCGAGGGCGTCGGCGGCATTGGCCAGTTCTGTTTCTGAACACAGCCATTGGGCGTTCGTGAAGGCCGCAATTCCGCCAACATGGTCATCGCTGAATCCCGTGCAGAACACGTGCGTGATGTCATCGGGCGTCTTGCCTGCTCGCTCATGCAGGCGAGCGGCCATCACCTGAGGCGGCAGCGACGGGTCGACGATGATGCACGCATCATCAGCTTCGATGAGGGTGGTGGTGGCGTGGGCGGTTCGCACCGCTGTGGATTCGTTCCAAAGCAGGTTGCGAGCGAGGGTGCCGATGGAGATGACGCGACAGGTAGCCATGGCGTGCCATTGTCTCGCCTTGATGGCGCATGCACAACTTGCCCTGCATGCTGCGGGCGGGTACCAAGGTGGCATGTTGTCCTTGCTTTGCACCTTGGCCCTGTTGCAGACGCCCCAGTGGCAGACCTGGGCTCAGCCCATCACAACCGCCTCGGCCGCCATGCGAGCCAAGATCCCTGTCGTGGATCAGGTGGTTGTGGTGCCCGACATGCCCACCATGCTCGATGAATTGGGCAAGTGGTCGCCGGCGGGGCACTGGCCAATCTTGATCGAGGGTGATCCTCGCAACGTGCAGTTTATTCGTCGATTCGCCCCCGCCCGGGTGTTGCGACGCGATCGACATGTTGCGGCTGCCGATGCGGCGGCGGTGGAGTCTGCTGTCGCAGCGGCATGGGATGTGCCGGTGGGTCATGTGCCAGAGGCAGCGGCGGAGGTGTTGGGCGTTCCCGTTCCGGGCATCGTGCTCGCGGACCCGGGCAACAGCGCACGAGGTGGCGCCGCGATGCTTGCAGCCGGACGCGGCCAGCACCTCGGTTGGGTGGCCGGAGACTTCGGCCGAAGTGGCGGTCGCTTGACGCCCGCGCAAGGCCGTGCGTTGTGCGATGCGGTGGAAGCCGCATGCGAAGCCACCGGTGCATCGTGGAACGGACTCGGTGACGCCATCGACACCGTCACGCTGTGCCGGGATCTTGCAGCCCGAGTAGAAGGCGGCGAGCGATCGAATTCGGACAACCTTTCGAACCCACCGGCACTCGCCGTGACGGATGTCGTGGGGCGGCATGCAGACGGACGTCGCTGGGCGTGGACAGGCTGGATCTTTGGTGATGCCAAGTCGAGCGTGTGGCAGGCCAACTGCAGTTTGTTCTTGCCGCGAACGCGAGTGTGGTTGGGAGACAGTTATCCAGCCCAGCCGCCGTGGACCACTTGGAAGCTCGCAGCCGCCGCAGACGTGTTCACGGCCGAGGGCTACACCGTGCAGATCACGGATCCACTGACGCCGGACGCACTCACTCGTGCAGCGACCGACGGTCTCGATGCCGACCTGGTGATGATGGCGTCCAAGGGCAATGCCGATTTCTTCCGACTTGCCGGCGATATTGATGTGGACGCATCCCAAGTCCCCGTGTGTCGAACACCCGCTGCTGTCTACATGCTGCACTCATGGAGCTTGCGTGCACCGTATGACGTTCGCACTGTCGGCGGGCGATGGTTGGGCAATGGGGCGTATGCAGATGTCGGCTCATCGCAAGAACCTATGTTGCAGGCTTTCGTACCGCCGGAGTTGATAGCTAAGCGTGTGTCCAAGGGCATTCCCTGGCTGATCGCCAGTCGGTATTGGCCGGGCACAAGTGGTGCTGCGTCGAATCCGTGGCGGATCAACACCATCGGAGATCCGCTCATGTTGGCGCCGGCGCCCGGGACGTCGAACCGTCGCAAGATCCAGCCCGAGGGTGAACCCGGTGCCCAGTACACATCCATGCTGCAGATTGCGCAGGACGCATTGAAGCAGGCAGCTGTGGCGGCCTCGGATGATGTCTTCGCCGAGGGCATTCATGCTGCGGTGATGGCCAATCGCCAGACACTGGCCATGCAGATCTACAGTGTGGCCCAAGGACACGCAGCTGCAGGCCCCAAGAGTGCTGCGGCGGTGCTTGCCACGGCGGCGTTCAATGGCAAGATCAACATGGTGCTGCATGCGGCGACGACCATCGGCACGCTGTCTCGCGGTCAGGCCGATCTGGTGTGGGCAGTGGGCGCGCCCAAGTTGGCCGATGGCACCGCGGACGCGACGCTCATCCACGTGCTTCGCTCGTGCATCGATGCGACACAGTCTGCAGGTCGGGTGCGGCTGCTCGCGCAGGCCATGCGCTCAACGCAAGGTGCATTGGCCGCCTCGAAGATGATCGAGCACTTTCTGGCGCAGGCGAAGTCGGCCCGCCAGAAGAAGGAACTGCAGAAGATCTTGTCAGGGGTGTAGGCCGGGGCCGATCAGTGCACGATGGCCATCATGAAGCCATTAGGTTGGCATTCCGTCTCGTACCAGCACAGCACACGCTCGAACACGTCCCAGGTGGTGGGCGTGGTCACGGTCTGCGATTGGGACGGGGCCTGAGTCTGAGCAAGCACGGTCGGTGTCTCGATGGACAGGACGTCCGCTTCGGGCGTGGCCAGCGTGAGCACGGCCATTGCATGGAGCTCCATGCCCAAGACATCTCCGGCCACGAAACTTGGTCCAGCCAGTCCAGGCATGGTCAGCGTTGCGGTGGTCACGGCGGTGGCGAAGAGGCGGCTCAGGGGCATTAAATCGGTCCTTCAGTCAGAGGTCAGTCGTGGACTGCTGGTGATTTCGGGTCGAAATGGGAGCCACTTCAGTTGGATGTCCGAAATGTCTGTACCCGCAACGGCTTGAATGCGTCCGCAGGTGGCCCCTTGACGGGGCGTGCCCGCCCGGCGAGGCTGCTTGCGGCTTGTTCCCACACCCTCTTGGTGCCGTCGTCCCAATGCTCCGTGTTCGTCTGTTGTGTGTCGTAGTGCTGTTTCTAGGGGCGGCTGTCGCATCTACGCAGGCGGCCGTGCTGGAGCCGGTGCAGCATGTGCGGGTTGTATGGGGGATCGACGCCCCCTGGCTGCCGTCGTTGGATTCAACGTGGGATGCGCCCTTTGTGCTCAAGGGCACGGCCGACGGGTGGGCTGCTGGAGCTCCGGGTGAACCTGGCATTCGAACAGATCTCAAGGCGCTGTCCTTGCAGGGGGCCACTCGGTTGGAACCATCGGCGATCGATGCCATCGCCGCGGCGATCACAACCGCGGTGGCAGATCTGGGGCTGATGGGTGCCACGGTCACGGCGATGGCCGTGGACGGTGATGTGCGAACAGACCGGGTCCTGTGGTTTGTGGTCGCTGTGCCACTGCCCGATGTCCAGCCCAATCTGGTCTTGCCCTCGACGCTGCGGCCGTTGGGCGCAACGGTGTCAGACACCATTGCGGAGCCGGAGCCAGCGCCTGAACCTGAACCAGAGCCCGCGACGGAACCGGAACCAGAGCCGGAGCCAGAGCCGGAGCCAGAGCCGGAGCCGGAGCCAGAGCCTGAACCCGAGCCTGAACCCGAGCCTGAACCAGAGTCCGCACCAGAACCGGAGTCAGACACGGTGTCTGACACCTTTTCGTACCCGGTGTCTCCCTTCACGGTGGCGTATGCCCCGCCGCATCGAGACCTTCCGCAGATCGAAACCTACCTGGACATGCCCTTCATGCTGCAGGAGGTCGATGGCATCTGGTCCGCGGCCACCGATCCCGACGCAGCGACACAGTGGACCCTGCTCGCATTCAACGAACTGGGCGTTCAGCAGGTCAGTGACAGCGCGATCCTCACGATCGTGACCACCTTGGCCGATCGGCTGCTGGCCCTTGGGCTGCAGGGTGTAAGTGTGGCCCCTGATCCGCGGCAACTGGTCACCGTCGGGCCTGAAGCTGGCCGGGATCTCCGTGCAGACACCACCGAACTTCGATTGCTCATTCGTGTGGGTCGTGTGACCGAGGTGCGAACGCTCGCCAGTGGTGACCGCATCGATGAATCGAAGCGGATCAATCACGCGTCACATGAGCGCATCAAGAACGAGTCCCCAGTGCAAGTGGGTGAAGACGCAGATCACCTCGGCGGTTTGATCGTCGGTGAAGACCTGCAGAACTATCTGCACTTCCTCTCTCGGCATCCCAACCGTTCCGTGGAAGCCTCTGTTGCGGCGGCCAGTCAGCCCGGTGGTGTGGCGCTCGATTACATCATCAGTGAGTCGAAGCCGTCCACCTTCTGGTATCGCATGGGCAACGACGGCACGGCCAGCGAAGGTTGGATACGCCAGCAGGCCGGCTGGTTCACGTCGCAGCTCACGGATTCGGACGACATCCTGCAACTGCTCTACGCCACATCGAACTTCGACAGCACGAATGCTGTCAATGGTTTTTACGAACGACCTGTGGGGTGGGACGGACGACTGCGGGCGCGCGTGTCGGGATCGTGGAGTCAGTACTTCGCCGATCAGTTTGGTGTCACTGTGGTGCCCGATGCGTTCAGCGGCGTGTCGTGGTCAGGCAGTGCAGAGCTTCGCGCCAACGTGCATCAATCGGGCGCTCGGTTCATCGACCTCATCGGTGGCGTGCGGTACCAGTACGTCGACACCAAGAACAACTCCATTCCGGGCCTGCCCATCGTGGCGTCGGGCGACTTCGTCATCCCCTACGCATCACTCCAATTGGAGGAGATCGGGCCGTTCTCTGCCCTGCAAGGCAGCATCGGAATTGAAGGGGCGGTCAATGATCAGGGCAATGTGGATGGCCTCGGCCGGTTCAACGCGGATGACCAATGGGCCAAGGTGAACTGGTCGGTGTTCGCGAGCACCTTTCTTGAGCCACTCATTCACGGCGATGATTGGCGAGACCCGTCTTCGCCGGAGAGTTCCACACTCGCGCACGAATTGCAGGTGCGGCTCGGCGGGCAGTGGGCCATGGGCAACCGGCTGCTTCCGCAGTTTCAACAGGTGGCCGGCGGGCCGACATCCAACCGCGGCTATCCCGTGTCTCTGGTCGCCGCCGACAGCGCCGTACAGGTCACAGGTGAGTACCGATTTCACTGGCCCCGCACCTTTGCCCCGGATCCCGAACCGGGCGAGCTCTTCGGCGAACCCTTCCGTGCGTCGCGGCAGTTCGTGTACGGCCGACCGGACTGGGATCTCGTGCCACTGGCTTTCGTCGACGCGACCTGGCTCTTCCAGACCGGCAATCAGGTGTTCGAGCTGGACAATACGCTGGTCTCCGCGGGCGTGGGCCTCGAATTCGTGCTCAAGCAGAACATCAGAGCTCGGATCGACTGGGGCTTTGCCCTTCGCGATGCCTGGGGGCCCGGGCCCGGTGGCTCCAGAACGCTGCTGTATGAGTCCGGGAAAAACAGGCTCTACGGGTCATTCACGATTTACTTCTGAAGACTGCATGACAGAGTCGTGGTTCGGGCTAGATTCTAGGGTCGCTCGTAGCCGTTCCCTCTTGAGTGACACCACATCGCCCACGCGACCACTGTGGGTACAGGAGAGGTCCCTCGATGCGTCAGCACCGCGCTTCGCTCGCCATCGCCAGAGGTCCATTGGCCGCCCTTGCTGCGGCAATGTTCACGTGCGCCGTCACGGCCACGCCTGAAAATGGCGTGTTCATTCACGGCGTGGGCACGATCACCTACGGCTCAGACACCTGGATCGATCTTTTCGGTGATCAGTTCATCATCGGGTGGGACGACTTTGATCTCGCTGCAGGTGAATCGGTCACCTTCAACGGCACCGACTTCACCGTGCTCAACACGATCAACACCGGTGCGCCCTCGAACAGCTGGATCATTGATGGCGCGATCAATGCGCCCGGCGGCGAAGTGTGGTTCGTGAATCCTGCTGGGGTGCTGTTCGGGCAGAACTCGGTCATTGATGTGGGCGGCATCATCGCTGCGGCAGGATCCATAGATAACGACGCCTTCCTCTCAGGCAATCACGAGTTCACGCTCACCGGGGACGTGTTCTTCGGTGGCACCATGGCCTCGTCCATAGGCATGGCTGATCGCGCCGTGTTCCTGGGCCAGCACGTGACGAACACCGGCCTTGTCTCCGCCAACATCATCGCGATGGCGTCGGGCAGCACGATCAGGCTCATCGACCTGGAAACACGGATCTCGCTTGAGGTGGACACCACCGCGCTGGATTCCGCCACGCCGAACGAAGCCTCGATAGCTTCGATGCAAGGCCAGGCCTTTGTCACCAATCACGGTCGGCTTGAAACCGGACAAGGCGGGCAGGTGTTGCTCGCTTCGGGCGACATGCTCGGCGCCATGCTGCCTTGGGACGGCTTGGCCATCGAACACGATGGCGAGATCCACTCCGCTGGCGGCGATGTGGACATCATCGCGCTCGACGGTGCCATCCGAACAGACCAATACGTGGCCGGCGGAAACGCCCACGTGGCCCATGCGGGCCTCATCGATGTGTCGTCCAATGACGGTGGCGGTGATGTCACGATCACTGGCCCGAGTGTCGTGGTCGGCAGCGACCTGCACGCTCAGGGTGGATGGTCGGGTGGCGGTGGAGACATCGCCCTGCGGGGATATCACACCGTGATGCTCGCAGGCGACGAACTGGTCGGGTGGAACGACGAAGCCGCAGGGCACACGGGCGCCGCGGGCCTTTCCGTTGGTGCCGGTCACGGCGACCACGATGGTGGATCGATCTTTATTGAGGCGACCGACGGCACGGTGGTGGGTGCGTCCACCGCCGCAGTCACAGCCTTGGGCGGTCTCTCGGGCGGCAATGGCGGCACCGTGGAGGTGATCGGCCAAGGGCTGCAATACAACAGCCGTACACGAACCGACGCCGTCAACGGTCAGGCGGGCGAGTTGCTCCTTGAGACCGCTGGCGATCTTCGCATCACGGCCGACGGCAGCGTGGGCGATGCAAACTTCACGGATCTCACGGCGGCCCCCAGCGGCGACAACTTCATCGGCGCTCAGCTCACACAGACGCTCGGTCTGCTGGATGGCAATCTCGACGTGTGGGCCGACGGCGACCTGACGTTTGAAACCAGCATCGGGGCACTGCCCGTGGCAGGTGGGTCGTCGCGACTGTTCGAGGACGCATCGTTCACCGCGGGCACGATCACCTTTGCTGACCCATCTGGCACGACCGCGCTGTGGGCAGGCGGTGAACTCAATCTGTACGGCAACGTGCACATGGACAACACCAGCCTCGAGTTGGTCGCTGGGCAGCGAGATGGCGTGTCGGGCCTTGCCATCGACGGTGATGTCACCGCCGGCGGCGCCTGGAGAGGCGATCTGACCATCGACGCTCGTGGATTGCTCGACATCACCGGCGATCTGGGCACCGTTGGCGCCGAGATCGGTTCACTACAACTGCAATCGGTCGGCTCGATGCGCTTGAGCGCCGGCGACCGTGCTATCCGTGCGCTGCGAGACGTGACGCTGGGGTCGCTCGACGGTGCCGATCTATTCGTCACCATGGACGGTGATCTCCTCGTGGAGGCTGGCGCCGACATCACCTTTGGCGAAGGCCTGCAGGTTGATGGCATCGCATCACTCAGCGCTACGGCCGGCGGCACATTGTCGAACAAGGCCATCATGCATGTGGACGGCGATCTGTCCTTCACTGGCGGCACGATCGACAACGATCTGGCATTGACGGCGGAGGGTGATCTCGCACTGGCGGCAACCGACGGTGTGCTTTGGTCGGATGACGCCCTCCAGGCCGGTGGCGACATATCGCTGTCGGGTACGCAGGGCGTGGTCAGCGGTGTATCCATGACCACCACAAGCGGTGACATCACCATGCACTCCGACAACGGGGCCGTGGTGGTGCAGGGTGACGTGCAGTCGTCCGGCGTGGTGACGATCGCCGCAGCGCAGGACATCAACATCGAGGCGTCGATCACGGCTGAAGGCACACGAGGCGATGGTGCGGCAGTGCAGTTGCACGCCGATGACGACCTGAGGATCTTTGATGCGGTCACGGGCCAAAGTGTGGACATCGCCGCGGGCGGCACGCTCGCACTGGATGGCGCCACCATCACCGCCACACAACAGTTGGCGCCGGGCACCGATGCCCTCACAATTGCTGCTCCGGACATGATCGTGATGTCCACCTCCACGCTGCACAGCGCCGGGCAACTCACAGTGCATGGCAATGCCGTAGACGGCAGTTTGACGCTCGCTGACATGCAGTTGCATGACGGCGATCTCTCCATCACGGCGCAGCAGGGCGATCTGCGGCTGCTCGCCACAGTGGATGGCGGACATGATCTGACGCTGCAGGCGCAGGCTGGCACGCTGTACTTTGCCGGTGACCTCGGTGGCGACGCGGCACTGGCTTCGCTGACGGCCGATGCTGCTTCAGGCATCCGCATCGGCGGCGATGTGGCCGGAACGAACTTCGACGTCACGCATGTGCGAACGAGCGGGCACATGGCGATGCAGAACGCCACGGCGGTTTCGAGCGATCCCATGGTCGCCTCGATCTCCGGCTTCAGCGACACACTCACGCTCGATGCCGGCGGTGATCTCATCATCGGCGCCGGCCATGGCATGGCGCAGTTGGGCGATCTGTCGCTGACTGCTGGTGGCTCGATGCAGGTGACGGATATCACGACCGCGGGGGATGTCACGCTGACGGCCGATCAGCTGCACGTGTGGGATCGCATGCCGGTCGATGTCGTGCTGGCCGACGGCACAGTGACGGCATCCAGTCAAACGTCGATCGTGGCCGGTGGCGACCTTGTCGTGCAGGCCGACAGCCTGACCTACGACAGCACAGCCGGAGACGATCCCCTGTTCGGCGCTCTTGGTTCGGTTGCGGGTGTGCCTGACGACATGATCGGCAATTCGCCAGACTTCACCATGCTTGACCTGCAACGTATCGGTGCCGACGGCGTGACCGATCTGCTGATGCGCTGGTTGAACCAGCCAGCCGATGATCCAACCTTGATCGCCGCGGAGAGCCAGAGTGCCGATGCCGATCCGGACATCGATCTGACGGCGGGCAACGACGATCCGCTCACCGAGCAGGTGCTGTCGGATCTGGGCATTCAGATGACCGCCATGGATGACACTCGCACCGACGCCCATCGTCGGTCACGCCCGGGCGAAATCACGGTGGACCTGGTGCAGGGCCCCGGTCCGGCCCAGGTCGGGCGAGTGATCGTCACGCGACACCGTTTGCATCGCAGCGAAGTGGCCAAGGCCGTTGGACAGTGGTCATCCACCTGGGCCGACGACGCACGGGCGACCATCACCAGCATGTCCGATCCGGATGCTGAACTGCTCGATCGCATTCATGCCGGCCTCGACAGCACGTGGGCACATCTGGAGCGGGCTGGACTGACGCCGTCTGAGGTGCAGGCCAGCCGGACGTTCGTGGCCAATGCGTTGCTCGGCGAAGGCGCTTCGGCAACCACCGTGGCAACCATCACTGCGAATTGACCACGACTCATCCACGGTCGACGGAGGGCTGTTCGGGCTTGGTATCCTCGCCTGTGATGACAGACTCCAGACCGTGCACCGATCTTGTCGAGCGTTACACCTCCGTGCAGCAGCGCATCGCCGATGCCGCCTCGCGAGCAGGACGTGATCCAGATGAAGTGCATCTGATCGCGGTCACCAAGTATGCGTCTCTGGCGCAGGTGCGAGAGCTGATCGAGCGTGGCCACCGCGACTTCGGCGAAAGCCGCATGCAGCATCTGCTCCAGATTTCCGCGCAGGTCCAGGAGTATCTCGATCGCCTTCGTGAACTGGGCGACGCCGATGCCGTGGCTGATCGCATTCGATGGCACTTCATCGGACACCTGCAACGCAACAAGGTGCGGCGAGTGCTGCCCTTGTGTCGGTTGTTGCACTCGGTGGATTCACTCCGCCTTGCCGAGGAGATCCAGGACTGTGGTCAAGAAGACCGGCCTCCGTCGGAAGTCCTGGTGCAGGTGAACATCTCAGGCGAGAAGGACAAGTACGGCGTGGCCCCCGCGGCGGCGCAGCACCTTGTCGATCAGATGACCACCATGCCTGATGTCCGTGTTCGAGGATTGATGTGCATGGGACCACAGGTTGAAGGCACCGACGAAGACAAGGACACACTCCGTGCCGTCTTCACACGAGCCAGAGAGTTGTTCGACGACGTGCAGCGGGCAAGCGGTCTCGAGCGATTCGACATTCTCTCCATGGGCATGTCGCAGGACTACGAGATTGCCGTCGAGTGCGGCGCCAATGTGGTGCGTGTGGGTAGCGGGATCTTTGGTGAACCAAGTCCTGAACAGGTCAATGCCGAAGCAGCCGGCGCGTCCTGAGCACGCCGTCCATCAGCCCGGTTCCGCCATGGCCCACGCGAGCTCTTCGAGGGAACTGGAGAGATCCACATCGATCACGGGCACATCGACGTTCAATCGACACGGCGCAAAATTCAGCAGGCCACTGATGCCACAGGCCGCCAGCCGTTGGGCCACCGCCCTGGCGTCGGCTTCTGGCACTGCGACAATGCCGATTTCGATGTCACCATCTACCACGATCGTCTCGATCTGATCCACGCTCTGCACGACATGGCCGTCAATGGCCCGCCCGACCAGTGATGTATCGGCGTCGACCACGGCCACGATGCGAAAGCCGCGTTGATCAAAGCGTGGATAGGCCATGAGCGCCCGGCCGATGCGCCCGGCACCCACGATCAACACGTTGCGGCTGCGGTCAACCGCCAATGCACGGCGGAGCCGGGTGATCAATGGAGCAAGTCGATAGCCGATTCCGGCGCGGCCCTTCTGGCCCAGATGGCCCAGATCGCGTCGCACTTGTGCGTCGGTGACCGCCAATGACGTGGCCAGGCCAGAAGACGACACCGTGCGGTGGCCGGCCTGCAGCAGCGACTCCGCCTCTCGGAGATACAAGCTGAGGCGGCGTACCGTCGGGCGGGGAATGGAGTCACGGGAGGACATGGCGGTTGGTCCTTTAGGCTCGGGCACTGTACTGCTCGGGACACAGCGGCTACTGTCCCGACATGCACATTCGGGACATTCTCGATCGCGATGCGACCTCGATCAGTTTCGAGTTCTTTCCGCCCCATTCCGACGAGGCCGTGGCCGCGTTGGAGTCGCGTTTGGACGACTTCGCCACGCTGGCACCGAGCTTTGTGTCGGTCACTTATGGCGCCGGTGGGTCCACCCGAGACCGGACCAACGATCTTGTGTTGCGTCTGAAGGCTGGTGGGCGGCTGGATCCAGTGCCGCATCTCACCTGCATTCGACAGAGCGCCGAAGAAGTGCAGTCGATTCTTGCGCGATACGCCGAGCATGGCGTCAACAACGTGCTGGCCTTGCGTGGCGACCCGCCAAGTGACGGCAGCGACTGGTCGGCTGATGAAGAGGCCTTTCCACATGCCGTGGATCTGGTGCGGGCGATCGTCGAATTCAATGCGTCGGGCCGCCACCAAGACACCCGCGGCTTCGGCATTGGTGTGGCGGGATTCCCTGAGGGACACCCCGAGACCCCCAATCAACTACGACACATGGACCATCTCAAGGAGAAGGTTGATGTCGGCGTGGATTGGATCACCACGCAGATGTTCTTCGACAATGATCGATTCTGGGATTGGTGTGCTCGGTGCGAGCTCGCGGGCGTCACGGTGCCCAAGATCGCCGGCATCATGCCTGTCACCAGCCTGAGCACGCTTCGCCGCATGGCGGATCTTGCGGCGGGCACCACATTCCCGGCCACATTGCTGCGTCGCATTCACCGTTGGCAGGATGATGCCGCCGCAGTGGAGCAGGTGGGTGTGCAGTGGGCCGTCGAGCAATGCAATGCCCTACTCGATCAAGGCGTGGACGGCCTGCATCTTTACACCTTGAACAGGTCTGACGCGACCAAACGGCTGGTTGAGGCACTCGGTGCCTCCTCCGCGGCTGATGTTCGCGAGCACTGAGTCTCGCTCCGACGCACGGCGTTCACTATCATCATCGGGATGCTGCTTCTGAACACCATTTTGGCCACCCCCTCCGTCGACTTCATGCTCGATCGGGTCACCCCCGGCTACTCCGCCCCTGATGTGCCCATCGGCGCGCTGCACCCCATCTGGGGCATGCTGCTCTCCGCGGTGCTGGCGGCCGCGGTGATCGCACTGAGCTTGATGGGCTCCAAGCGGGCCATGACCGAGTGAAGCGGCCAGCTGCTCGATTCGATCGCCTGGTGCTGCCACTGACCGTGGCGGCACTCTTGTTGGTCGTGCTGGCAGTGCGTCAAGACAGTGTGGTGCACGCCGCCATGAGCGAAGACCGCGGCGACTATCTGGTCGTCTCCGGCGCCAGTGGCCTGGGCGATGATCAGCTGTTATGGATTCTCGACACGCGAGCGGAAGAACTCACCGTGGCCGGTTGGGATTCAGGTGCCAAGGGTGTGCGTGGCTTTGGAACACGCAGTGTGCAGCGTGATCTGCAGCACATGAGGCAGCAACGATGACCCGCTGGCTGACCTGTGCAGCGTGGGTGGGCGTTGGCCTTCTGGCGCTGGGGTTGCTCACGCCGGCCCAGCAGATTCAGGTGCACGCCGGGCAGGTGGCAGCCGATGGTGGCTTCACCATGCTCACCGCGCAAAGCAATGATCCCAGGGCATCAGGCGGCCGAGAGCTGCTGTATCTCATTGATCATCGCTCCGGCACCATGCTGGTGTACGGCGTACAGCGGGATGAGCAGGGCACCCACCCAGTGCTGCTCGACGGCGGCCCGATGGCGGCCTTGTTCAGCACGCCTCGCACGAGCCCCTAGACTCGAGGCATGTCGCCACCAGTAGACACCGTCATGCTGGCCCGCAGGGCCGCTGAACTGGCCAAGCGGTCGATCAAGACCACCGCCAAGGCGCAGGGCTTGCGGATGGCGGTCAGCATGTTGGACCTGACCACACTTGAAGGCGCCGATACGCCAGGTCGCGTGAAGGCGCTGTGCGCCAAAGCCCTGTACCCATGCCCCGAGCCACTGGCTCAGCCCGTGCCGATGGTGGCCGCAGCCTGCGTGTACCCGAGGCTGGTTCCTGTGGCCTGGGCGGCGCTGCGAGATTCACCGGTGAAGGTGGCCTCGGTGGCCACGGCCTTCCCCAGTGGGCAAAGTGGGCTGGATCTGCGATTACGCGAGACCGAAGCCGCCGTTGCTGCAGGTGCCGATGAAATTGACATGGTCATCAGCCGCGGGTTGTTCCTCAGTGGGCGCCACACCGATGTCGTTGAGGAGATCCGCATGGTGCGGGCGGCCGCAGGCGCGGCGCATGTGAAGGTGATCCTTGAAACAGGTGAGCTGGAGACGGCGGACAACATCCGTCGTGCCTGTGATCTGGTGTTGGAAGCGGTCGCAGATGATGATGAGATCAATCACGGCGACGTCTTCTTGAAGACGTCCACCGGCAAGGTGTCGCCGGCAGCCACGCCTGTTTCGGTGCTTGTACTGCTCGAAGCGGCCCGAGCGCACGCGCGGGCGACGGGTGTACGTTTGGGCATCAAGCCTGCCGGTGGAATTCGCACCGCCAAGCAAGCATTGCACATGCTGGTGATGGTGCAGGAAACACTCGGGCCACAGTGGCTCACACCCACGCTGTTCCGCATCGGGGCATCGAGTCTGCTCGATGACTTGATCCGACAGCTTCTCAAGATGGAACATGGTCGATACACCGGCATGGACGAGGTCGCATTGACATGACTGCAGCAGAGGGAACGCGATTGGAGTACGCCACCGCCCCGGAGCGGCTGCGGCCGCAGATCGATGCCTCGTATGGCCTGTTCATCAACGGCGAGTTCGTTGAGCCGGCATCGAACGCATCGTTCGTCACCACTGATCCCGCCACCGGCCGCAAGCTGGCCGAGGTTGCCCAGGGTGACGAGCGTGACGTGGACCGTGCCGTCCAGGCGGCCAAGGCCGCAGGTGCACGCTGGTCGCGGCTCAAGCCGAGCGAACGGGCCAAGTACCTGTTTCGCCTCGCCCGCAGACTGCAGGAGTGCAGTCGCGAACTGGCCGTGCTCGAGACCATGGATGGCGGCAAGCCAATCCGAGAATCACGCGACGTCGACCTGCCGTTGGCGGCGCAGCACTTCTTCTATCACGCCGGATGGGCGGACAAACTGCAGTTCGCCTTCGCCGGTGCCACGCCCAAACCATTGGGTGTGTGCGGGCAGATCATTCCGTGGAACTTCCCGCTGCTCATGGCCGCATGGAAGATCGCCCCGGCATTGGCCTGCGGCAACACCGTCGTCCTCAAACCAGCCGAGACCACGCCGCTGACGGCGTTGCATCTGGCTCGGATCATGCAGGAAATCGAACTGCCCGACGGTGTGGTGAACATCGTGACCGGTGCGGGCAACACCGGGGCCGCGGTGGTGAATCACCCGGGCATGAAGAAGATCGCCTTTACAGGGTCGACCGACGTCGGCCGGCACATCATGCATTCGCTCGCCGCTCGCGACATCCCACTGACGCTGGAGCTGGGCGGCAAGAGTCCGAACATCGTGTTCGCCGATGCTTCGCTCGATCAGGCCATCGAAGGTGTGGTCAGCGGGATCTGGTTCAATCAGGGTCATGTGTGCTGTGCAGGCAGCCGTCTCTATGTGGAAGAGTGCATTGCCGAGGAGTTCATCGCCGCATTGCGTGAGCGAATGGCACGCCTTCGTGTGGGCGACCCACTGGACAAGAACACCGATGTGGGTGCGATCAACAGTGCCGAGCAGCTGGAGCGCATCGAGGGTCTTGTGAGCTGTGGACGCGACCAAGGCGCCGTGCTGCACGAGATCAACGACGACCCTCTGCCATCGCGAGGCAATTGGCACCGCCCCTGTTTCTTCACCGGCGTGGAGCCCAGCCACACCATCGCTCGTGAGGAGATCTTCGGCCCGGTGTTGTCGGTGATGACGTTTCGCACACCGGAAGAGGCCATTCGCCGAGCCAACAGCACGCCCTACGGCCTCGCTGCAGGCGTGTGGACCGACAAGGGCGCCAAGATCTTCGACATTGCCGCTCGTCTGGAGGCAGGCGTGGTGTGGTGCAACACCTACAACATGTTCGATGCGTCGAGCCCCTTCGGCGGCACCAAAGCGTCGGGCTTTGGCCGCGAAGGCGGACGACATGGCTTGCGTGCGTATGTGCAGCTTGCGGAGGCACGATCATGAGCGGTGCAGATCGGATCGACGTCGTCAAGACTGGCAAGCTGTACATCGGTGGCGCATCGCCTCGAAGTGAATCGGGCCGTACGTTCACGATCGAAGATGCCAAGGGCCGGGTGTACGCCCGGATGGCGCAGGCGTCACGCAAGGACACCCGTGATGCGATCGAAGCCGCCCGAGCGAAGGGCCTGCCCAAGTGGAGCGGTTCGACGGCCTACCTGCGAGGGCAGGTGCTCTATCGCTTCGCGGAGATGATCGAGAGTCGCAGCGAAGATCTCGCCGGAGATCTGCAGCGAACTGGGTCGACCGCCGCCGCTGCCCGCAAGGAAGTCGCTGCGTCGGTGGATCGAATGGTGTCGCTGGCGGGCTGGTGCGACAAACTCGACCAACTCCTGGGGTGCCGCAATCCCGTGACCGGTCCGTATCACAATCACACGGTGCCACAGGCTCGTGGTGTGATCGGTGTGGTCACACCTGCCCAGCCCAGGTTGCTGGGACTGATTTCGATGGTGGGTCTGACCCTCGTGCCGGGCAATGCGGTCGTGGCCATCGTGCCTCGAGAGGCCGCACTCCAGGCCATCACGCTTGGCGAAATGCTCGCCGTGTCGGACATGCCTGCCGGTGCCGTCAATCTGCTCACCGGAGACGTCGATGAACTGCTCGAACATCTCGGCGCGCATGGCGATGTGCGTGCCGTGCTGGGGGCAGGTCTGAGCAAGGGGCAACGTGCTGACCTGCGGCGGGCTGCTGCGGACAGCGTGCTGCGTCCAGTGCACTGTGTGAAGTTCGCGGGAGATGACTGGGTCAAGGACGCAGTAGTGTCGTCGCCGTGGATGCTGGATCTGGTCGTGGATCACAAGACCATCTGGCATCCGGCCAGCACCTGAGCACCCCTGTCAGGGACGAGGCACGTCGATCAGGACCGGGGGGACCGGCTTGGTGTGGCCACCGGGTCGATTGGGATCGACGGGTGCCAGTGCACGGGTGCCATTGATCTGCAGGGCCGGAAATCTCTGGCGCACCTGCATGACTTCACCGGATTCCAACTCCGAAGAACCATCCTTGGCCGTGTGGTCAAAGATGCCCACGCACACGCTCGCACGATTGCGATGCGGTTCCTGCAGGAAATAGGCCTCATGCCCCTGCTGGCGAAGCTGCTGGGCCATCTGCAGGGCCTTGCCAAGGTTGTCATCAGGGACGAAGCCGCTGACCGTGGGCCCCCACCAAGCCACCTGAAGCGTGTACATCACACGGACATCGGGATACAGCAGCCGGATGCGATGGAGATCCAGCGGATGTAGGTCGTCCAGCACCAGTGGGAGACGCACCTCTGCCGGGAGCACCAGGCCAAACACACGCTTGCCGTCCACGGTGAAGGCCTTGATGCGTCGGAGATCCGCCTTGAGCGATTGGTCGTCAAATGAGGCATAGTGGCCATACACCACCATTGATCCGCGTTCATCGGTGTGCACTGCCATGTCACCAGCGAACTCGGGCGCTCGGGGGGCGAGGCTGGCCAATGTCTCGGCGGCCATGCGTTCATGGCCTTCGCCCGTGAACGTGGCCAGCGCGATGGCCACACCAGGTGTGGCTCGGCGAATGGTGGGTTGTCGTCCGGCCGTGTGCCCAGGTCGGTGGCCGCCTTGGCCAGTGGCACGTTGGCCGTTGAGGCGAGCTTCGATGGCGGCCCAATCGTCACCGAGGTCAACATCAGTCTGGCCTGGGTCGCTGGGCAGTGTGACATCTAGGCCAAGCCCGGTGGAAGGCTCGATTCGATCCCGCCCTGAGGCCTCTGGAGCACAGGCAGACAGCACCGTGCACAGACCCAGCAAGGCCAGAGAAGCAGGGGTGAACGGAATTCTTAGAGGGTGGCGCAAGTTGAACAGGGTCCGATGTTTGGCGACGAAGGCAAAGGCGAGGAAAGTTGAAGGCATTGAACCCGAACGGCCGATGGTTGTTCTGTCGGCCGTGGGCCGGCGCGTTCCGAGGTCCAGGGAAGGGCCCGTACGAGGACATGACAGTTGTTGTTGGGAAGGGTATCTGCCGTCCACATGGTACGGACGGCAGTGGAGTGCTTGTCGATGTCGGACATCGCATTGGTATCGGGCCAGTCACTGGCCAGTCATCAGGAGGCCACCGCACCACGTCACAGGGTGCATGCTGGCCGCGTTGTGGGCGCGGATCCAGCCACATTGGATCCGCCCTCAGCCGCTGATTTCGCCCGGTGGCGGCGTGGCTTGGAAGAGGCTGATGATGTGCGCTGGTCGCTGGTTAAGGCCGTGCGAGAGCGCATTTCCAGTGGCGACTACCTCACCGATGATCGAATCAAGCACGCATCGCGGCAGTTGGCCCGCGAACTGGAATGCTGATTTCCCATCTCCGCTTGGCACTGGGGCCTGCGCTGGCCCTAGTTCTTCTTTTGGGCGGATGCTCCACATCTGGATCTTTGACCTGGAGTCAAGGGAGCACATGGCCCTTCACGCCGCGGTCGCTGCGGGTGCACCCCCTGACCCACATCACACACCATGGCGATGAGGCCACGTTGGAAGTGTGGGTGCAGCTTCAGGACAAGGATGGTTGCCCTGCTCGAGGCTTGGGCACGTTGTCAATCACGCTCGACAGCAGTGGGCAGGGCGACATGCGTCATGCCACCTGGACGGCGCAGTTGGAACACGGGCCGCCGGGCGAGACCGTCCCGTTTGATCCGGTGACCAGCGCCTATCACCTGCCGCTCACCGTGCCTGCCGATGCGGTACCACCGCACGCTCGCATACGGGCAGCATTGGTCACGCCAGAGGGCATGAAGATGGTGGGGCGGCGGAGCCTGGACGAACCGCTCAACTGAGGGTTTCGATCACGCTGTACTGATCGAGGTTCAGCACCGTCAATTCACCGTCCGCCAGCTGCACTTCAAGTCGATCCAGCCAGAGGCGATCATTGCGTGCATGGGCGAACCACGATCCGGTTTCTGCCTGGCGATAACGCACCACGGTGCCTTCGATGGGCTCGGCCCATGTGGTGTCACGCAAGGGCGTCTGCTGTGTGACGCGCACCGAGGTGCCAGGGGCAAGAATGGTGGTCTGCAATGCCATGGAACGTGCATGGTAGCGATCTGTACGCGTCGCTACGACTACGCCCACGGGCACGCATCAGCAGGCCCCACGCCAACGATTGTGGGGGTGGCATCAGCCCAAGGTGCGGCGGCGGCCATCACGGCTTCAGGCTCAAGTACTTCCATTGCGGCGATGCGTTCGGGCAAGCTGCGCACACGTCCAAGCACGATTGCATCGCGGGCCATCGCTGCGGCCCGTGCACGCGTTGATTCACCCGATCGCACCATGCCGCTCCGAAACTGCAGCTTGGCGCGATCAATCTCCTCGAGCGTGATGTCGGTTGCAGTCGAGACCAACGTGTTGAGTGTCGTGTCGAGCGTTTCACGCACGCGGTCGGGTGTGGTCCCGGTCGTGATCTGAATGAACCCATCATGCGTGCCACCGCCCCATCGCGCGCCGATGCCGTAACACAACCCGCGGCGTTGTCGCACATCGAGAAAGAGCCGTGAACTGCTGCCGCCTCCAAGCACCCAGACCGCCAGTCGTGTCGCTTCGTAGGCGTCATCTGCTGCAGTTGGTGCGTTGATCGCCAACGCAAGATGCACCTGTTGTGATGGCCGTTCGATGTAGGTCCGTCCACATGGGCCTGGCTCAAGTGACATCGGCGCCCCAGGCGGCCCTGTCCAATCGCCAAACTGCTGCTCGACATGCTGGATGATGTCGTCCGGATCAATGTGGCCGGCAATGGCGATCACGGCCCCTCGGGGCTGCATGCGGTCTTTCCATGCCGCTCTGAGGGTGTCAATCGACAGTGTGGCCAGCGCCTCTGGTGTGCCGAGCCCGGTGCGATGCAGTGGTCGAGGTCGATGCTGATGCAGTACGTGCAGGAGCGCTTCTTCTTGCGGATCGTCTTCAAGCGAGGCCAATGATTGCTGGCACAAGCTGCGAATGGGCTCCAGATCGACCTGATCCATGCGAGGCGATTGCACGATGCAGGCAAAGTGATCAATGGTTGCATGGGCCCGGGCTGCAGTTGTCGTGCCATGCAAATGAAGATGTTGCGTGCCTGCGCTGACACCTCGATGAATACCACTGCAATCAAGTGCATCGCTCAATGCGCGGCTTGAAAGGTGTGCCGTGCCTCGTAGTGCATACTCGGCAAGCATGGGTGCGATGCCATCTTGCGCATCACTGTCATGAGCACATCCAGCTGGAAGCAGCATGTGTGTTGCAACGGATGCAACACCATCAATGCGATGGATACAGAGCGTGATTCCGTTCTGCATTTGGTGAAGTTGAGGCGCGTGCGCGTCGTTCATGAGTGAGGGGGAGCATAGTTTGCCGTTTCAACATTGCCTCAAAAGTTTCAAAGGAATCGTGCGGAACAGTCCGATACCCGCTACAACTCTCGAGACAGGTCTATCGTCGGGTATTCGTGCGCCCGAGGCTCCCCGCAGTTGATCGGGGCCTGGCGAGACCACATGGAGGTCAATGATCATGGCCAAGAAGAAAGCAACTAGAAAGAAGGCGACCCGCAAAAAGGCCGCCCGTAAAACCACTCGCAAGAAGGCGACTCGCAAGAAGGCCGCCCGCAAAACCACTCGCAAGAAGGCCACTCGCAAGAAGGCCAAGAAGAAGGCCACTCGCAAGAAGGCCAAGAAGAAGGCCACTCGCAAGAAGGCCACCCGCAAGAAGGCCACTCGCAAGAAGGCCACTCGCAAGAAGGCCAAGAAGAAGGCTACTCGCCGTCGGCGTTGAGTCTCTTCGACTTTTGTTCGTTCATGCAGGAGCCGCCCAC
>JAKVBV010000070.1 GCA_022446965.1 Phycisphaerales bacterium
GTGGTGCAAACATGCTGCTGAACACATTCGTTGTTAGAAGCACTGTACGTATGGGGTGGATATGACGCGCCAATGCACACAGTATACGCATGATAGCGTCGTCGTCGTCGTCATCGACCGTAGCACATGACGCGTCCATGATGAGCTCCATAGCGTGTGTGGCGGCCGAATTATGATCAGTACAAGTGCGTCGAGCGATAACGATATGACGGTGATGATTGATATGCGCATGCCCTTATGAGATCGGTGATCGTTGCGTTGGACAGACACAATGTGTTCGATGTCGTGTGATTAGCGTGTCTGTCGATAGCTCACCCGCAGTCGCCCCCCCGACCCCTATAGATACCGAAGGAAGGGCAGGCAGGCAGGAAGACGACCCGCGACGACGACGGAGAGAGACCGAAACGACGACGCGGCCCAGGGGGGAGGCCAGACAGACGACACAAACAAAGACGAGAGAAGAGAGGACGTGGCCCAGGGAAGGGCCGACAGACAATTCGCCCGTCGTCATATATCCTTATAAAAGTGTGTGTGCACATGCAGTTCCGTAGAGTAACTGTGCGGCGCGCACAGTGACTGTGTACAGTACACAGTAACTGGCTGGTCGTTACTGTGCACTGTACACAGTAACTGTGCGCGCCGCACAGTTACTGTACGAAACTAAACCTGTGCACACTTATCGATCGATGTGCGCGGCTGTCGGGCCGATGCGCGTCTGTGATATAATCATCGTCACGATCATCGACATACGTGTGCGCATGTACGCGTGTGGTGCATTTTCCCCTACGATGACTGCATGACAGTCGTTGTATCACACGATGATCGCATTGCACGATGATCGCATCCTATCACCTGCGGTCCCGATGATCGCCACAGTCCGACTCCTCCGAGCCGTGATGATCCCGCTGGCGCCTGTCTGGAGTACCGTCATCAACACGATGATCGCCACCAGTATCTCGGCCCACATCTCCGTCTCCGCGTCGCTGCTCGTGATCTGTAGGATGACCGCCGTGGTGCCCCTTACCGCCGCTCGCACCGCCTCCGTCGCCTTGAAAGCTCCGATGGTCGCTCCAATGGTCGCTCCGATGGTCGCCGATGTTCCATGATGCACGTTCTTGTTGACAATATTGGTGGTACTGCCCATCCCTGCGCCACTGACCCCAGTGCATTGAATGATTCCAATCCTGGTAGTGCATGCACCTCCGTGCATCATTGCAGGACCTCGTCAACCATCCCGAGATGTTGTTGATGGAGCCTGGGCCTTCCTTTTTTCTGCGGAGGATCGCCTTGCCGACCACGTCGTTGGCCTCTTGATAGCCTTGCTGGCTGTGCTGCGCGAGACAGAACAACGACTGCTGGGCGGCCACGTCGACGCCCCAACCCTCAAAGACATGCAGCCAGCCCTTGAAGAGAGCGTCTCTCGCGAAAGTCCGCCAAGTTCCCGTCTTCGCCCATTCATCGATGACCGCACCGCCGACTATGCCTGCAGCAGCGTCGGCGCCCCCTGCAGCTGCAGGGACCAAGTGCACGGTGGGCGCGGGCTTGTCGTGCTTACACGGCGGCGGCGGCGGCGGTGGCAACTCGTGCCCCTCGGCCTGCGGCGGCTTCGGCGCGGGCTGCGCGGCCTCATTGGCCCTTTGCTCATCCGCGGCGTCCTCTTCCTCTGAATCATAAGAATAGGACGCGGACGATTGCTGATCGGCCGCGGGAGGTGCACATGGAGGCCGACGTGCTGGCGGCGCCGCTTTGGCCTCTGGCATCGGCGGCCGACGTGCTGGCGGCGCCTTGCTCGTTTGCTGCATGACGCGTGTCGCCCGTGGCTGTGTCGATGACCGTGCCGATGAGCGTGGCGATCGCGACCTCCGCCGATGCTCGTGCTCGCGCGCCGATGCCCGTGGCGCGTCGCGCGGTGGCCGTGACACGTCGGCCGATGCCCGTGGCTCGCGCGCCGATGAACGATGATCGCCACTGTGGTCGTCTGCCACGCGCCGCCGCTTGCGGCTCCCATCAGTTCCAGGATCAGCAGCACGCGATGATTCAGCACCACGCGATGACCGACCAGCAGCATGCGATGATCGACTAGCTTCGGCGTCGGCCGCTCGGCGGTCGAGCTCGCGAGCCACCTCATCACGAATCCGTCGCGTGCCCTCCTTGATGTGGTCCACGATGTTCTCGTAGTGGGCCTGGCCCTCTCTGCTCGAGAGCGACTCCGCCTGGCCGACCAACACGTCGTCGGTCAGCTGGGTCCACGCCTCCGCATAGGCCCAGGTCTGCCCGTGCTTGAAGTGGAACTCCAACGATTCTTTGTTCGCCGCAATGCGATGATCGGGTATAGTGCAGCGCACGTTCCACCAGTGCGAGTAGCCACGCTTCGACTTGTGGGACATGTTCATCACTGAAACGACCACCTCGACGATGAGCGAAAGAACTGTCGAGGCGTGCTGGCCCTCGGCTTGCTTGTCGATGATCATGAAAAAGCTGCCCCTCCCACCACCCGTGAGAAGGTTGCGGCGAGCCGCGAACATCATGTCATCGAAGAGTTGGATGCACGTGCTCTGGAAGTCCTTGTCCGCGATGATCGCCTCTGTTGGTAGGCCATGCCATTCCCTCTTGTAGGGTACCTCGATGCACTGGTCCCGAGCACGCACGCGCTCCGTTCTCAACAACTCATGATACCAGCTGTTGGTGCGGCCAAGCACGATGATCGACATAGGACAGCCTTGCGCCATGCCGCGGGGATCGATGGTCGAAGGCGCTGGCATGGAGAGCTATGATATGGGCTGCGTGCACGTATGTATATTGGCAGGACGATGACTCGATGATCGCACCAAATACGCACTGAGAACGATGATCGCAACATACACACAATACGTACCACATCGGTACAACTATCACACAAAACGCGATGATCGCAACAAACACGCAATGATCGCAATGATCGCAACATGCGCACAATACGTCAAACCTCAGTATGTGTTGTCCGCATACCATAATAGGGGATACACATCTACACATACATACATACATACATACATACAACTACACGATGATCGCATGCCCACCCACGTAAAACCGCGGCATGTGTTGCCCGTATAACATAAGAGGTGGATATATACATATGCATGCATACATACAACTATACGGTGATAACATGTCCACCCGATAATTGTTTTTTTTGCTCAC
>JAKVBV010000071.1 GCA_022446965.1 Phycisphaerales bacterium
GGTTGGTCCATGCATTGGCAGCCAGGTCTTGGTGGTTGTAGTTGAATCCGGTGTCGATGATCGCGATTGCGAATTCCTGATCGCCGACGTGGTCGTCCCAGCCAAGTGGCGCGTTGATCATCTCCATTCCCCAGAGCTGGTTGTACATGGGGTCGTTGGGGACGGTCTCCATCGTGTGCACGATGTAGACGGGTTCGATGTACTCAAGCACATCGCCGCGTTGGCCGAGCGTCTGCAGGGCCTGGGCCACGCTCACGCCGGTGTCGACACGCACGAGGCGAGGCACCAGCCAGTATTCCTCGGTCACCGTGCCGCGGACGGCATCGAGCACGTTGGCTCGGGCAGCCATGGGGGTGTCTTGCTTGAATCGCATGAAAACCGCATTTGGAAGGTGTTCATGAGACAACGCGGCTGCATCGGGGACGATCGAATCGCCCACTTCAGCGGCGGCAGATTGGGTGAATGACGCAAAGGCGAAGGCGGCGGCGATGCATGTACCGGTGTACATGCCAAGGCCACCAGTGACGGTGTACGACAAGCGTGCCATCGTTGGAGTGCTCCTGTCTCCGATACCACGCTGCACGGCGCGGCATCACTCTCTGGGCCGATTGCTCGGCGGTTACCCACCCAACAGCTGTTGAACCTGAGTGTAGCACCATGTCGGGCCGGCTCAAGTGGTCGATCTACGGTACGGCAAGACTGTCACGTTGTTCCCTGCGGGCAGCCAAAATGCGGCCTTTCTCGGTCAATCATCGGTGGTTTTCCTTGCCAAGGGGCATCTGTGGGGCCCACTATGGGCCTGCGTGCGGGGCAGCGTCGCTGGCGTTGTGCGCCCACTGCAAGGAGAGTTCATGGTGAAGATTTCGATCCTCGGTTCGCTGGCCATTTCGGCGACGGTCTCTATCGCTTCAGCCTCGGTCACCGGCCCGGCGGCTTCGCCGTCCGTGGAGGATGCCTGCCATGCGTTGGATCTTCGCGACTGTGCGGTGCAGCGACTGCATCTGGATCCGTTGGGAGACGGTGGATTCCAATTGGATGTGGTCTTCCAGGGTCAGGATCGCCGGTGGGTCTTTCATCCCCACAGCAATCGAGGCGAGGGCTATCAGGTGCTCGTGCAGGTTGAGGGCGGCGCCTTCGTGCAGCATGACCCGAGCCCACTGAACACCTGGCGTGGCATTGATGCCGACGATCCCGAGTCGACCGCTGCGATGGCGATGGAGCACGACGGCTTCCGTGTGCAGTTTCGCGATGGGGATGGCACCGTGTGGTTCGTCGAACCGCTGATCGATCGCGCTCGCAGCGCCCGTTTCGAACACTACGCCGTGTACTCGGGCGCCGACATCATTTCGCCGGATGCCGAGTGCGGCACCAACGAGCTATGGCGTGTCTTCGAACACAGCAATCAGGACGATGCTGCCACGCGTTCCGGCGATCGCGGCAACTACCTGCTCGTCGCCGACATGGCGGTGGATGTTGACTACGCCTTCTACGACCTCTACAACAACAGCGTGAGTGCCGTGGAGAACCGGGTGAACGCCGTCATCAACGCGGTGAACAGCCAATACGAATCCCAGATTGAAGTGACCCACGAGATCCAGGCGATCGTGGTGCGCACCTCATTAGGCGCTCAGCCCTACGGCACGAACGTCATCGAAACCCTGCTCGAGGCCCTGCGGGCCGACTGGAACAGTGGCAACCATCCGGGCATCGACCGCGACATCGTGCACCTGTTCACCGGTGAGAACACCGGCAGCACGATTGGTCTGGCCTACCTCGGCGGGCTGTGCTCGAGTTACGAATATGGCGTGGTGCAGTCCAGTTGCTGTGGCTCATTCGGCTGTGCAACCGATCTGTCAGCACATGAGATGGGGCACAATTGGAACTCTGGCCACTGCACATGCCCGGGCTGGACCATGAACCCGAGCCTCACCTGCGGCAACCAGTTCACCGATGCCTCGGTGAACACCATCTCAGGATTCCGTGACGCCAACGAAGGGTGTCTGGAAATCGGTGGTTTCTACGGTGCCTGTTGCTATGCGACCACCTGCATCGAGCGGTACGAAGTGGAGTGTGCGGCTACAGGCGGCGCGTTCCAGGGAGCAGACACCAACTGTGGCGATATCGAGTGTGATCTGAGTTCGGGTGCCTGCTGCACGCAGTCGGGCAACTGCAACAATCTGACCGAATCGCAGTGCGACCTCCTCGACGGCACCTACTACGGCGACGGATTCCCCTGCGATGCCGTCGACTGCACCGTGGGGGCCTGCTGCACTGGAACGGACTGCACCTTGACCACCGAAGCTCTGTGCGGCGGCGTCTGGCTGGGTCCGGACACCGATTGCGACGGCGACGGCTGTCTCGCCAACGACTTCAGCGGCATCAAGGCACGAGTTGTCGGGGTGAATCTGGTGGATGGCGGCGGCCAGGACACGTGGACCGTGGACATCTACGCCGATCTTGGTGCGGGTGAACGCATCGATGCCGTGGCCGGCACGACCGCGCAGCTCAAGACTGTGACGTCGACGCTGGGTTTCTGGCAGCATCAGTTCGGTGGCGCGACGTCGATGACCATCAACCCCGCGCTGTACACAGCCTTCCCGGATCTTGTCTACGACAGCCGAGTCACGATCGGCGCCCTCGATCAGAGTGGTGACCCGTTCGATGACAACAACCTCGGTTCAGTGGGTATCGACTTTGGGAACTTCGAGAATGGTGGATCGCTCGCCGTCGATGACGGGACGTGGTACGTGTTGCCCACCGATGCACAGGGCACCGCCATTCAGGTGTCGACCGACGACTGCAACAGCGGCTTCGGTGTGCTCGTGGCGCGACTGACCGCCTTCGGTTTGGACAGCGAAGTCACACTCGGTGCGCTCTTCCAGGGACGCAATGTCCTCGGGAACACGTTCCAGGTGTCGTCGGTGCAGACCTTCTCGCTTGGTGATTGGGCCGATTGCAACGGCAATGGCACATCCGACACCTGTGACATCGCTTCGGGCAACAGCACCGATGCCGACGGCAATGGCATTCCGGACGAATGTGAATCCACCTGCCCGTGGGATCTTGACGGCGATGGCGACACCGACGTCGATGACCTGCTGGCCGTGATCAGCGG
>JAKVBV010000072.1 GCA_022446965.1 Phycisphaerales bacterium
GTCCGCTGAACACATTCCACATGGAGAAGTTTGTTCAAGTCATGCCATGTCGGGGTCAAGGATCACCGTTTGACATCGTTCCGCTACCGACGACCATCGACGGGTGCGCGCCACCCACGGGCTCCGTGCAGAGTGACGTGGCCACGGGCGCACGCACCACACCCGAACCCGAGCCCGAACCACGCCCCCCGTTGCACATGCGTCAGTCTGACGCAGCTCGTCGAGAGTCGGAGATCCTTCGCGATACCCAGTTGAATGGCAGTTGGTCAACCCCAACCTGGGCTCGCGATTCGATCATCGCGATACGTGATCGCAATTCCCCGAACTGCACGGTGCCTTCACCGCCCGCTGCGCGCACCGATGATGACCTCCAGCGCACGCCGCCCGACCGCGCGTCGGGTACGAGCTCGGCGGCGACGTTGGCGGATGACCTTGCTATGACGGCGGACTGGCCTGCATGCCACGTGAAACACGAAGACCGAACCGACACTCGTGCAGCTGCAACTGCTGCACACGCATCGTCTGCGGACGGCGTCAGTGTCATGGCACGGACGGTCGCCGATTGCGCCCCGCCATGCGCACAGCATCATGCGAAACGCCCGCGTGAACACTCGCTGGACCCAGCAGACTACCGCACACGGAAGTCACATGCATTCCCCGTCGACTCGCGGATCGATCCACCGTTCCCTGGCACTGCGTGGCACCCTCCCATCCACTTCTGCACTGTGATCATCCACAACGAGGCAGCGCAAGGACGGTGGGTAGTGAAGCCAGCCTGGCCGTACACGAAGAGGTATTTTGGTTGGCGCACGGATCCCGTGCGCACGTGGGCCGCCGTGATCGCGTTTGCCAAGGACCCGCATTTCGAAGGTATCGAGTAGGGCCGCTTGGCCACGGCCATCGTTGTTCGCCCATCGCGCCGCGATGCGGACCACATTTGACATCGAAGATGCGGCTCGATCATCGATGTACCGCTGGTATGCAACTCAGCATGGTGGGGCATCGTGTGTGGGACGACACACGACGTGCGCGTACGCACGAAAACAACATTGCACACGCGTGTACACCAGCCATCGTCATGTATCACCACCGCGTCGACCGACATCACCGTCACCGCCAAACACAATAACACCGCCGACACCGCACATATTGATCTGGATCCGCGCACCGACACCACACGCACGGACACCGCACGTTTTATGCTGTACGCTGTGCATAATTCTGATTGTCGGGTCGGCACGTTGCATCATCCCATGCATGCGTCGCACGCACGGCTCAAGCGATCTCCCCATCATGGGCACAGGTGAGACCCCAACCCCATGGCTATTTCGAACAGACGGGCACCCCGAGCTGCCGTTTAAAGCGCCGCCGCCGCATATCGTGCCAGGCCCCGTGCCTAAGCACGCCCCGCCGCCTTTCGTGACACCCACCCCGCCTAAGAAAGCAGCGCCGCCGCTACCGCCAGGTATTCTGCCTGTGCCGCGGCTCGCGCCTGCGCCGCCTTTACCTCCACCCTGGTGCAATTATCTTGGACTTGGCGGGTGCGCTCCAGAACATGTCAGGTGGCTTCGCACCAAGTGGCAATGGTTCGGCTGGTGCCGACGGCCGCACGCAGAGTTGCAGATGTGGTGGCGCTATTGGTCCTTTAGGTGCAGGCGTTGCAACCGACTACACAGACAATGCTACGAGCCCTCGACATGGCACTTCGATCCAGCCTTACAGCCACGCTGGTATCGGGTTGCATGAACGCTCGTCCGTTGCACACCGACGCGCGCATTCTGCTCCCCCTGCAGAACCGCGTCCACGACCATCGCATGCAAGAGCACCATGGCTCATGGCAATGGCGGTTGAACATCGCGAGCCACCACCCGATCGATCATCGCATGCTTCAGCCGCAGCGGCAGACGATCATCGAGAGCCGCCCGAAACAACATGGGTTTCACAAGGATGGTGCGACTACATGGGCATTCGGCCAATCGCCTTTCGGGCATCGCCTCTCACAGCGCGCGAAGCAGCTGTGCTAGGAGCGCTAGCAGCATCAGCCCGTCAGCGTCAGGGGCGTCGAGGACAATGTTGGACCATCACCCGCGATCACGAAGAGCTGTGGGCCCTTCCGAAATCGTGGACAGGACTTGTGCGGGTTGGGTTTGACAACGGCATCCATTGCACGCTGGACTGCAACCGCAGCTGGTTTCAATTACATGTACTAACAACATTGCGTCAGTACGTCGCGGAACGCAAATACGCTGTGATCCATGAATGCCTCGACGCACATCGTCTACCGTCGCGTATTGCGGATCGTATTGCATTCATGGTAATGGGTCCCCGTCAGTTCGGACGCCTGCGCCGCGGGACGAGCTGGGGGACATCGGCCATCGGACAGTTGACAGCGTGACAACGCTTGCGTTTGACAACGTGCTGTACATATCCACAGCTATGCACGCGTGCATATCAATCGGCTGCGATGTCCACAAAAGAAACATCATCATCATCATCATCATCACCATCATCAGCATCGTCATGTGCCATCTCATCGCCACATCATCCAACCTGCACGTAGCAGCGATGGCTTATTACACGGTGCGCCAGTTGAGGGGCCACCCCGCTATGCGCGTAGGCGTGTGTCGGCAAGCCCTGGTGCGGGGCGGACGTCGGGCCGCCGCAATGGCGCGACAGTGGGCCTTGGATGAACGGCTCTGGTACGCCGATGATTCGCCATGCTGGGTCGAGTATCATCGGTACAACGGGCCACTCAACCAATGGGCGCGGGACGTGCGCGCGGCGGCGCCATGGTCTGCATCCATGGTGCGCGCGACGCGGTGTGAAAATGCACGCAGACGCAGCCGACCTGGCCGACCGATCATCGCAGTGCAGCACGTGTTGCAACCGTGGGTCTTCACCGCACAACGACGGTCATCGGTCATGCGCGCAATAACGATGCATGCGCGGAGTCGCTCACGATGACGCACGCCAGCCCAATGGAAGTCGCTAACGCCGCCGTTCCTTTAACGGCGTCGCGTGGAGAATGCAAGATGAGCA
>JAKVBV010000073.1 GCA_022446965.1 Phycisphaerales bacterium
AGCCGAACTCATCGTACGCCGCGGCATTCTCGGCGGTGAGCTTGGCCTGCTGGCTCCAGGAGCCATTGTGGTTATTCACGAAGATGTACACACTGCCCGAATCACTGCCGTTGTCGTCGTTGCGAGGGGCACCCACCACCGCATGGTCGCCATCAAGCGAGACACTGGAGCCGAACTGATCGTTCTCCGCGGCATCAACGGCGGTGAGCTTTGCCTGCTGGCTCCAGGAGCCATTGTGGTTGTTCACGAAGAGGTACGCACTGCCAGAATTACTGCCGTTGTCGTCTTCGTAATGGGCTCCCACCACCGCATGGTCGCCATCCAGCGAGACGCTGAAGCCGAAGAAGTCTCCCGCCTCGGCATCTGAAGCAAGCTGCTTCAATTCAGTATCCGCAATGACCAGCGGGACGTCCGCATCACAGTAATCCGTGATGCCGTCGTTGTTGAAGTCATCGGGATAGATATCGGCGTTGTCGCCGATGCCGTCACCATCGCTGTCGGCCCATTCGGTATTGTCCAGCGGGAAGGCATCGACGTCATCGTTGTAGCCGTCGTTGTCGTCGTCCATGTCACAATCGTCGATTTCACCATCGCCATCGGTATCGGTCCGGGCGATCCGGTAGAAGTACGCACTGCCCGAATCACTGCCGTTGTCGTCGTCTTTCCAGGCACCCACCACCGCATGGTCACCAGCAATCGAGACGCTCAAGCCGAACTGATCGTCCGCCGCGGCATCCAAGGCGGTGAGCTTGTCCTGCTGGCTCCAGGTGCCGTTGTTGTTCACGAAGATGTAGGCACTGCCCGAATCAGTGCCGTTGTCGTCGTTGCGAGCGGCACCCACCACCGCATAGTCGCCAGCGATCGAGACGCTGGAGCCGAACACGTCGTTCACCGCGCCATCCTCGGCGGTGAGCTTGGCCTGCTGGCTCCAGGAGCCATTGTCATTCTTCACGAAGAGGTACGCACTGCCAGAATCAGTGCCCCAGTCGCCAACGGCTCCCACCACCGCATGGTCGCCATCAAGCGAGACGCTGTAGCCGAACCGATCGTACTCCGCGCCATTCTCAGCGGTGAGCTTTGCCTGCTGGCTCCAGGAGCCATTGTCATTCTTCACGAAGAGGTACGCACTGCCAGAATCAGTGCCCCAGTCGTCGTTGCGAGGGGCACCCACCACCGCATGGTCGCCATCAAGCGAGACGCTGGAGCCGAAGTAGTCCCACGCCGCAGCATCATCGGCGTTGAGTTTGGCCTGCTGGCTCCAGGAGCCATTGTCATTCTTCACGAAGATGTAGGCACTGCCTGTATAGCCGCCGTCGCCAACGGCTCCCACTACCGCATGGTCGCCATCAAGCGAGACGCTGCTGCCGAAGTAATCGCCCCCTGCGCCATCATCGGCGGTGAGCTTGGCCTGCTGGCTCCAGGTGCCGTTGTTGTTCACGAAGATGTAGGCATAGCCCGCGTCGTTGTAGGTGATCGCCCCCACCACCGCATGGTCGCCATCAAGCGAGACGCTGGAGCCGAAGTAGTCCCACGCCGCGGCATCATTGGCGGTGAGCCTGGCCTGCTGGCTCCAGGTGCCGTTGTCATTGTTCACGAAGATATAGGCACTGCCCGTATAGCTGCCGTTGTAGTCGTCCCCCTTGGCCCCCACCAGCGCATGGTCGCCAGCGATCGAGACGCTCTCGCCGAAGTAGTCGTCCGCCTCGGTATTTGAAGCAAGCTGCTTGAACTCGGTATCCGCAATGACCAGCGGCAAGTCCGCATCGCAGTAATCCGTGATGCCGTCGTTGTTCGAATCATCTGGATACTGATCGGCGTTGTCCCCGATGCCATCACCATCGCTGTCGGCCCATTCGGTGTCATCCAGCGGGAAGGCGTCGACGTCGTCATTGACACCATCGCCATCGTCATCATCATCACAATCGTCGACTTCACCATCGCCATCGGTATCGGTCAGGGCGATCCGGTAGAAGTACGCACTGCCCGAATCACTGCTGTTGCCGTCGTTGCCATTGGCCCCTACCACCGCATGGTCGCCATCGATCGAGACGCTGTAGCCGAACCAATCGTTCGCCGCGGCATCATCGGCGGTGAGCTTGGCCTGCTGACTCCATGAGCCGTTGTGGTTGTTCACGAAGATGTAGGTACTTCCCGAATTGCTGCCGTTATCGTCTTCTCGGTGCGCGCCCACCACCACATGATCGCCATCAAGCGAGACGCTCTTGCCGAACCGATCCGCCGCCACACCATCCTCGGCGGTGAGCTTGGCCTGCTGGCTCCAGGAGCCATTGTGGTTATTCACGAAGATGTAGGCACTGCCCGCGTCGTTGCTATGGGCCCCCACCACCGCATGGTCGCCATCAAGCGAGACGCTGAAGCCGAACTCATCGTACGCCGCGGCATCAGAGGCGGTGAGCCTTGCCTGCTGGCTCCAGGAGCCATTGTGGTTGTTCACGAAGATGTAGGCACTGCCTGAATAGCCGTCGTCGCCAACGGCTCCCACCACCGCATGGTCGCCATCAAGCGAGACGCTGGAGCCGAACTCATCGGACGCCGCGGCATTCTCGGCGGTGAGCTTGGCCTGCTGGCTCCAGGAGCCATTGTGGTTGTTCACGAAGATGTAGGCACTGCCCGAATTCATGCCGTTGTCGTCTTCGTAACTGGCTCCCACCACCGCATGGTCGCCATCAAGCGAGACGCTGAAGCCGAACTCATCGTACGCCGCGGCATTCTCGGCGGTGAGCTTGGCCTGCTGGCTCCAGGAGCCATTGTGGTTATTC
>JAKVBV010000074.1 GCA_022446965.1 Phycisphaerales bacterium
GTTCCTGTGAGAACGCCGTGCCGCAGGTCCACTGTGGCGCCAACCTCACCATGCGTCCCCAGTGTGCGTTCAAACGACAACTGTTTGGCCCCGTCGATCGGCACGCTGATGGACTCGGTCGTGTGCGAATCCAGATCGATGAGCTGGCGCGGTTGACCGTCCACCAGCACCAGGAGTGTGCCGCCTGCCAGATGTCGCAGATGCAGCGGCACGTCAACGGTGGCATTGAAACGCGTCATCCCCGAAGGCAATGCGATCGCCCAGCGGCCCTCGCCCTGAAGACGAAGCGGTCGCAAATCCAGCGGGCCTGCCACGCCCGCACCCATCGTTGCGGGCAATGTGGTGGCGTCCAGAGCACGAACTGAGAGTTCGCCCAGGGGCACACAGGCGTCGCCTAAAGCGATGGCCAGTGGTGTGGCCACTGTCGCCCCGACGCCCGACTGTTTGGCGTCACGCCATGGTGCATGCTGCAACAGACCATCGGCGTCGATGTGCAGGTTGTCCAGTCGCACGACCGTGCCATCGGTGAACGCACTGCAACCGACCGGTGGACCCTGCACCGCGCCGGCAAGATGCAGTTGCTTGATCGAGGGCATCGGCACCGTGTGCACACGCACATCCCCACCCGCCCCCTGTGTTTCAAACACCAAGGATGGACCGATCGACACACAGAACCCCTGCAGACGATCACCGTCGTGCAACTCGAGGATGTCATCGGGAGATGATTGTGGAACGCACTGTGGGCCAATTGCCGCCACGTGATCGAGGTTGATCACCAGCACACCCAACCAAGGATGACGCCATTGCAACGTGTCTTCGGCGGCACTCTCTTCCACCCGGCCAGGCAGCACTTCGCCACTGGTCAAGTGCACACACGCACCCTGCGGTGCGGGTGATTGTGATGTGGACACCAACAGCATCGCCGTCTCGGGAGTCAGTGATTGCCAGGCGCCTTGTGCGGCGTCAAGAAAGAGCACGGTGGTTGCGTCGGCCTGCGCCACCGAAGTCACCTTGATGGGTTCAGGTGGCCCCAGCAACAGCAGGGGGGACGCGCAGGTTGTGGCTAGCAGCAGGCTGATCATCGCTGCAGAATAGGCAGCAGCCCCTCAGGAAGCTGCAATGTGATCAGGGCCATCGCCGTGCCGTAGGCAGGGCCCACATGGGGATCGATCCATGCGCCATCTGTCGATTGCCGTGCCAACAGTGTCGAGCGTGTTCCCGACCACCAGTGGCTCCACCGCGCGCCTCCAGCTTGATGCATCGCCTGCACGCCGTAGTAGTGGCCGTAGTACCAATGGCTCTGCCGTGCCGAGCTGGATGTGGGATCTGCGTTCTTTGTGAGCCAGTTCAAGCCACGTTCGATCGCCTCATCTTCATAGATGCCCGCGTAGTACAAGGTCGCCACACCGGCCGCTGTTCGCGGCCAGGCTGCTGGACCATCACGCAACATGTATCGAAAGCCACCGTCGGGATTCTGGCACTGCCGAACGTATGCCACGGCGCGATCGATCGTCTCCACCGGCACGGCGATGCCGGCGTGCCGCGCACTTCGCAAAGCCATGACCTGACAGATGGTCACTGATACATCAGCGTCGGCAGGCACAGGCTGATACCGCCAACCACCTTCTTTGTTCTGTGTACGCACGATCAGGTCGACGGCTCGCACCAGCGCCGCATGCACGTCTTCATCCCGATGACTGCTGCCGTAAATCTCCGCCAACAACAACGTGCCGAACCCATGCCCGTACATGGGGCCGTGTGTGGTGTCGGCCGCGAGCAGACCTGAGGGTTGCACGTGGGACAACAAGAAATCGATGGCGCGGCGAATCTGCGGGGCATATCGCCCACGGTCGGGGAGGTTGCCATCGGCCATGAAGGCCAACGCTGCCAAGGCAGATACTCCTGCATGGTGGTCGTATCGGCCCACGCCAAAGCTGCCGTCGTCCACTTGCATCAAGGCCAAGGCGGCAAGGCCGCGGTCGATCGCTGGACGAAGGTGGTCCACCGGTGCAACAGGATCTGCCGGTTCCTCCGTGGGTGGTGGCGTCAGTGGTGACACGCCTGGCAAGGGGACAGGCACAGGCGTGGCCAGTGGCGCCACCATCAGTGTCACGACACACATGCTCGGAAAGATCATCGATCCACCTTGAGCAATGAACGGAAGTACCGCTCGGTGATGTTCTGATACAGCGGGGCCGTATGCTCGCGCCGCCCTTGTTCCAACAAAGCCCGAAGGCGTGGAGGCAATGTGCCCCAGATCGTGCCGTCGTGCGCCATGCGGCCGCCAAGTTGGGCCTCCTGGGCATGTCCGGCACCATCTCCTGCTTGTGCGCCTGTTGCTTGCGCCGTCTGTTGTGCGCCATCACCTGGCTGTGGTGGTTGTGTGGGATTGGATTGCTGTTGGTCGGCGCTCTGTGGCTGAGGACTGTTGCTCTGATCACGTTGTGCCTGGCGAATCAGGGCGTCGATGCGGTCGATCGCGTCTTGTTGCAAGCGTCGCGCCATGCGGGGTGTGTGTTTTTGCAGTGCCTCCGCTGATTGCTGCAGACGTGCCGACAAGGCCTGCAGCGCATCATCCGGCACTTCAGGCAAGCGGG
>JAKVBV010000075.1 GCA_022446965.1 Phycisphaerales bacterium
TGGCGTTGGTCGCAGTTCAGCGAGACCAGGACCCCAACACGATCAGCAGATCGGAGATGTTGACGAGGCCATCGCGGTTGAGGTCGGGATGACAGGGCTCAAACGGCCCGTCGCAGGGACCCCAGTCGCTGATGATCAACAGCAGATCGGTGATGTCCACCCACTGGTCGCCGTTGATGTCGCCGGTGACCTTCACCAACACGTCACTGCAGACCGGATCCCCGTAGTCCTGCCCGTCGTTGGGCATGATGCAACAGGTGACCTCGTCGCCGGAACCGGCTTCATCACGAGCCAAGACATCGGACTGTCCAGCTGACATGACGTCACGGACGAGGGCGCCGTTGACGTACCACATGTAGCGGTACTTGACCATGTCGTAGTCCTCGTCGTCGTTGATCAGATCCGTGTGGACGCTGGCGATGATCACGTCGTCGGCCTCGGGCTGCTCCGGCTGCAGGCTTGCGCCGATGGGTCGAGGCGGTCGGTTGCCGATGTCGTTGCGGTCTTCCACCACATCGAAGGGCATCGTGAACATGATCTGACCGTTGATGCGGAGTCGCAAGAACCAGGTGCCGGTGACACTCCCCCAGTTGGGGATGTGACTTGCGAGACTGAAGTAGTAGCGCCCCTGCCCCTTGCGCAGCTCGGACGTGTTGGTGTAGTTGAACGGTCCGGCTGAACTGATCACGGTGCCGGAAGCGTCGAGGAACTCCCACTGGCGAGTGCTGCCGGGCTGCACGTTGTGCACCAGCATCCAGAGACGAAGCGTGTCATCGTCCTGCGAGAAATGGCCGGTCCGTGGCTGCGGCTGCGGCAGCCAACCGTATGAGTCAAGTGGCTCGTACCAGAACCCGGCGTCGGAGACATAGGTGTCGTACACCACGCCGGGCTGGTCCTCCCAAGCACTGTTGCCGGGGCCGCAGGCGCCAGAATAGGGCTCGATCGGTGTGCCGTTGTCCTTGACTTCGAAATGCAGATGCGGCCAACTGCTGATGCCGCTCGATCCGATTGTGCCGATCTGCTCGCCCGCAGCAACAATGTCACCGACATTGACGCAGACGCTGCCGTTGCGGAGATGCCAGTAGTAGGTCTTGCGCCCACAGGCGTGTTCGAGCACGACGTAGTTGGCCTGGGCCCCGGTCACCCATTCGGTGTGCTGGTCGTACTGGCCATCCTGCGTGCCGGTGACGACGCCATCAAGAGCGGCGAACACGGGCACACCAGCAATCTGCTCGGCGAAGGAACGGATGCTCGTGTCGTTGCCCTTGTGCCCGTCATACGCGCGAGCATTGCACTCGAAGGACAAGATAGAACCCACGTTGCTGTCGAGATCGACGAAGTTGGTGGTGAAGAGATCCCGGTACAAGCGGCCACCGGTCGGCCAGAAACTCATTTGCTGCGGACCGGTGCTGCAATCAAACTGTGCCCGCTGCGCATTGCGCTGCGCATCACGTTCGGCCATGAGCCGCTCCTGCGGGGCAATGCAAGTATGCGTGCGGTCCGAACAACACGATAGCGCCGCCGGCGCCACTGGCCCAAGACATTCATCGGCCGCCGGCTTCATATTTGGACGTGGCTTGGCTGGCTGCGCAGCGGCGAACGATGAGGACGCTACAAGCAGCGCGCTCAGTAATGTGATCTGATGGTTCATTGTGTTTTCCTTGCGTGAATGAGGTTCAAGTGCTCTCACCCAAGAAAGACACCGCCGGCATGACCGTGCGCACATATCAAAAAAACGGCCCTAAAGGCCGCAGAACGCCGTTTTGAGCCCGCCAGAGTGGCTGAGTGGTACCATCGACTCGCCGGCGCAATCGCCCCTCAGGCCGCCAGGACATCAGGTGTCATCATGCGCAAGACCATTCTGTACCGGGTGTTCTTTTTCATCCTCGTCATGGCCGGCGCCGCCATTGTTCACACGATCACGGGCATCTCGGCGTTCAAAGTATTTCTGATCACACTTGGAACCATCCTGCTCGGCCGCATCGCATTTGTGCTGATCACGCATTCAGATGATGAGACGGCCGCCTAGTCACAACTGGCCCAGCCGGCGATCACATCAAGCAGATCGCCGACGTCGTAGGGATCGCCCCAACCGGAAATGACCTCAAGCAGATCGGTCACGTTCACCGACCCGTCGCCGGTCACGTCACCGAGGCAGTCGACCGGACACACGTCCTCGAACCGGTTGCCCCCACCGTCGTTCCAGGGGCCGTTGATGTCGGCCCCACCATCGTTCTCGCAGAAGAGCGTCTCCGACACCGACACCAGACCCCCCGTTCCGAAGGTGGACACCACGCCCGTTGCCGTGTTGTTGCGGAACGTGCAGTCCTGAAACTCCGCGACCGTGAACTGGATCTGCGCGATGGCGTACCCCTGGTTGTCCTCGAAGGAACACCGCCGGGCCAGCAGACCCGGGTTGTCGCCTGAGATGGACTTGTTGAAGAGAACGTTGCCGGACTCGCCTGCGTCATTGCCGACGAACCGGCAGTCCTCGATGAGCGCTT
>JAKVBV010000076.1 GCA_022446965.1 Phycisphaerales bacterium
GGTTGATGGGACCCGTGGTGTCCTCCGCATTGAAAGCTACGGTCCCGATGGCCACGCATTCAAACCACTGGATACCCACCGGCATGCACGAACTCGGATCGTCTTCGCCCATTTCGATGGCGGCGTCGGCTACGACTCGATGCACGATGTGCTCTACGCCGATGCACCGGCCGGCGGGATGCCGCTTGAGGCGTCCCTTGTCCTCTGGGACGGCGGCGCGACTGCAGGTGATCCCGTTGCCATGGCAGCCCCCGGTCGTGTACACGGTATGCAGGCACAGTCTGTGTTCGTCCCGATTCCCGGTGGCCCGATCGGCGAGGGCTACACCCCGAATGTGGCCCCTCCCGGTCTTCCACTTGCACTGACTGGTGGTGTGGAGCGTGCTGGATCGACCACGGCGGATGGTGCCGAATCAACGAGAATGGAGACCGTGCTCGCAGCAGTACGCACGATCTACGGGACACGGTTCGAGTCGGTTGAGCCGATCGAACCCACGGCCTTCGCCTTGACGGATCATCGTGGTCGATTGACCCATGTCGCTTGGACGCCCGGCACCATGCAGTGGGATGTCGGTCCCACCTTTGAGGCACCGGCCACCGCGAGCAGTGATGGACGGGGCATTCTCGAACTGAAATTGCAGGGGCAGATCAATCACGTCGACGTTCGGGGCGAGCAGGCCGGCGCGGGTTTCATGCCCGGCACGGATGCGACCCTGTCCATCTTGAGTGACACCGGGTTCGGCGCCACTCCACCGTCGGCGACGGTGGCAACCGGCACCATCACCGAAGTCGTCCTGCTGGGCGACTCAGGCATCTGGCAGCGTCCACCTCGGCTCGATCCTTCGCCGGGTGGCGGGCAGTCGGCGGTGATTCGCTGCCGCCTCGGAGACGCGGGAACAGGTGAGGTGCAGTTCCGCGGCCAGATGGCGACGATGGGTTCGAACTGGACGGCACACGTGGCGGACTTCAATGAGGATGGTGTCGCGGATCTGTTCTGGTATGACGGCACGCGAGGTCAGTCAGCCGTATGGCTGCTCGGTGACGAAGCCAAAGTGCTTCATTCGCAGTTTGGCTTCCTGCCCACGGTGAGTCCTTCCTGGACGGTGGGTGCGGTCGTCGACTTCGACGCCGGGACGCCAGGTGCCAATGTCTTCTGGCGGAACACCGTCACGGGTGAAAACAGCATCTGGGGCATCGATGCCACAGCGCCCTGGTCACATTCCGGTTCGTGGTTGCACGAGGAATCGACGATCGTGCAGCCGGTGGCTGAGTCAGAGTGGAGCGTGGTCGGTGCAGACACCAGTGGCACCCGCCTGCTCTGGTGGAATCGTCGGACGGGCATCTGCGCGACTTGGCATCTGGCCGTCGACATGAGTGGGGGAGTCAGCTCGGAGCATTGGCTGCTCAACGCAGACTGGCTCACCAATCCACGCGGCCAGATCATGGCACCTGACCCGGCTTGGCGGCCCATCGGCTTGGCCAATCTCGCCGGAAGGGCACCCGGTCGGCATTCGGCACGAGACATCGCTTGGTGGCATCCACAAACCGGGCGAACCGCCATCTGGCTGATGAAGCCAGACAGCCTGCAGGTGGACCATGCGGCCGCGGCTTCAGGAGCGGATTACGTGACCTGCCAGGGAGAGAACGCCACCGTGGGCCCCAATGGGTGGCCGCTGATTGGCCAGACCACGCGTACGGTTGATGTGGGGCGTCAGCCGGGCGAAAGCGGTCAGAGCTCGGAGCAGCCCAGGACGTTCACAAACCTCTTCTGGGGGCTCCCAGCGGCGGATGTGGTGACCAGCTGGCGGATGGCTCGATCGATTGATCGATGGACCCGTGATGGCGACGGCACCGGCCTGCTCAAGGATCCAGCCGCGGTTGAAAGCAGCGTGGATATCCGCTGACCGGCTTGGGGCGCAAAAAACACCATATGAGCCTTCAAATGGGACTTTGAGCCCCAGATTGTGGTTTTTTCCGCCTTTCCTGCACTGGAGTCGCCTGATTCGCCGCAATTGAAGTGGTCAGGAAGTCGTTTCCCTTGCACCATATAGGTGAACCGTTTGGGGGGATCCTGACGTAGGATGTCTAGTTCGGGCCAGTTGGGCCCGGAACCGGGTGAGCCAGGGAGTACACAACGATGATGACGCTCAAGCAACGACTCGCATGCGGCCTGCCGATGGCTGCCGCCAGCCTCTGTCTGACCATGCTGATGACGCCGCAGACCATGGCGGAATCGCGCATTCTGGCCGTCGCCGACTTCGGCTCATCCCCGTCCAACGACACCCCCGACGGCTGTGACGATCTGCTCTGGCACGACTTCACCACCGGTGAGGTCGTCATTCATTACCTCAATGACGACGGCGTTTCGGTTCGCAACGTCATCGGTTCCATCTCCGACATCGAACTGCTTGCGCCCGGCAACGGCTACTTCAGCAGCGACACGATCCTCGTCAACGATGAAGGTACCGGAGGTATCGGCCTCGCCGCCAAGTTGAAT
>JAKVBV010000077.1 GCA_022446965.1 Phycisphaerales bacterium
AGCCAGACTCGATGGTGACGAAGATGCCGAGGCTGACGTCGTGGTGCAGGTGGCTGTTGTCGCCGACGCTGCTCTGGTTGCCGATGAACACCCGGTCTTCGAGGACAACATCGCTGCCGAGCTCACCACGAACCTCGGCGCTCTCCCCGATGACGACGTCGTCTCCTACGATGGCTCCGGAGGCGAGCTCAGAGCCCATAGCCATGGAAAGGCGGTGACCAGCCGTCACGTAGCTGCGGATGATGCACTGGGCGCCGATGCTGGCCTCGTCACCCACTTTGGTGTTGCTGTCGATGCTGGCGCCAGCGCCGAGGCTGAGGGTGTGGCCGATGGTGGTGTTGCTGGCGATGGTGGCTCCGGCGAGGAGGTCAGCGCTGGCCCCCAGGCGGCTGTTGTTGCCGAGGGTGGCGCCGTCGGCGAAGCTCGCGCCATCCCCCACGACGGCGAGGATGCCCACGCTGGTGTTGTCGCCGAAGCTGGAGTTGGCGCCCACGTTGGCCTTGCTGCCGAAGGCGCAGTTGGCCCCGGCAGTGACGTTGTCGCCGATTTGGGCGAGGACGCCCACGGTGCACCCCGCCCCGAGGCCCACGTTCTCACCCAAGCGGGCGACGTTGCCCACCGTCGCCCCCGCGGGGATGACGGCGCCGGCGCCGATGAGGGCGCTGCTGCCCACCGAGCCGTTGACGGTGGCGCCATCGCCGATGCGGGCGTAGGCGCCGATGACTGCGTCGGCGCCTACGATGATGTCGTTGCCGAGGGTGGCGGTGGCGGCGATGTCGGCGGCGGTGCTCACACAGGCGTCGCCGTAGCCGTCGCCGTTGTCGTCGGCCTGGTCAGCGTTGGACACGGAGGGGCAGTTGTCCACGTCTTGGCACACGCCATCGCCGTCGCTGTCGTTCGTGGCGTCCGCGGGGCACGCGTCGCAGGCGTCACCGACACCGTCACCATCCACATCAGCTTGATCGGCGTTGGCTACGTCGGGGCAGTTGTCGCCTTCGTTGATGCCGTCACCATCAGGATCGACCACCACCTTGTAGATGAAGTAGCTGTCGCCGGTGTGATTGTGCTGATCGTGGGCGTTGTTGCCGAGCTGCGAGAGCACATGGCCCCCAGTGGCGCCGGACTGACCGTTGATCCCGGGCTCCCAGAGACGGCCAGGGTCAGACCAGCCATTGGCGTAGTCGGTGAGCAGGATCCAGTTGTCGGACTTCTCCCAGGAGTACTGGCTGCTTTGGTCGAAGTCGGTGAAGGTGAGGCGCCCGTTGCCGAGGTAGTTGTTGAACGGCTGCCGCAAGCTCATGTCGTGGCGCACGAAGGTGCCGTCGTGACGGTAACCTGCGAAGGTGATGCCCTCAGCATCGCCGCAGGCCGTGCGGATGGCATTGATGTCAGGCGGTGGGGTGTTGCCGTTGTTGAGCCAGCCGTAACATTGCGTGCGGCCCTCACCGGAGAGGTCGGGGCCAGCATGACCGCCGGGCATATTGTCGATGCGGGCCGTCGAGTTGGAGAGGCCTTTGTAGATGAAGTAACGATCGCCCAGGTGGTTGCGTTGATCGTGGGCGTTGTTGCCGAGCTGCGAGAGCACGTGGCCATTGTTGGCGTTGGTGCCGCCGTTGCAGCTGGGCTCCCAGAGGCGGCCTGGATCACTCCAGGCGTTGTTGTACTCTACGAGCAGGAGCCAGTCGTTGCTCTTGTGCCAGCTGTAATTGCTGCTGGCGTCAAACTCACGGAAGAAGAGGCTGCCGTTGCCGAGGTAGTTGACGAAGGGCTGCTGCAGGCTCATGTCGTGGCGCACGAAGGTGCCGTCGTGACGGTAGCCTGCGAAAGTGATGCGCACTGCGTCACCACACGCCGCGCGTACTGCATCCAAGTCAGGCGAAGGCGACACACCATTGTTATGCCACCCGTAACACTGGACGAGGCCTTCATCCGAGAGGTTGGGGCCAGCATCGCTGCCAGGCATGTTTTCGATGGTCTGTGCCGAAGCCGCGCCGGCAAGGGCCAGCGAGAAGGCAGAGGTCAGAAAGGCAAGGCGTCGAGTCATCGGTCAATCCCCATGGGCTCAGCATAGCCACAGGGTACTTCCAGGGCGTACACAAGACCACAGAAATATAGACGGTGGGAGCTGAAGGTGTAGGTAGGGCTATGCGTGACGGTAGGTGTGCAGGTACTTTTTGAGGCGTACTTTCTTCGCGGTGCTCTCCGAGGTCATGTAGCGCACCTTGCCGAAGATCGGCCGTACGGGCCCCCAGGCGCGGTCAAAGCGCCCCAGCACCCAGAAGATGCCGCTGTAGCTGTTGGGATCGCGGCCATCGATGGCATAGCGGTTGTTGAGTTCGATCAGGTGATGCCTGGCCTGCTCCGCGGAGGCGGACCACTCGTAGATCTTCTTGCCCCAGAGCATGCGCAGGTAGTTGTGGATGCGGCCGTCGCGTTTGAGTTGTCGCTGAGCGGCGTTCCAGATCGCGTCGTGGGTGCGGGCGCCG
>JAKVBV010000078.1 GCA_022446965.1 Phycisphaerales bacterium
AGACAAATCGACCATCGTTGAATGATTGCAGCCAGTCGGCACCCTTGAGCACTGCATCACGGCTGGCCGATGCTCCATCCTGCAGTCGATTCCAGTGTGACAGAGACCAAGCGGTGATCCGGGACGGTGAATACTGGTCGCCCACGCTGGCGTAGGTGCGCATCGGGAGGCCGTCTGCGTCCTTTGGCTGGTAGTACCGGGAGTCATTCCGCAATGTGAATGCGAGATCGACCGGATAGTGCATCGAGTCGGTGTTCCACCCGGCACAGGGTCGGTACCGCTTGGTACCCAATGCATACTCGGCGAGATCAAGAACACCGCGACCGGCCATGCTCAGCACTCCAGCGCCGGCGGCGCATCGGCACGGCGATCAAGGGGTCGGATGCGGCACAACAACAACACCAGCGGCACCCACAGGATCCCGCCGCTGAGCAGCACCGTCGTGTAGGCGGAACTGGCGAGATTCATGAGCGTGGTCATGAAGGCCGCGGTGAACGCGACCAGCAGCAGTCCGTGCACGCCGCGGAAGCAGTAGAGCAGTACGTCGAGCACCGCCAGCAATGCCAATGCGCACCACCAACCGGGCCAGATCCCGAACGACGCCTGCAGATCGAAGACGAACGAGGTGTTCACCATGCCCGATTCCCTGAGATGGGGAAAGTAGGTGCGGTTCACGATGTTGGGCAGGTTGACCGGCTCCACTCCAACCAACAAGGCCAGCGGGCGGATATTGCTGACACCAAGACCACCGACGTCCTCGGCGTATCGGTTGGCCAGGACGCCGGTATCGAAGGGCGCGATGAATGCGCGGTCGAGCACGCTGACCGAATAGGTCTCGAAGACCTCCGAGTCGAGTTCGCCAGCCACGCCGATGCGGGCGATCGTGAACGTGAAGACGATCGACAGCACGAGGATGGCGGCGAGACCCACCGCGACGGAGCCTCGCCAGATCCCGCGGATCAGAGCGAAGGCGAAGGCGAGCGCCAGGATGACCCAGCCGATGGGCATGCGGGCGCCTTCGAGGCCGACGCCGACGAGACACAACACAGCCAAACCAGCAAAGAGCAGGCTGGCGACGGGACGACGACGGGCGATCGAGAAAATACACAGCACGAAAAGCACTGGCGCCACTGCGGTGCGGAAGAAGACGTAGAGGTAGCCGACGATCGGCAGATCCAGCATCTTCAGACTGCGTTCTCGCGCCTCGACGCTCGAGGCGGGATCGAACAGGATGCTCCAGAGCCCGGTACTCGTTAGCGGGACCGTCGCCAGATAGGCCAGCAGCGCCAGCACCATGAGTCCCGACAACAGTACGATCGCGCGTTGCTCGTCACGCCCGAGGAGTTGCGGGGATCGGGCCGCCGCACGGCAACGCCCCGCGATGCTTCGGGCTTCGGCCGTCAGTTGCGGTGTCGCGAGCACCCAGATGAACATGGCCAACGGCAGCAACAATGCGGACAGTCGAATCGCATGCAGCGTCGTCACCGGGCCGTAGACCGCCTTGTCGACGGTGGCGGCCGCGACGTTGATGGTGACGCACATGAAGACGGAGAAGAAGACCGACGGTCGAAGCAGTGCGCCCGGTCGCACGGCGATCAGCGCGCCGAACAGCACCAGGTCGAGCAGGAGCAGCCAGAGCAGTGCGGGTTGCAGGATGAACTCAGGCTGCATGATTCGCCACCGGTTCGATTCGATCCGTGCGGTGTCCGCCACCGGATGCAAAGAGTCCGCAGAAGCAAAGATTGATCAGGAAGGGAATGGTCGTGGCGATGGCGTATCCCCACACGGACGCCATTGGGGATTCGCGCAGCACACCGACGCCCAGTCCAGCGAGAACTGCCAACAGGAACGCGGCCTGCCAAGCGATGTCCCAGGACTGTCGACCCGCAACGATCCAAAGATCTCGAACCGCCGATGACGCGAGCTTCACGATGCAGAACGGCGCAAGCACCATGATCATTGCGCCGGCACCGAGCCACTTGCCTGGATCCTCATCGACGATGACGCTGATCCATTCAAGGAACCAGGGTGCGAGCACCCCCATTGGCACGAACACCAGCGTCCCCACCACCAGCAGCCAGGCCACGGTGCGATTGAAGAGCGGCCGACATGTGCCCTGCTCGTGCATCTGTCGTGATGCCACGGGGAAGAAGACCTGTTGCACGGACTGCCCGAGCAGCAGCACTGGTTTGTAGAGGAACGTCAGGGTGATGTAGAACAGCCCGGCTTCGGCTTCATCGAACGCCGCTCGGAAGAAGAAGATCGGCGCGTAGGCTGCGCAGGCGTTCATGGACTGGCCGACGAGCAAATAGAGATTGTGCGCGTAGTCGCGGGCCGCGGCCAGCGACGCCGACCAGCCGCCACTGCCTGACGGAGCCCATGTTCCGAGGAGAGCGACCGCCAGATACACGGCCCAACCCGCGACGTACCCGACGA
>JAKVBV010000079.1 GCA_022446965.1 Phycisphaerales bacterium
CACGAGTGAGCGACTGGACAGCGCGGAAGCCGTTGCACTGGCGAATCGCGCCCTGTCGGCGATGGCCCGACACATCGTCGAGCAGGACGGCTACGTCAACAAGTTCCTCGGCGACGGTCTCATGGCCTTCTGGTCCGCGTTCGAAGTGCAACCGGACCAGGCGGCTAGGGCCTGCGTCGCCGCCGCTGCCTGTGCCAAGGCGATCCATGACCTTCCGGACACGGATCTTGGCGTTCGTCTTGGCATCGCGACCGGCGAAGCGATCGTCGGCGACTGTGGCGCCCCACCGGAACTCAACGACTACACGGCCATCGGCGACACGGTCAACACCGCATCCCGCATTGAAGGCGCCAACAAGGCGTTTTCAACACACGTGCTGATCGATGATGAAACGAAACGGCAGGCGGGTGACGCCATCCGCACGCTTCCCATCGGCCCAGTGATCGTAGTGGGCCGCAGTACTCCCACGATGCTGCATGCCCTCGTCGACCATTCATGCACCGATGAAGCCATCACCGCCGCAACTGCATTGCAATCGGCGGTCTCTGCGGGTGACCGAGGCGCGGCGGCAGCAGCTCTTGAGCGCATGGGCGAATTCAAGGAACTCGACCCCCTGTGCATGCACTGGGCCGAAACCATCGACGGAGACGGCGCACTCGTGCTGACGCTGTACTCGAAATAGACTGCGCGTCAGGGACACAGCCCCCAGTAGCCGATCACGTTCATGAGGTCCAGGATGTCGACCACGTCGTCACCGTTGGTGTCGCCGATGCACGGTGGCGGACAATCTGCGCAATCCTCCCCGACACCCAGCCACGTACCACCGGCGACATCGCAATCGTCGATCAGGGTCTGGAAGCAGACGCCGCAGCCGAAGCAGCACGCACCGGGTTCCGGCGCCGGCGGGCAGTCATCGCACAGCGCACCGACGTACCAGTCGCCACCGGCTGCGATGCAATCCTGCTCCCAACTCTGCAGGCAGCCCGTTGGCAGGCAGCAGGCGCCGGGTTCCGGACACGTGTCGCAGCTGGTGTCGTTGCCGAGCCAGTTTCCACCGATGGACAGACAGATGTCCTGCCACAGCAATGTGCACCCGCCAACCAGACAGCAGGCGCCGGGCTGCGGAGGCGGAATGCACGCGGTGCAGTCCGTGCCCGATCCCTGCCAGTCGCCGCCGATCGCTTCGCAGGACACCGGATCGGTGATGGTGCAGGCGCCGCCGCGAAGTCCGTCCTGCAGACAGCAGGCGCCTTCATCGGGCGCAAGGCAGTCGTCGCATGTCGAGCCATCGCCGAGCCAGGTGCTGCCGGGGATCGCATCGCATTCCACCTGGGTCAGGAGACTGCAGTCGGAGCCGTCGCAGCAGGCCCCCACCACACAGACCTCCGAGATCGTGTTGCCCCCACCGTCGGTCCAGAGACCGGTCACCTGATCGAGCGTGTTGTCGCAGACAAGGCTGTCCGCCAGCGTCACGATTCCAAGATCGCTGTAGATGGCACCGCCAGTGCCGACACACTCGTTTGACGTGATGGCGCAGTTGGTGATCTCCATGTTTGCCATGGAGAAGTAGATCCAGAACGCACCGCCGGAACCATCGGCAAGGTTGTTCCGGATGGTGCAGTTGTCGAAGATCGCGGGCCCGGCGAGGTAGGCCGCCACCGCTCCGGCGAATCCGGCCGAGACGTTGTCATGCATGGAGCAGCCCACGAACATCGGGCTGCTGTCGGTGTACAGGTACACCGCACCGCCGTACCCCGCGTTGTTGCCGTGCAGGCTGCACCCAAGGAACGTGGGCGACTGGCTGCGCACGTACACGGCACCACCCTGCACCGCACTGTTGCCCGACATCGTGCAGTCGACGACCTGGGCGTCGCAGTCCTGCAGCGTCATGCCCGCCCCCCAGTAGCTCCCGTTGTCGCTGATGTCGCAGTTGGTGATCACCGCATCGGCGAGGCAGTAGATGCCGCCGCCGTAACTGTTGACCGATGTGTTGTCAGGGGAGTTGTTGTCCGACACCTGACAGTCGGTGACGGTCGCATCCCCGTGGAGCATCAGGCCCGGCCCCCGCCAGCCCATGTTCCCCGTGATGATGCAATCGGTGATGGTCGGCGATGCGCCCGCTGCACAGCGGATGCCTCCGCCCTCGAAAAACGATCCCGTCCCCACACCATTCGTGATGGTGAATCCCTTGAGCACGGTGTCCGCAGTCTCGCCACCGGAGAAGTGCACGCCGCGACGCTGGTTCTGACCATCGATGATGGTGACATCCGCACCGACACTCGAGGAGACCTGGATCGACTTCCCCAGCAGATCGACGACGTTGTTGCCTGTCCCCGTCCAGGTGCCCGGGGCGACGACGACATGGTCGCCGTTGACGGCCGCATCCACGGCGTCCTGGATGGT
>JAKVBV010000008.1 GCA_022446965.1 Phycisphaerales bacterium
ACCACATCACCCGCCGCGACGGCAGCGCAACTGAGCATCGTCAAGATTGCTGTGCAACGAACCAAACTTCTCTCCCGAGCCATGGAAAGCACCAAGGCACCCTTCAGGCTAGGTCACAACAGGGTGACCGCCATGGGCTAATCCGTCAATTTTAACAAGAAAAAGCCGCCAAAGAGGTCTAGGGCTGGGATTCAGGTGCTTCGTCGCTGTGCTTGTGCCCACCAAGCACTTCTTCGGCAATCCCCCGCAGTCCATCGCCGATGGCCTTGATCCCGTCGTTCACACCGGCGTTCACATCGAGCAGCGCCTTGCCAACGCCGATCTGGCGAATGCCGGGAATCTGCTCGAGTGCCGTGGCGATCGCGCCCACCGAAGCACCGCTGAGGCCTTCCACTGGATTCTCCGCAATGTGCTGGAGCACGATCGACAGACTCAATGAGGCGATCTGTTCGGCGATGCGCCCATCCTTGGTGTCGGTGCCAACGTGTTTCATCTCGAAACTGGGAATCGTGGCATCCACCGTGCCACCGGCAAGATTCACCATGGACCCTCTCGCGTACAGGCGAATGTTGGTGATGCGAAGCAACCCAATGTTCAGTTCGACGGCTGGACCGTCATTGGCTTTGCCCGTCTCGGTCACGGACTGCACGTGCTTCACGATGACGTCCGCATTGAGGCGGTGATCAATCTGCTCCAGGTCGAGCATGAGCCCGTCAATCTCCACCAGCGGGATCTCGATGCGATCACTGACCAAGGTGGCCAGCGATGCCTCAATCATGGCCGACTCGATCTGCACGAAGTGCGGGCGATCGAATCCGGAGGGGTTCTCGATCACCAAATCATGCACTGTGGTTCGCGGCTGGATGATGCCCAGCGACACCGACCGCACTGCCGTCTTCACGCCCAATGTGGCGGTGCCCTGCGTGCGCACCACGCCTGCGGCGATGCTGTCGGCGCTGATGAGGGCCAGGCCTGTCAGGCCAACCACACCCAGTGTGGTGCCCAGCATGATCTTCTTCCAACGCTTCATGAACGGCAGTGTAGACGGCGTCAGCGGGGCTTCGTGCACTGCGGCCTCGACTCGTCGTCGCATGGGCGGCCGTGCCGGTGGCCGCCAGTGACGTAAATGTCGATGGTCTGGTGAACGTGGATGACATTCTCGGCGCGATGGAGTCGTGGGGGCCGTGCGCCTGCCTGAACAATCTCACGGGCGACGGCGTGGACTATCTGCTCAGTGTGCTGGAACACTGGTCCATCGGCGGCTGATCATCTTCGGGCCGGTTTGCATCGCCGCGTCGAATTGGTACACTGCCTCTCCCGATTGGGGCGGTAGCTCAATTGGTTAGAGTCCCGGACTGTCGATCCGGTGGTTGCGGGTTCGAGTCCCGTCCGCCTCGCTTGAAACGGCCCTCGCAGATGCGAGGGCTGCTTTCGTTTGGGGTCAGACCCCGTCGGCGAGCCAGGCTTCGATTTTGCTGCGAATCAGGTCGCGGGTCGCACGAAACGAGGCGAGCTGCTCGTCTTCGGGCCCACTCGTTTGGGGGTCATCGAACGGCCATGGCGTGACCTCGCCAACAGCATCGACCAGCACCGGGCACGATTCAGCGGCTGCGGCACACACCGCAAAGGCATGGGCCACCGACCCACCAGCGAGGGCGGCCTCGATGGAGGTGGACTCGAGCCCCTGCGTGCACACCCCCACTTCGTCCAGCACGCGGATTGACATTGGGTGCACGTGCGACGGGGTCGTCCCTGCCGAGCAGGCCTCGAACCGATCGCCCGCCAAATGCCGCAGCAGCGCCTCGGCCAGTTGAGACCGAGCGCTGTTGGCGGTGCACAGAAACAGGACGCGAGGACGGCTCACACGTCGTCCGGCGTGCCGTCCTTCTTGGGCTTGCGGAAGTCGAGTTCCTCGATCTTGCCGAACACCGCCGTGGAGATGTTGGCCAAGTGCGAGGCTACACGCTTGTAATGGCGGCCCAGCAGCGAATAGGCCACGGCCTCGTGCGTGGGCACGGCGCTCTTGTCGCGAAGCAGTGACTCCTCGATGGCATCACACTCGGCGCGAATGCGATCGGCAGCCTTGATCGCGGCCTTGGCCTGCTTCACGCTCGACTCAGCGAAGGCCCGACTGACATCTGCGAACAGTGTCTGTGTGCGAGTGCGGATGTCCTCAAGCGGATCGTGGTACTGCTCGATCTGATAGTCCACCTCGTAGAAGCGGCCCACTTCAAACACGTTCTTGCAGTAGTCGCCGATGCGTTCGGCATCCTTGGCCACACTCATCAGCGCCAGACAGCCAGGGATGTCGGCGACCGGGTTCACTGTCAAGTGCGTGAGGATGTTGCCGCGCAATGACCGCAGCAGGCGGTTGATGTCCTGATCGCGAGCGTAGAGCGCCTCGCGAACATCATCGGCGGGCTTCGTGCGGCGAAGCACGTCATTGGCTTCGTCGAACATCCACGCGGCTGCATCGAGCATCTCGGCGAACTCGTTGAAGGCCGCGTCGAGTTTGTCTGACGCCTTCAGGGCTGCGATGAGTTGACTGAACATGTCGGACTCCTGTGGGCATCGTAGATCTGCCCGAGCCGCTCGGGGCGGTTTAGAAGAAGAAGATCTCGGTGATCACCAGGCCGATGACCGGCACGATGAGGAAGACGGTGGCCAGGAAGATGAATGCGTGCTTGCGCTTCGTCGCGGCCAATGAGGACAACCACTTGGAAATTCGGATGGGGAACATCCGCAGCGGATACCACACGAGGTTGTCGGTGATGTTAAACAGCACGTGGGCGATGGCCACGCTCACGGCCCCTGCCGTGGGGTTGGCCGTGGCGGCCAGCACACCGGTCACGGTGGTGCCGATGTTGCACCCAAGCATGTAGGGGAACACGCGGCGAAGTTTGACCGCACCGGCCCCGGCGATGGGCACCATCAAGCTGGTGCTCACCGAGCTGGATTGCACGGCGATGGTCGTCCCCAAGCCTGAAAGCCACGCAAAGAAGTCATTGCGGAAGATGACCTTGCTGAAGAGCCCTTCCATCTTGGAAAGCATGGCACCCTTGAGGTTCTTCACCAGGCCAGCGAGGCCGCAGAACAGCGTGACCAGACCGACCACGGCAATCAGCACACCACCCAGCACGGCCGCGTCTTCGGTGACCCACCCGATGACGTCCTTGACGGTGTCCACCACCGGTTTGGTGATCACCTTCACGGGACTGGTGCCCTTGCCGATTTCACCCAGGCCAATGGCGTTGGTCAGCCACTGGGCGAGGGAGGTCAACACGCCCACACCTGGTTCGCCATTGGGCCCCTTGCCGGCAAAGACCGAGGTGGCCCATTCCAAGGGGAAGAGCAGCAGCACGGTCATCACGTTGGGGACCGCGTGCATGAGCGCGGTGCAGTACGACCGGCGGAACTGCCGGCGAATGCGCATGGTGCCCAGCGACACGATGATCCCCGTGATGCTCGTGCCGATGTTGGCGCCCATCACGGCAAACACCGCCGTGCGCACGCTCATTTCTTGAGCGGCCACGAGCGTGATGATGAGTGATGTGGTGAAGGATGACGATTGCACGATCGACGTCACCAGCACGGCGGCAAGCAGGGCCACCAGTGGGTTGTCACCCTGCGCGATGGCCGTCTGCAGCCAATCGGTGTTCTTGCCGATCACCTTCAGCCCACCGCCCATGATGTTGATGGCGCACAAGAAGAAGTAGAGGGCCACCAGCGCCCACATGGCGTGCCACCAGAAGGGGCGTTCCTTGACTGCTTTCAACGATGGCGTGGCCATGTCTCTACGCTCCCAAGCCGCCAGCCGCTCCTGGGCCGGTGGTGATGGCGAGCATGAGACCTGACAGAGGCTCAAGCACGGTTGGCGAAGTGTTCAGGTTATGTTCAATCCGGCTTCGGAAGATGTGCACACGAGATGTCACTCGAATCCAGCCCCTTATCGTGAAACGACTCGCCTACTCGTACACTTGCCCCATGCTGACCGCCGCCCTCACGCTTTCACTCGCCGCTGCCGCCCCGCCCAACATCGTGATCGTCATGGTCGATGATCTGGGCTGGCAAGATGTCTCCGTGCCAATGCACAGTGAAACAACGCCGTTCAATGAGCAATGGCACACACCTGCCCTCAAACAGCTCGCAGCCCAAGGCACGGTGCTCACCAATGGGTACGCCGCAGCACCGGTGTGCACACCCACCCGCGTGAGCTTGATGACTGGACAACTGCCCTGCCGACACAACGCCACCTACTGGACGCTCTACCACGACCGCGACAACTCCAAGAAGCGCCCCCGCATCGCCGCCCCAGATTGGGCCAAGGAAGGGCTCCAACCAAGCACGCCGACATTGGCCGCTGTGCTCAAGGCTGCCGGCTACCGCACCATCCACTGCGGCAAGGCCCACTTTGGTGCCCACGGCACTGCGGGCAGCGACCCCACCAGCCTCGGATTCGACGTGAACATCGCCGGCCACGGCTCGGGCGGACCAGCAAGCTTCTACGGCACGCACAACTTCTCTGCAGCGGGCCGCCGCGCCGCAAACTCCCCCAACGCTGATCCCGGCGGCAAGAGCGTGTGGGACATTCCAGGGCTGGAGCAGTACCACGGGCAGGACATCTTCCTCACCGACGCGCTGTGCAACGAAGCAATCGCCGCACTGGACCAAGCCGTCGCTGACGACACACCGGTGTTCCTGCACTTTGCACCATACGCGGTGCATGCACCGATCATGGCGAATCGTGCATTGCTCGATCGATACGACGGCCTGCACCCGACAGAAGCTGCCTACGGCACGATGATCGAGTCGGTCGACAATGCACTCGGCCGAATCTTGGAACGCCTCGACCACCACGGAATTGCAGGCAACACGATCGTCGTGTTCACATCGGACAACGGCGGCCTGAGCGCGCACGCTCGTGGTGGCACGCCAAACACACACAACGCGCCGCTCAAATCCGGGAAAGGGTCAAGCTACGAAGGAGGCACACGAGTGCCGTGGGTGATTCGCTGGCCGGACGTGACCACCGCTGGCGACCGCATCGACACACCGGTCATCACACAAGATCTGGCGCCCACGCTGGCCCGGGCCGCAGGAACTGGCTTCCCTCAAACCCACGCCATCGACGGCGCCGATCTCCGCAGCGTGCTCAACGCCGATGCCGTCCCCGCTCGCCCACTGGTGTGGCATCAACCGCATCAATGGGGCGCTAACGGCCCTGGCATCGAGCCGTTCACCGCCATCCGCGACGGCGACTGGAAGCTGCTGCTGTACCACGACGGCCCTCGCGTGGAGCTGTACAACCTGGCAACCGACATCGGGGAAACCACTGATCTGGCGGCGTCGGAAACCGATCGTGTCACGCACTTGCTCAGGGCACTGCGGCGTGTGGCGGTGGGCACAGGCCTGCAGATGAGCCTCAACATCGCCTCTGGAGAGCCTGTGGCGATCCCAAGATCCGCCGAGACCGTGCCAGGAAGTCCGGTTGTACCGGCTGGGGGCTGAATCGCTCAAAATTCCTACAGACAGAGCCTTGCATCTGCTGGACGAGCGGTCATGATCGAGGTGACCCGGGCCGTGACCACGGCCGTCCGCCCCGGCAGGCTGAGCACTCGTGTTCAGCTGGGCTCCGTGGAAGGACGCCGGTTGCCACCAGTCGATCCAACATCGCTCCTTGTGGGTGGATCGCTGGCCCGGGCAACGACAAGCAACGGGATCTCGACACCTGAGAGCCGTCGAGGATCGCAAGATCAGCACCGCATCACGCTGGAGACGTGAGCCCGTGCATCCCGCACCAAGAGAGGCGCACGCATCACCCCAGCGTGCACTACGGCGGTGGAGAGAAGGACCCAAGACGCTCGGCTGATGCAGCCGAGCGTTGCGGTTTTTTGACTGTGCCAATTCACTTGGCGTCGTACCAATCTTGCGACACGGCGGCATCGACCACCAGCGGTACACGAAGATCCATCGCACCTTCCATGCTCGAGACAAGCAGATCACGAGCAGCATCAGCCACCGCTTCTGGCACCTCGATCACGAGTTCGTCGTGCACCTGCAACACAAGCCGCGCCTCGGCATGGAGATCGGGCAGACGTGCATGCAGGTTCAGCATGGCCAGTTTGATGAGATCAGCGGCCGACCCCTGCACCACGGAGTTGATCGCATGCCGTTCGGCAAGCGCACGCTCCTGACCATTGGAAGAGTCAATCGTGGGAATCTCACGGCGGCGGCCGGCCATGGTTTCCACGAAGCCGGTGTCTTGCGCCTGTGCCACACAGTCATCAAGAAACCGCTCGATGCCAGGGAAACGCGCCTTGTAGTCACCGATGATCTGGCTCGCCCGCGCCACGCTGGTGCCTTCACCCAACCGACGCGACAGACCGAACGGCGTGATCCCGTACACGATGCCGAAGTTCACCATCTTGGCGGCTCCCCGCTGCTCGCTCGTCACGGCATCGGGCGATACACCAAAGACCTCGGCTGCGACCGCCCGGTGAATGTCCTCGCCCGCTTCGAATGCGGTGATCAAGCCCTTGTCTTGCGACAGATGAGCCAACACCCGAAGCTCGACCTGCGAGTAATCAGCCGTCACCAGCACGCAGCCCTCACGAGCGACGAAGGCTTTGCGAATGGCTCGGCCCAGGTCGGTGCGAATGGGGATGTTCTGCAGGTTGGGGTCGCTCGAACTCAGTCGCCCCGTGGCCGTGGCGATCTGGTTGAAGCGGGTATGCACGCGGCCCGTCTCAGGATTGATGCACGCCTTGAGTGCCACCAGATAGGTGCCCACCAACTTGGCCAGCTGTCGATACTCCAGCACAAGCCCGGGCAGTGGCGTGGTGACCTCCGGATCGGCGTCGAGCTTCTCGAGTACCTCGACATCGGTGGACGGCCCCGTCTTGCGACGCTTGATCACGGTCAGTCCAAGCCCGGGCACCTCGTCATCTTCAGCATTGAACAAGGCCGCCGCCAACTGCTTGGGTGAATCTGGATTCAATGGCCCGGGCGCGGCCTCGGCGATTTCCGCACGCAATGCTTCAAGCCGCCCCACCAGGCGATCACGTTGGCGATCGAGCTCGTCAGGATCCACTCGAACGCCGGTGAACTCCATGTCGGCGAGCACGGGGACCAGGGGATTCTCGAGATCGTCGAACAACGCACCAAGATTCTGTTCGTCCACCTGCGATCGAAGCGGCTCAACCAGGCGCAACGTGATGTCGGCATCTTCCGCCGCATACGGCACGGCCGACTCCAACGCGACGGTGTCAAAGGAGGCCTGGTTCTTGCCCGTACCGATGAGCGACGTGATCGAAATGCAGTCCAGCCCCAGCAATCCCAGTGCCAGTGCGTCCATGCGGTGGCTCGAACGGGCGCCGTCCGCCACGTACGACATCACCATGGTGTCGGTGACCGTGCCGATCACTGAGATTCCGGCTCGACGCAACACCTTGAGATCGAACTTGGCGTTGTGTGCCACCATGTGCAGGTCGGGCGACTCAAGCACCGGCTTGAGAGCGGCAATCACCGTGGCCTCGTCGAGATGGGTTTCAGGTTCAGGCGACCGCACCGGGATGTACCAGCCACGTCCAGGCGTGACAGCCACGCACACGCCACAGAGTGAATCCTGCATGGGATCCAGACCGGTGGTTTCGGTGTCGATCGCCACCATGTCGGCTTCGACAATGGCGGCGACGACCTCAGTGAGTGCATCGGCGTCGAGTACCGCGGTGTAGTCGGCACTGGAGTCCGCAGGTCGCACGGTCTTTGCTTCAAGGCCGCCCCACAACGTGCCTGCGTCGGTGTCATCTCCAGCAGCAGCGGCATCGTCCCCTCCGGCGGTCGGCCCGGCAGCAGCGCGAATCAGTTTCTCCAACTGCGCGGGCGTACGGCGGAAGTCGAGGGTCTTGAACAGCGTCGATGGTGGCTCGAGTGGGAGATTCGCCAGATCAACAGCGGCATCGTCCCAATCAAAATCGAAGTCGAGATCATCCTTGAGCACCACCAGCTCGCGATTGAGCAACAAGCGATCTTGTGCGCCCTCGAGGTTCTCACGGCGCTTGCCCTTGATCTCATCAATGTGCTGGTAGATGCCCTCAATGCTGCCGTATTGCAGGATCAACTTGGCGGCCGTCTTGGGACCAATCCCGGGCACGCCCGGGATGTTGTCCACGCTATCGCCCATCAAGCACAGCATGTCGACCACATGATGCGCCTCCACCCCCTCGGTCTTGAACACATCGGACGGGGTTCGTACCACGTCACGCTGAGGATCGAAGATCTCCACGTGATCACCCACTATCTGCGTGAGGTCCTTGTCCGCCGAGATCACGCGCACCTGCATGTCTGGTCGAGACTCACGGGCTCGCCTGGCGATCGTCGCGATCACGTCATCGGCCTCGGCTCCTTCCACGCCCAGCAACGGAATCTGCAGCGCTTCAATCACCTCAAGGCATCGATCCACTTGCGGCCCGAAGTCGTCGGGCGCCTCTTCACGATTGGCCTTGTAGTCCGGATCGATTCCGCTGCGAAACGTGCCCGTGTCGCCTGACACATCAAGCGCCACGGCCAAGTGCGTGGGCGAACCGGCTTCGAGCAGGTTCATGAGGATGTCGCAGAAGCCCGCGACCATTTTGGTGGGTTCGCGCGTCACGCTTGATGTCGAATACGGCCGACGCGCGTAGTACGCGCGAAAGAACTGCGAGTAGCCGTCGATCAGATAGAGCACTTCGCCGTCGGGCACGACGGTCACCCCTCGCCCAACGCGGTGATTCGAGCCACGAGTGCGTCGATCACATCTCGGTCACGACGTGCCATCATGGCGCCGGCGGCCTGCAGGAACTTGTCGGTACGATAGGCCCGCTCGCCGTCGTCAATGAGCCAACGCAGTGCACCGACGCATGTGGGCGGCGCGGCTGTCGTAGCCACCATGCAGCCGGTGCCGAGCACCGTGCCCGTCATCAGACGTGTGCCGATGGCCGTCTTCACATGATCTCCGATGATCGACCCCAGGAAGGTGCGGCCAGTGCGCTCACGCGATGCGCCAGGCGACACGCGCATCGAAATCTCTCCGTAGGTATTCAACAGATTGGACGTGATCGTGCCCGCACCGAGATTCACCCACTCCCCAACATACGAATCACCCAGATAGCCGTGGTGTGCCTTGTTGCTGAACCCCTGCACGACCGAGGCCCCAATCTCGCCACCAATCTTGCAATGTGGCCCGATCACCGTGTTGGCCCGAATCACCGCACCATCGGTGACTGTTGCGCCTCGGCCCACGTGGCACGGTCCCGTGAGGACGGCGCACGGGCGAATCGTGGCGTCGGCAGCAATGACGACCGGGCCATTGCCCGCGTCAATCACCACGCCTGGCATGACGGTCGCGGAGGGATGCACGCGGACCGTGTTGCCCCCCACCACCTGGACATGCTTGGGGCATCCTTGCGGTGTGGACGAGGCGTGCAGGTCATCGAGAAGGCACGCGGACAGATGGGTCATCAGATCCCACGGTCGCCGCAACACCGGCACGTCGATCACCTGTGTGGCGACTCTGTCAGGCAGCTGATTCGTGGCGAGAAACGACTCGGCATCACCCTGATCGAGACACGCCGCAACCACGGTGCCGTCATCCGTACACGCCGCCTGGCAGCACTGCAGTTCGGGCAGGTCGCCCAGGCCCAGCCAGCGTCCGTTGATCAGCAGTAGATCGTCGCCGGCGGGCAGTGTGTTGACCGCTGTCTCTGTGGATGACGCCCAGAGTGATTCGATGGCTGCTGGCACCCACCATGCGGCGGGAAACTTGCCTAGGCGACGCTCGATGCGTTCCAAGGTGCGGTGGGCACCGGTACGAATGTCAAAGGCGGGCCGCAGGTCCGTCATGGGCCCGAGGCACCCACCCCCGTCGTCGTAGATCACCAGACTCGACACCAATCAACCTCCGCGTCGGCCAGCATAATCAAGCCGGCCGGGCGTCGTGTCGAATCGCCACCACCGCGATGTCATCAACAGCACACCGCCGACGATGATGGCGAGAATGCCCGTCGCCACCGCGTCACCGCACAGGCGAAGCAGCACATCAACGGCCGGCTGCGGCACGGCCGCTTCGGTCCACGGCAGCCAGAAGCGAAGGGTGCGAATGCTGGTGACCGCCAACGCACTGGCCGCGGCCACGACACCAGCGACCGCCATCAGCGTGGGCAGCCGGGTACGGAACACTAGCCCACGGCACACCAACACGATCCACGCCGCGGCGGTCATGCCCAGCGCATGGGGCCCCAGAACGACGGCCATCGTGCCGCCACTGCCACTGCCCGGCGCAACATCGAGCATGAGACCAGCCCACCAGCCCGCCCAAAGCGTGGCACGCGGCGACGCTTGCAGCGCGACAAACGCCACGAGGATCGCCACCAGCGACGGCGCCGCGCCGCCCATCCACGAGATAGCGAACAGCGAACCGATACCCGCATCGAGGCCGGCGAAGATCACCAGCACCGGAAAGAACACCAGCCACCTCATTCGCCCACCTCCGAAGCCGTGGACACCACGGCCACCTGCACGATGGACTGCGGCGGCGCCGCGGGCATCACCACCACACGCTGACGCAAAGGCGCCGCGTCGATGGGCTCGAGCGCCTGCACGTGTCCGACCACAAGGCCCTGCACGCGCGCAGGCCAGCCCGGATCGGTCAACATCAATGCATCGCCCACCTGCACGTCCACTCGTCGGTCAACGTCGGCCCGCAACGTACCCCGACCGTCAGGCTGCAGCAAAATACGGGCCAGAGGACGGGTCGTGTCGTCAGCACCACGCACCAGTGCCACTTCGATTGGGCCGGTGTCTGGATGTGCGACGGGCCGCACCAACAAACGCAGATCGGTGGCACGTTCGAGACGTCCCACCAACCGCCGCCCCGATGCGACCACGACATCACCGACATGCAGGCGATCTTCGCCGACATCCGGCGGCTGCAGCTCGATGCGAGCCGTGGCATCACGAACTGCTCGGCCAGTCACCGCTCGGCTCAATGTTGTGGGCGGGATTGGGGCGCGAAGTGCTGAGTCCGGAAGGGACTCCAGCAGACGAACACGCGCGGCGAGTTCATCGGCTCGAATGCGTTCTTGACGGAACAGTCGTTCCAGACGATCACGCTCAGCCTGGACAGCTTCGAGTGTGGCGGGATCCACAGGCTGCCCTTGGGCATCTCGCCACGGACGCAGCCACCCGTTCAATGCCACGCCCATGCGAGCGAATGGCATCTGACCCACGCGGAGGATGTCGGCCACGTCATTGGACCAGCCTGATGCCGATGGTGGCAGCAGCGCCGACACGGTGGTCAGCAGTAGCACGATCCCCAGCGCCAGACGCCGTCGCGAAAACATGGGCCTGAGTCAGCCTCCTGCCGAATCAGAGATCGTCGACGTCCGACTCCATGGTGGCCTTCCACATCTCGAGATTCTCGAGGTAGATGCTCGTGCCACGGGCCACACAAGTGAGCGGATCTTCAGCGATGGTCACATCCAGGCCGGTGTCGCGATTCAGCACGATGTCCAGGCCACGCAGCAGTGCGCCACCACCGACAAGGCAGATGCCGTTGTCCACGAGGTCGGCGGCCAGTTCCGGTGCGGCACGCTCGAGCGTCTGCTTCACAGCCTCGACGATGTCGCGGATTGGCTCCTGCAGTGCTTCGCGAATCTCTTCGCTGGTCACTTCGGTCTTGCGAGGCAAGCCCGAGAGATTGTCACGACCACGCACTTCCATGGTGGACTCTTCGCCGGTAGCAGCGGCGGAACCAATCTCGATCTTGATCCGCTCGGCCGTCTGCTCACCAATCGTGAGGTTGTACGTCTTCTTCATGTGACTGATGATGGCTTCGTCGAAGTCATCACCGGCCGTCCGCACCGACTGGCACACGGCTATGTCGGCCAACGACATGATCGCCACTTCGGTCGTACCACCACCGATGTCCACCACCATCGAGGCGGTAGGTTCGGCAATCGGCAATGCGGCACCGATGCCGGCAGCCATGGGCTCTTCAACCAGATACACCCGGCGAGCGCCAGCGCGTTCGGCGGAGTCGAGCACAGCACGCTTTTCGACAGCCGTAATGCCACTGGGCACGGCCACCACAACTCGGGGCGACACGATGCGCGCCTTGCCGGTGGCCTTGCGGATGAAGTACGACAGCATCGCCTCGGTGATCTCGAAGTCGCTGATCACGCCATCACGGAGGGGACGAATGGCGCTGATCGAGCCCGGCGTCTTGCCGAGCATCTCCTTGGCCTCCCAACCCACGGCGTTGCCGTTGTTGAGCACCCGATTGGTGCCCTTGTGTACGGCGACCACGGAGGGCTCATTCAGAATGATGCCCTCACCACGAACGGCCACGAGCGTGTTGCACGTGCCGAGATCAATACCCATGTCGACGCTGAACCAGCGCAATAGACGGTCGAAGACCAAAGCAGTCCCTCCAAGACAGACGGACCATCATAGGACTTCACGGCCCACGCCGCAGGGCAGACGCATACCGGACCCGACCGGGCGTCAGGTCAGTTGCTGAGAATCTCGAAGGGCGTTGCGGCCTGCTGGCCTTCACTGGTGCTGCCATGTTCCATGTTGTGCAGCACCAGCCAGGTGGCACCGAGTGCCAGCACCAGCATCGCGATGGCGGACATGGCCGTGTAGACGTCCATGCCAGCCTTGGCCGTTGCCGAAGATCCGAAACGGCTCATCAGTTCTCGTCCTTCATCGCGTAGGCACGATGACCGGCTTCGACCAGTCCACGACCGGGATCTTCCAGTGTGAGCAGGCCTGTGGCACGGTTCAGATCAACCTTCAGCATGCGAAGCCGACCGAGGAACGTGCCCTCGTCGGCGACGGTCATGATCCAGCCTTCCTTCACGCCGTCTCGGGAACCGGCATCAATCTCCACGAGCGTGGTATCGCCGCGGGCGATGTCGATGACGTTGGCGGACAGGTTGCGGTCGGGCGCGATGCCTTCGACCAGCGCGGCAGCGTTGTTGTCCAACGCACCGAATCGCACGGCGTAGGTTTCGAGTTGTTCCTGCAGACGCTGTTGCTCGGACTTGAGCTCGGCGTTCTCTTCCTGCAGCACACGGGTGACATCGGAGGCCACCTGCAACTGCGCTTCGGCCTGAGCAAGTTGCTCGTCGAGATCGACGCGTGCCTTTTCGGCGGTCAGCGTCTGTGCTCGTTGGCGATCAAGGTTCGCCACCAGCAGCTCGCTCAACTCGTTGCTCGTGGTCAGGCTCGTGGCCATGGCACGGGTGTTGGCTTCGCGGCTTGTGAGATTGCTGCGTGCTTCGAGCAGTTCCGCTTCCAATCTGGTGTTGGCACCAGCAAGCGTTTCAATCTGCGACACGCGTGATTGATCACGTTGACTCAGTGTTGTGACCTGCTCGTTGAGCGAGGCGATCTGCCCCTGGACTTGCGAGCGAGCCTGCTGCAGATCGTTGCGAGCGGCACGGAGCTGCGTCTGCAGTTCCAATGCGTCGGCACGCCAGTGCTCTTGGTTGAGCGTCGAGACGACAACCAGCGGCACCATGAAGATCGCCAGAAGCGAAACGAGAGTCACGAAGATCTTGGTGAGGATATGCACGAGTCGGATTCCGAAATGCTGTGCGAGCCCCTCCCACGGGGCACGGGCCTTCCTGACCCTTGTTCACAAGCAGGGTTTTTAGGGTCTGGAGGCCGTTTCGTCAATGGGGAGAGGGCGGGAAGATCGACGCTGGAGCAATGCTTTTGCAGCGGCGATCCGGACGTGGGTGTTGGTATCGGCCATGAGAGCCGCCAGAGCCTGATCTTGCCCCGGTAGATCGCCCTGCACGAGGGCCGTGGCGGCCTGGGCACGGATGTGTGGCTCCGCATTGTCGACAAAAAGAATCGCGATTTCTGGCTGGGCTGCCTCTGGAGACAAAGCGCCGAGCGCCGCCACAGCGATCAACCGCAACTCAAGCCCCACCTTGCGTGGTCCAGAATCGAATGCCATCTGCTCCAGGCCATGCCCCAAGCCGGTGTCCCCGAGCACGCCCGCCAGTTGTGCGGCAACGGCGATCAGTTCGGCATCGTCGGCCGAACCAAAGAAGGCGGCCCGGATTTCTTCAAGATGCGATCGCTCGCCCATCCGCACCAGCGCCTCGGCGATGGTCAGTTCCACCAGTCGCTGCTGACGCGCGTCGAGCTGCTCCAGCGGCCGGGCCAAGCTCGCACGCAGCAAACCAGCCGCCGATGGGTTCCCCAGCTTGCCAAGCACCATGGCGGCGTTGGCACGCGACACCGGATCGTCGCCCAGCACCATGGGCGCCAAGGCGCCCAGATCCGGTGACTGATCACAGCGGGCCATGGCATACATGGCTGCCGCACGCACCGAAGGCGATTGATCGTGCATCAGCGGACGGACAAGATCGATCAAGTCACACCGCTGCGCATCGCCAAGGCTCACCGCCGCCACAAAGCGCACGCCTTCGTTGGGATCAACGAGACCAAACTTGATGGCTTGCCCATGCGCCGCTTCGTCTGGCAAAAGACCTTCGATCGCGTTGGCCCTCGCCAGTGGATCGGGGCTCATCTGCGCCGCCTGCAGCACGCTCACCGGACCGGAGCGATCTGGCGGAGGCGGCGATGTTGTTCGAGCGGTGGCGCACGCACCGCACACCAACACCACGGGCACGATCAAACATCGCATGGTGAAGCACCTTTGGAGTGTCGTCGAGTCATGAGTGCGAGGGTCCATCCAAGCAGCGTGAGGCCGACCAGCCCTTGAGGAAAGGCATTGCCGATTTCAGCATACATCGTGGGTGGGCCGTGCGCCGTTCGTGGTTCGACGAGCATGGCACCGGCCGTTCGAGGCGCAAGCCGCTGTCGGACTTGCCCGAAGCGATTGATGTACGACGTCACACCTGTGTTCGCCACGCGAATCATCGGCCGATCAAGTTCCACCGTTCGATACGAGGCGGCGATCTCATGCGCGCGTCGGCCGGCATCACTCGTGCCGAACCAGCCGTCATTGCTGATGTTGATGATCAAGCGTGCATCGGTGTCGCACACGAGCTGACGCACCACGCTGGGCACGGCATCCTCAAAGCACACCGGCGTGACAAACCGCATGGGCCCACCCTGCCTGTACACCTCCCCTTGCTCGTCGAGCACGTCGTTCGTCCTCACCTGCAAGGCCTCGGGCGCCTCACCTGCCCGCAGATCGAACGCCATGCCGGCGGCCCCCACCGCCATGAGGTTTTCTTCCAACCATGGCCAGGCGCGAATCCACGGCATGGTTTCGCCAAAGGGCGTGAGGAAGATCTTGTCGTACCGGTGCACGGTGCCATCGGGCTGCAACATGACCGCGCTGTTGAAGCGTGCGTCACACTCGAGGTACCCCTCCTCCGTGACACGAATGTCCTGCCAGGTGGGCGAACCCACCAGCCAGGGCGTGCCCGATGCCATGGCCGCGTCACGCACGGCTCGAGGGAGTCGCAGCAGGTGATCAGCGCTGGGCCCCATCGCCTCGAGATCTCGCCACGTTGTTGGGTCGAAGCCAAGCCCGGGCACCATGGTCTCGGGCCAGACGACAAGGTCTACTGGTCCCGCTTTGTGCAGCGCGTCGGCGGTTTGCTGCACGAAGGTCGCGATGGTCTCCGCCTGTTGCTGCGGCGTCGCCCGCATCTTGTTGCTCTGGGGCAGATTGGTCTGCACGCACAGCACGCGCATCGGAAGGCCCGCACGCATGCCCAACTGGCCGAACACCATGTCCAACGGCAAGAGCAACAACACGGTCAACAGCCAGAGCATGTTGGGCCGCCACCACGATCGAGTGGCCAGCGTGTGCCAAATCGCCACCGAGGCGAGCACCACGATGAAGCTCACCAACCACACGCCCGCGATCGACGCATAGTGCATGAGCAGTACGCCATGCACACCATGGGCTGCCAGATAGAACGGCCACGCATCAAAGATCACTTCAGCCCGCAGGTACTCCATCGCGGTGTACACGACCGCCGCGAGCACTGGCAATGGCAGACACCGCCACCGCTGCAGCGCGGTGCATCCAGCGAGCAGGCGCACCAGCACGGCAAAAAGCCCAGTCCACGCCGCGGAATACACCACCAGTGCCGGCCACCCCGCCACGGAAATCGCCTGCACCCACCACAACACGATGGCCCAGGGCACCAGGAAGCACACGAGCAATGCCACCGCCATCACGCGGCCGTGTTCGGCGCCCAATGCAGTGCGCACCACCAACCACGGCCAACACACGCTGGCCACGATAGGCAGCACCGGAATTGCCGCACCCGTGAAGGGCATCGCGCACAACCACGCCACAACTGCCAATGCCGCAAGTGCCCACGTGCGCGCAATCCTGTCCCGCCCCACGAAGTTGCCGTGATGCTGCGAGTGAGCGGCGCTACTTACCGGCATAGTCGATGATGCTGGAGATCTCGCTACGGAGATCCTTGCGATCCACCACGCGATCCACGAATCCCCGCGTCTGCAGGAATTCCGATCGCTGGAATCCCTCGGGAAGATCCTGCCTGATCGTCTGCTTGATCACGCGCGGTCCAGCAAAGCCGATGAGGGCCTGTGGCTCGGCGAGAATGAAATCACCGAGCATCGCGAAGGACGCCGTCACACCGCCGGTGGTGGGATCGGTCAGCACGCTGATGAACAGCCCGCCGACATCATCGAGACGCGCCAACGCCGCGGAGGTCTTGGCCATCTGCATCAGCGACAGGCCCGACTCCATCATGCGTGCGCCGCCCGAACTGGATACCACGATCAACGGCAGATCTTCCGCAGCAGCCGCTTCGGTAGCGCGAGCGATCTTCTCACCCACCGCCGAGCCCATGGACCCACCGAGGAATCGGAAGTCCATCACCGCAAAGATCACCTTGCGGCCCTTGACGAATCCGGTGCCGGTCTTGACCGCTTCGTTGGTGCCCGTCTTCTTGCGAGCAGCCTGCAGGCGATCGGGATACTTCTTCACATCCTCGAAGTGCAGCGGGTCGCCACCGACCACGTCGCTGTCGAATTCAACGAACGTGCCAGGATCGCACAATTGCTCGATGCGATCATCAGCGCTGATGCGGTAGTGATGACGACACTCCGGACACACGCTCAAGCTGTTCTCGAGCGTTCGCTTGAAGAGGATCGCGCTGCAGCCTGGACATTGCAGCCACAGGCCTTCGGGCACCGGCTTCTTGCGGGTGGCCGTCTGCACGTCGTCGTCGGTCCAAGATCGGGGCGGGGTGCTGGACATCACTGGGGGGCATGATCGGCACCTGAGGCCACCAGTCAAGAGGCTGGGCGACCAAATCCCCATTTCTGTGCCGCAATGGCCCTTTTCAGCCGCCCCGAAGGGTGTTCACCACACCCGGCATGTCGTCCGACCCGAAGAGGGCCGACGCACTCACGAGCACAGTGCACCCGGCCGCTCGGCACGCTGCAGCCGTGGCGGGTGCCACGCCGCCGTCCATCTGGATGTGCCCACCTGGCCCCATCGCGTCGCGTAACACACGGGTCTTCTCGAGCACTTCAGGCATGAAGGCCTGCCCGGAGAACCCAGGCACCACGCTCATGACTAGGGCCATGTCGAAGGCGTCGATCACATCGAGCATCTGGGCGACGTCCGTGGCAGGATTGCATGCGATGCCGGCCGTGCACCCGAGATCGTGAATCGCCCCGGCGGCGGCACGTGGATCATCGAGCACTTCAACATGCACGGTGAGATGGTGCACTCCGGCCTTGGCGAACTGCTCGATCCGGTCCATCGGATTGCTGATCATCAAGTGCACATCTTGCGACACGTCAGGCATGTGGTCACGCAACGCGCTGCACACCACCGGCCCCATCGACAGATTGGGCACGAAGTGACCGTCCATCACGTCAATGTGCAATGCATCAGCACCGGCATCGATGGCGCGGCGGGCGTCGAGCGCCAACGCGCCGAAGTCCGCAGACAGAATGGACGCGGCCACCAGAGGGGTTGCCGTCGCTTCGTCTGCGAAGATTGATCGTGCCATGATCCGCGTGTCGTCAGCCAGCGGTCGCCGTGGCGTCGTCACTCTCGCTGTCGCGAGGGGGAAGGCCGGCGGCACGGCGCTTCATGTCCACCCATCGTTCTTTGAACTCGGACTTGATGTTGGGTGGCGCGATGCGATACGCGGTGCGGGCGCCCGTAACGGCGATGTCATGCTTGCCCTGCTTGAAGTGCACTTCAGCAAGACGCCCCATCGCACGGGCCTTGGCTTCCGCATCAGTGGCCGCCGCGAGCGATTCCTTCGCGGCTGTCTCTGCTGCAGCGAGCGGACGCTTGTCGTCCGGAATCGTGGGATCGATCGCCAGCCGCTCGGCGAGCAGGCCGAGGAAATCGGGATCCTCGGTGGCCCGCGACTTGATGAGCGTATCGATATTGGCGAGGCCTTCGTCGTAGTTGCCTTGTTCGGTGAGCTGCGACACGATGAAGTCGAGCTGTTCGGGCGCGAAGACCTTCGGATTGATGTTGTTCAATCGATCGATGATGAGGGCGTACTGCATCCAATCGCGAGTTTCGCGATACCGCTGCAGTTGCCTGAGATAGGCCTCGCCTTCCAGCACCGACATCACATCGAATCGGCCGTTCATCAGCCGGGCGACGTAATCCTCAACTTCTGGGCTCAACGGGTTACCGATCACCTGTGCGGTGCCGTCGCCCGATGTCATCACCATGAAGAAGAACGGTTCCTTGACAGCCTTCGACCACACCTTGCCCAAGCGGTTCTTCTGCACCACGCCGACGGGGAACTTGATGCGGGGCCCCTGCTTGATGACCCACTTACGCACGTACGGCTTGTCGTCGTCGTCCTCGAGGTCTTCGATGCCCAGCCCAAGAATCAGCAGACGCTCGGTGCCCCACCGCTCCTGCAGATCGCTGAGGATGGGAAAGGCCAGACGCGAAAGACCGAAGGACGGCTCCCAAAAGAAGTAGATCTTGACCTGATCGCCCTGGAGATCCGGATCTTCGCCGATCCAGACTGTTTCGGGCATCTGCGGAATGGCCTTACCAGTGGCCAGCTCTTCTTGATCCTGTGCCACGGCGGCAGGAACCCCGATCGAGGCGAGCAGGACGGTAGTGATGAGAACTCTCACGAAGGACATGTGACGCACTCCTGGCAGGTCGAAATCCGGGCCGTGAGTATAGGCCGATCGTGGCAGGTCGGGCTCGTGTCTTTCAGGACCGATCCAGGCAAATGACGCTTTGGAAAGGCGCCCCTTCAAGCATTCGCAAGCTGGCGCCACCACCCGTGGACACGTGTGACAACGCCCCGGCGACCCCGGCCGCCTCCACGGCCGCGGCGGTTTCGCCACCACCGACGATGGTGACGGCGTCGTTTTCAGCACTGGCCTTGGCGAGTGCCGCGCCCACGGCCATGGTGCCTGCGTCAAACGGCGGCACCTCAAACACGCCCATGGGCCCATTCCACACCACAGTTCCAGCAGCATGCAGTGCATTCGACCATGCGGTGCGGGTGGCCGGGCCGATGTCGAGTCCCATCCATCCTTCGGGCACCGTGTCGGCGGTACGGGTGTCCACATCCGGGCCGATCGACTGCGCACAGACATGATCCACGGGCAGGTGAATCACCTTGCCGGCTGTGGCCGCTACCGCGAGCAGCCCAGCGGCCGTGTCCACCATGTTGTCTTCCAGCAGGCTGTCGCCGATGGGCATGCCTTGTGCAGCGAGGAAAGTGTACGCCATGCCACCACCGACGAAGATCGCGTCGACTCTGGGCAGAAGGTGCTCGATGGCGCCGAGCTTGTCCGACACCTTTGCCCCACCTAGCACCGCCACGAAGGGATGCCTGGGTTCGGCGATGGCATGATCGAGAAACCGCAACTCTTGCTGCAGCAGGTCGCCAGCGACACATGGCCGATCGCCCATGGCGCGAGGCACGGCCACCATCGAGGCGTGTTCGCGATGTGCAGTGCCGAAGGCGTCGTTCACGTAGGCATCGGCCAACGCGGCGAGATCGCCGGCGAGCACGTCACAGCCTGATTTTTCACCAGCGTCAAAGCGGAGATTGTCCAGCAGCACGACATCGCCCGGCTGCGCCGCTGCGACAACATTCACCACCGCCTCGCCACGACACTGCTCCGAGACGAAGTGCACGCGGTGGTCTTCGCCCAGCAGCGTCTGCAGACACACCGCCACGGGAGCAAGGGTGAACTGTGCCTCATAGCCCGTACCGCCTGGCCGACCGAGGTGGCTCATGCAGATGGCAATGCCACCACCATCGAGCACACGCTTGATCGTGGGCAACGCCATGCGAACCCGACGATCGTCGAGCACCGTGCCGTCGTCACGCAAGGGCACGTTGAAGTCGACGCGAATGAGCACGCGCTTGCCCTGAACATCAAGGTGATCGATGGTGTGAACCGACATCGTGTCGAAGCTCCGGTGACCGAAGGGGGAGGACAGATTGAGTACGGTAGCGTGGAACCATGTCCACGACCGAACATGACGTCGTCGTGATCGTCGGTCCCACCGCCGGTGGAAAGACCGCGCTCTCCGTCGCCCTCGCCAAGGCCCTCCCGGGTGGTGGCGAGTGCGTCAATGCCGACTCCATGCAGGTGTACCGGGGCATGGACATCGGAACAGCCAAACCCAATGCAGAAGAACGCAAGGGCGTCCCGCACCACCTGATGGACATCGTCGATCCCGACACCCCCTTCACGCTGGACGACTGGCTCGCACAGGCCACCGATGTCATCGCCGACATCCGCAGCCGGGGCAAGTGGCCCATTCTTGTCGGCGGCACCAATCTCTACGTGCAGGCGTTCTATTGGGGCCTGATCGACGCACCAGGGCCCGACCCAGCCTTGCGTGCCACACTGGATGCCCTGCTGCCAGAGGACCTGCGGGCCCGGCTTGAGGCCGCCGATCCGCAGGCCGCTCAGCGAATTCACCCCAACGATCGCCGCCGCACGATTCGTGCGTTGGAAGTGGCCGCCAGCGGTGCATCCATCTCCAGCATGCAGGGGCAGTGGACCCAGCCCCATCGCAGCGATGCCCGTCTGGTGGGCCTGCAGTGGCCCACCGAGGTCATCAATGCACGAATCAACGCCCGGGTCAAGCAGATGGCGCAGGCCGGATTGGAAGCGGAAGTGCGTCGTCTCGCCCCCACATTGGGGCCGCAAGCGGCCGAAGCCCTCGGCTACAAGCAGCTCCTGCCCGTCCTTGCCGGGCAGTGCTCGCTCGACGATGCCCTCGAGCAGGTCAAGATCGGCTCTCGCCGACTGGCCAAACAGCAGCGAACGTGGCTGCGGCGGTTCGGCGTGATCAATCCTGCCCTGTGGATTGAACCTGCCCAAAAAGACCCTGAAATGCTTGTCCAGAAAGCATTTACATGGATCTTGGGCGAATCTGCATCTAACAAAAAGGCCTGAACTGCCCCTTGCATGGGCCGATAGATGCACTCTATATAGCCGCGTTCGAAGGTCATTCCCCCCGTGACATCTGCACTCGTCATTGTTGAATCCCCGGCCAAGGCCAAGACGGTCCAGCGCTATCTCGGCGACGGATTCGTAGTCAAGGCGTCGGTGGGCCATATCCGCGACCTGCTCAAGCGAGAGAAGGGCAATCCCACGCCCGGCGTGGATCTCAACAACGACTTCACCCCCACATACGAGGTGTCACCGGACTCCAAGAAGGTGGTGTCCGAACTGCGCAAGCTGGCCAAGGCCGCTGACGAAGTGTGGTTCGCGACCGACCTCGACCGTGAAGGGGAAGCGATCGCCTGGCATCTCGCCGAGGTGCTGAAGATCGATCCGGAAACCGCCAAGCGCGTCACCTTCAACGCCATCACCAAGGCGGCGATCGGCAAGGCCTTTGAACAGCCCCGCCCGATCGACATGGACCACGTCAACGCGCAACAGACTCGTCGCATTCTCGATCGCATCGTGGGCTATCAAGTCTCACCGCTGTTGTGGAAGCGGGTCGCCGGTGGCATCAGTGCCGGACGTGTGCAGTCAGTTGCCGTGCGATTAGTGGTTGAACGTGAACGTGAGATTCGCGCTCATGTGCCCGACGAATCGTGGCATGTGATCGGTCGCTTCATTCCGTCGAGCGGTGACGGCACCGCAATGGCCAAGGCCTGGAACGAAGAGTGTGCCTCCCATGCCGACGGCATGACACGCAAGGCGCGATTCGCCTGGATGGCCGACCGGGGCGGGGTCGGCTCGACGCTCGTCGAGTTGAACGCCAGCCGCATGGATCTCTCGCTCAAGGCGGAAGACTGGTCCATTGACGCACCAGAAGAAGCCACACACCGCAACCGACTCGTCGCCATGGGCGACGCCATCGGCCTGCAGCAGGTGACCATCAACGTCACCGACGATCCCGACGGCAAGGGGCCGGCCAAGCGCACGCTTGAGCTGAGCGGCGAATTGAATCCCGACGTGCGATACACGGTGGAATCGATCACGCAAAAGCAGTCGCGGTCACGCCCCCACGCCCCGTTCATCACCAGCAGCCTGCAGGCGTCGGCCGCCAACGTGCTCGGCTTCACGGCCAAACGCACCATGGGCGCCGCCCAGAAGCTGTACCAAGGCATCGAAGTTCGTGGCGAAGGCCAGACAGCCCTCATCACCTACATGCGAACCGACTCCACGCACATCTCACCGGAAGCGCTCAAGGCTGCACGGACCTACATCAAGGACCGTCACGGCGATGACTACCTCCCGGACAAGGCCAACGTGTACGCGTCGGCCAACAAGGATGCCCAGGAGGCGCACGAGGCGATTCGCCCCACCGACGTGTCGCGTCACCCCGACGAGCTGCCTGCATCGATCGACGAAGACTTGCGTCGGCTCTATCGCCTGATCTGGAACCGCTTCGTGTCCAGTCAGATGACGCCCGCTGTGTGGGACCGCACCGAAGTCATGATGCGCCGCAGCGACACCGATAGCGGTGCCGCATTCCGATCCACCGGACGTGTGCTGCGATTCGACGGGTTCTATCGCGTGGCGGGCATCCCCTCCACCGACACGGAACAGACCCTCCCCGACCTCAAGGAAGGCCAGGAGATGTCGCCCTTCAGCTTCGAGCCTGAGCAGCGATTCAGTCCGCCACCGCAGCGGTACACCGAGGCGAGCCTGGTGAAGAATCTGGAGAAGGAAGGCATCGGCCGCCCGTCGACCTACGCCTCCATCATCGACACCATTCAGCGCCGGCGATACGTGGAGAAGATGGAACGAAACTTCCGCGCCACCTATCTGGGTGAGAAGGTCACCGACAGACTGATCGAAGCATTCCCCAAGCTCATGGACATCGGATACACCCGATACATGGAAGGCGAGCTTGATCGCATCGCCACGGGTGAACTCGACTGGGTCAAGGAACTGCACGAGTTCTACGTGGACTTCTCCAAGGACCTGGAAACCGCTGAAGAGAACATGACGCACGCCAAGGCCGAAACCGAACCGGCCGACTGGAAGTGCCCCGAATGCGGCTCAAGAATGCACTATCGACTTGGTCGCAACGGCCGGTTCCTCACGTGCAGCGCGTATCCCGACTGCACGTTCGGCTGCAGCGTTGACCGCGACGGCAAGCCGCAACTCGTGCAGCGCGTGGACATCAAGGACCCGAACACCGGCGAGCCCATGGTGCTTCGCAAAGGACGCTTCGGCGCCTTCATCGCCACGCAGGACTACAGCAAGGGAGACTTCGTCCTGAACGTGGACAAGAAGTCCGGCGGCCTCAAGTTCCCGTCCATTCCCCCGCTGACCACTGAACTCACCTGTAACAAGTGTGATTCCCCGTTGAATCTGCGCAACGGCAAGCGTGGTCCCTGGTTGGGCTGTTCCAAGTTCCCCAAGTGTCGCGGTCGAGGCAAGTGGAGCGAGTTGCCCGAAGATCAGCAGGACGCGTTGGAGAAGGCACTGACAGCGCACGAAGCAGCGCATCCCCGCCCTGCGGTGTACCGACTCGACGGCACGACCGAGGTGGTTGAAGGTGAACCAGTCGAGGGCCTTCTGGTGTCCAGCGATTCGGACGTGCTGGAACTGCATCCGGACGCCATCGCGGAAAAGTCGGCCACCTGACCCGGTTCAGCCCGTGCGGGACAGCAGATACGATGTGTCGATGCAGCGCCGCCCCACACGACAGATCAGCGTAGGCGACGATCGCACGGGCATCGTGCGCATCGGCGGCGATGCCCCGGTGTCGGTGCAGACAATGACCGCGGGCTTCACCCACGACATCGACGCCTGCGTGGCCGAGATCAATCGAATGGCCGAGGCCGGCGCGGACATCGTTCGCGTTGCGGTGCCCGAGCGCAAGGACACCGAATCGCTGCCGGAGATTCTCTCCCAGACCCGCGTACCAATCGTGGCCGACGTGCACTTTCACTACAAGCGAGCCTTGGAAGCCATCGAGGCTGGCGTGCACAAGATCCGCCTCAATCCGGGCAACATCACCGACCGTGACCAAGTGAACGCCGTGATCGACGGCTGCGCCGAGCGAGGCATTCCAATTCGCGTAGGCGTGAATGAAGGCTCGATCATCGAACGTAAGGACAAGCAGGCACGCGCCAAGGAACTCGGTGCCTTCTTCGCCGATCGCCGCGGCGGTCATCTGATCGCGCTGATGATCGCCAAGCTCGAGGAGTACATAGACATCTTCACCGAGCGGAACTTTCACGACGTGGCGATCAGCGCCAAGTCGATGGATCCGCGACTGGTGATCGATGTGTACACCGAGATCGCCGACCGGTTCGACTACCCCCTCCATCTTGGTGTGACACACGCGGGCCCCAAAGAAACCGGCGCCATTCGTTCGGTGGTTGCACTGGGCACGCTGCTCGCCAACGGCATCGGTGACACCATCCGAATCTCCTACGCGAGCGACCCGGTGCTCGAAGTCGAAGACGGCCTCGAAATGCTGTACTGCCTTGGGCTGCGTGAACGTCGCGGTGCCGAACTGATCGCCTGTCCCACATGCGGCCGCATTCAGGTTGACCTGTTCTCACTGGTGCAGGACGTCCGCCGCAAACTGGCTGACGACATTGAACTTCCGATCAAGGTGGCTGTGATGGGCTGCGTGGTCAATGGGCCCGGCGAAGCCGAAGGCGCCGATGTCGCCGTGTTCGCCGGTGATCGCCGCGGCATCATCTACGTGCAGGGCGAACGTGTCGCCAACGTACCGGAGGAAGAGATTCTCGATCGGCTGCTCGAAGAGTGCCGTCGATTCCAACAGGCTGTTCGCGACGGCACCGCCACCATCGGCGACAAGAAGGTGGAGATCGTGCCGCCGGACCCCATCGGCGAACTGGGCAGCGGTGTGGAGAAGATCCAGGCTGGACAGGTCGAACGCATCACCGTGGACGGCCGCAACACCGACTGCAACTGAATCAGCCGCCGAACATCGAGCCGGCCATGTCGGTCCATCCCTTGATGGCCTGAATGTCTTCCGGCGTGAGGGCGGATGCTTCCAGATCCACGGAGATGGCGGGCAGCCATCGTGTTTCGACCGGCTGCCATCCCTTGGCGCGCAGGCCTGCGTCGATCCCTGGCAGGTGGGCCGCGCCGTAGAGCACGGCGATGGCGTCATCCTCCGATGCCTCGGCGGCATGGTGGAATGTGTACTCCAGGGCGACGTCGTTGCGATCGTGCAGGATCACCTGCTCGAACTGCTCGCCGTAGATGGTGAGCCCCTGATCCAACAATTGCTCGTTGGAGAGCGTCTCGATCATCATGAGACGAAGGCCGTCGATCGCTCGTCCACCCGACACCCGATCAATCGCCGGCAGCATGCGAATCAAGCCCACCGCGAACTGCCCCGTGGTACTCGTACCGGTGAGCATGCCGCCAAGCCCTTGATCACTGCCGCCTTCGACATGGTCACCAACCAGTCGGCGCTGTACCTCTTCGGCCGACATGTCGCCGGGTACCCAATGCGGGTCTTCGTACGGAAGATTGTGCAGCTGGAACTCCATGCGGAGTGCTTCTGCAAGTTCTCGCTGCAACGTACCCCCGTCGGCCCCTGCTTCATCGGGCACGCGCACGTCGATGTCTGCGGCCGCACCGTCGCCGCCGGGTTGGCCATCGCTGCCCAGTGAACGGACAACCACACCGTCGCCGTTCTTCACGAAGGCGACAGGTGTCCCCCAGGCGTCGTTGCTCAAACCACGGATCACATTCACAGAGGGGCGATGAGACGGACGCTGCGCCAAGGCTAGTGCCTCCACGCTTTCGGGCATCGGTCCGCCTGCAGCCATGGCGGCAAGCACTCGAAGCGAGTTGGTGGTGGATGCGATGCGTTCGTCGTCCGTGCTGCCCGACGGTGGCACGGCACCTTCAGGCATGACCGCCTCAAACACCACGACATCGGATGCACTGAGCAGCACTTCGAGTGCATCGTAGTACTGTGTGTCGCCCAGATGCGCCACGCCCACGGCCCAGATGTCGCAGTGCCCTGGTCGTTCATACCGACGCGCGGCAGTGTGCAGCGACGAGTGGGTGTCGGACGACGCTGCACCAAGCCAGTGCAGATCTCCTGAAAGGGGCGCCGCCATGGACAACATCAACGCGGTGATCATGCCAACACCCCCTCCAGTTGTGTCTTCGGTGCGGTAGAGGCCCGCACGGCCTCGTCGGGTACACCAAGGCCCTGCTGCGCCGCAGCCACGATCGACTCGATGCGGCCGAGCGATTGTCCAACCTGACCACGAAATGCCATGTAGGGAAACAGCGTCACCAACGCGATCATCAAGCCGAACGCCGTAGTCAACAAGGCCGCAGCGATTCCCCCGGCAACCGCGGTTGGATCGGTCAAGGTAGACGTGCCCCCGAGCAGCTCGAAGCTCTGAATGATCCCGAGCACCGTGCCGAGGATGCCCAGCAGCGGCGCCGCGGTGATGATGGTGCTCAAGGTCACCATGAATCGGCCCAGCCGCCGGCGTTCATCTTCAATCGCTTCCACCGCGACGGCGTCTGACGCGCCCTGCTCCAGCATTCGACGAGCGAGGCAGGCGTACGGTGAACGGCTCTTCGATGTCAGCGACTCTACGGCCCCTCGGTCGCCGGTCCGCAGCGCCCGGTTCAAGGCCGCGATGCCACGCTGTCGGTTTCGACCGTGCACCGACATCCAGAACACGGTGCGCTCGATCACCAACGTGACACTGACAAACGACAGCACCACGAGTGGAATCATCACGTACCCGCCACGCACCATCACATCGCCAAGAACATCGAGGAACTGAGTCATCTGCGGCTATGGTACGCCCTTGACGCATCACCGACGATGCCCTCCCCACTGATGACTGCCGCAGACACCACCTACGCCACGACCCACGCACAGCTGGCCGAATCCGCCGCTGCGGTGGAGGCGTGGCTTGATGCATGGCCGGGATGGAACACGCTTCCGGACAATCTCGCACAGGCAGCGCGGCATGGCGTGTTGGGCGGCGGCAAACGGCTTCGCCCATACCTGGTGCGCTTGGCCACCGAAGCATGCGGAGGCAAGGCGATCGATGCCCTTCCCGCCGCCGCGGCTGTGGAGCTTGTGCACTGCTTCAGCCTCGTGCACGACGATCTTCCTGCACTGGACAACGATGCCCTCCGGCGGGGCGCCCCCACCGTGCACGTGGAACATGGCGAAGCCATGGCGATTCTCGCAGGCGATCTGCTGCTGGCCCAGTCGTTTCAAGTGCTCGCTTCGGCGGACTGGCCCGACGAGGTCCGCGCCAAAGCCGTGGCGCGATTGTCACAGGCCACCTGCACCATGGTGGTCGGACAGATTCATGACACGCTCGGTGGCGTGCCGGAAGGGCTCGACCCTGAAGCGACACTCACCCTGATCCACGCCGCGAAGACCGGCGCCCTCATGCAGTGTGCCCTGGGTCTTGGCGCCGACGTCGCCGGGGCCGATGCGGCCACCCATGACGCACTGCAGGCCTATGGCGAGCAGATCGGGATCATGTTCCAGATCGTCGATGACCTGCTCGACGTCACGCAAAGTGAAGCGCATGTCGGGAAAGCCGTCCGCAAAGATGCCGACAAGGGCCGGCCGAGTTGGCCCGATCTGTTGGGCATCGAAACGGCGATCGAGCAGGTGCAGGTGCATCTCGATGCCGCCATCACGGCCTTGGCACCACTTGGCGATGCCGGCGCCGCTTTGAGCGAACTTGCCCGGGCACTGGCCGTAAGGACTCGGTGAACCGCCGTTTGCAGCGGTGCAGGCACAAGAGGCTGGACGAGACGGACACACCCTGCGACACTGCGACCTTCCCCGCTCTTGTCCCCCCGAGCGGGCCGGAACACGCCATGGACCTTTCCCTGCTGGAACGAGTGCATTCTCCCGCCGATTTGAAGGCGGTGCCCCTGGAGCAGCTCCCAGATCTTGCCGCCCAGATGCGGCATGCCATCTGTGAACAGATCAAAAAGACCGGCGGCCACTTCGCACCGAACCTCGGCGTGATCGAACTGACGATCGCGCTGCACCGCGTGTTTGACTTCGGCCACGACCGGCTGCTCTTCGACGTGGGCCATCAGTGCTACCCGCACAAGCTGATCACCGGTCGCTTTTCCCTGCTGGACAAACTCCGCCAGCGTGACGGCATGGCCGGCTTCCCCGACCCACGTGAATCCGACTACGACCTCTTCGCGGTTGGCCACGCCGGGACGGCGATTTCGACCGCTGTGGGCATGGCTCGCGGCGACACGCTTCGTGGCGAAGCGGTCACCGCCAACAACCCGGCCGGCCGACATGTGGTCGCGCTCGTGGGCGATGCCAGCATCGTGAACGGCGTGGCCATGGAAGGGCTCAACAACGCCGGCACACTCGATCGCCAGTTTCTGGTTGTCCTCAACGACAACGGCATGAGCATCGCGCACCCCCAAGGTGCAGTCGCGGGCTACTTCGACCGCCTCCGTGTGAGCGACACCTATCGTTCCATGAAGAAGGCCGCCAAAGGCGCACTCAAAAAACTGCCCGGCGGCGGTGTGATCGAAGACTTCGGCCACCGCATGGGTGAGATCGCCAAGGATGCCCTGCTCGACGACGCCTGGTTCGAACACTTCGGCCTGGTCACGGTCGGACCGATCGACGGCCACGACATTCCGCATCTCGTTGAGATGCTCACCGCGGTGAAAGATGTCGATCGTCCGATGGTGCTGCACGTGCATACGGTCAAGGGCAAGGGCTTCGACTTCAGTGAAGGTGACGCCACGGCGTTCCACTCCCCCAAGCCATTTACCGTACGCCCCGACGGCGTTGATCTCGCCTCGGGCGGTCGCTCGTTCACTGCAGCCTTTGGTGACGCCCTCTGCGACATGATGGCGCAGGATGACGCCGTCGTCACATGCACTGCCGCCATGCCTGATGGCACCGGCGTCAAGAAGGCCATCGACCGGTTTCCCGATCGCGCCTTTGATTCGGGCATCTGCGAATCACATGCCATGGACATGATGGCCGGCATGGCGAAGACCGGCCTGCGGCCCTTCTTCGCGGTGTACTCCACGTTCCTGCAACGCGCCTTCGATCAGGCCTTCCAGGAAGTCGCCCTACAAGGGCTGCCTGTACGCCTGTGTCTGGATCGTGCCGGACTCGTGGGTGGCGACGGCGCGGTGCATCATGGGTTCTGCGATGTGTCGATCCTCCGCGCTCTGCCCGGGGCCACGTTGTGTGCCGCCATCGACGAGCCGAGCCTGCGAGAAGCCCTCAACTTCATGCGCACGTGGGATGCCGGCCTGTCGGCCGTGCGATACCCGCGTGATGAAGTCTCCCGTCGGCTGCGTGATGAGCCCTGTCCGCCCTTCGCCCACGGCAAGGCGCGATGCCTTCGCCCGAGTGCAGCACCCGACGCCATCGTGCTGGCCTACGGCACGCCTGCCATCGACGTCCTCGCCGCCGCGGACCGACTCGCAAGCGAACTCGATGTCGAAGTGTGGGATGCACGCTTCGCCAAGCCCATCGATCGCGACATGCTTCGCCGTGCCCTCGAATCCGGCGTGGGCGTGCTCACGGTGGAAGACCATTCCGTGGTGGGCGGCTTTGGCGCCGCTTGTCTGGAAGACGCACAGGTGCTGGGCCTCGATGCATCTCACCTGCATCGGGCAGGCCTGCCCGACGGATGGATCTACCAAGGCGCTCGCAGCGAGCAGTTGAGTGAAGCGGGCATCGACACCGACAGCCTGATCACCGCCATCCGCGCCATGTGCCGCACGCCGCGGACCGACGCCGCAGCAGTGCCCACCCCCGCACACTGACCAGCCCTTCAGTGCTTCAGATCACGAACCGTGTCAAGCATGCGCTGATCCAGCGGCATGAGCAACATGGCAATGCTCTCAAAGAGCCGCTCCGTCAGACGCTCGTAGGTGGGCCACATGTCGGCTACCTCGGCGGCGACATCCTCACCACGGCGACCAGCTTCGACCAGATCGGGACGATCTTCGTCGATGATCGCGTTGATCGTGTCCGGTGACATCTCCGGATGGAATTGGAACGCGTAGGTCCGAACGCCCAGTCGCCACACCTGCGGATCACCGGCTTCACCGGTGGCGAGCAGCGCGGCATCTTCCGGAAGTTCGGTGGCGACATCGTGATTCCAGTGCAGGCACGCCATTGTCCATGGCAGGCCGTTGAGCAAGGCGTCGTCGCGGCCGGCGGGTGTCAGCGTGACATCATGCACACCGACACGCACGCCCGATTCGAGAGGTCCCACCGTGCCGCCAAATGCGGTGGCGAGAATCTGAGCACCAAAGCAGATGCCCAGCACGGGCAGGCCTCGATCGTGGGCATCGCGGGCCAGAGCCTGCTCCGGACCGATGAACGACACGCTTGCATCGTTCACCCGCGCCGGTGAACCCATGATGATGAGACCGTCGTGCCCGGCCATGTTGGCAGGCAGGGCATCACCAAGGTGCATGCGCCGCGTGTCAAATCGCAGCCCATAGCGAACCAAGGTTGCGCCGAGGCGGTTGGCTTTGGACGTTCCACTGTGTTCGATGACAAGGATGGCCATCGGCACAGTCTAGAGGCTCTTTGGCTAGAGGCTCTTTGGCCTGAGCACGCGGATCGACTTCGCCTCCCACCTAGCGTGTGGACATGCTGCTTCCCCTCACCGCGTGCTGCACGCCCTCACGGGCCGCCCAGCGTGGGACGTGCATGGATTGACACCAGAAAGTACCCGATTGCTCTTGGCACATGTACCGATGATGAGCAAGGATATCGCCCATGGCCGATCGCCGCATCTCGCCCTACCGCATCGTGCCGTGGACACTGGCTGCAGCAGTCCTTGCTGGTGTGGCTCTGGCGATCGCGATCGTGCCCAATCGCGATCAACACCAGGCACTGTGGGGCATCGCCTCGATCGACCCGGAGATCCGAGCGCAGTCGTGGCTCTGGCTCAGTGTCATTCCCCCTGGCGGGCATCGGCCGCGGCTCGTGGTCATGCAGGGACACGACCCATCGTGTCTTCACGATCCAGTGCAGGCGGCAGGCGGACCAGCTCGGCGCGACGCCGCCGTCGCACTTATCGGCGTGGATCAACTCGATCTCGCAACAATCCCTTCGGCGACGGTCATGATGCTGATCGAAGCGCTCCAAGCAGGCTCACCCGATGAGCAACGACTGGCGGCCTTGATGGAGGCGTCCCATTTGCGTCTGCGGGGCAACGACGTCACCATGCAGCCGTGACGACTGAAGAACATCTCGCGCTGCGCGTGCACATGATGCCCCGCCATGCCAATTGGCTCGGCACGGTGTTCGGCGGCACCATCCTGTCGCTCATCGACCAGGCGGGCTTCCACGAAGCCACCGAACATGGCCGACATCGCTGGGTGACCGCTTCGATGGATGCCGTGGATTTTTCAGCCCCGGTGTACATCGGTGACATGGTCACGCTGTACACGCGGACGGTGTCGTCAGGCACGTCATCGGTCACCGTTGGGGTGCGAGTGGTGGCCTCTCGCGTACAGACTGGCGAGGATGTCGAAGTCACCACGGCGCAGTTGACCATGGTGTCCGTCGATCCCAGCGGCAAGCCGTTGCCGTTCAGCACGCCCCCAACCGCCGGATACGACGCCAGCCATGGGTGACGCATTGCGAGTGCTCGCACTGGCCAGCGGTGGCGGGCGCACCATCTTGAATCTGGCGGGCCGCAGCATGGCGGGCGAATTGCCCGGCATCGATCTGCAGCACGTGGGCGTGTCCAATTCGCACTGCGCCGCCATCGAGCGGTGTCGGCAGTCGGGCCTAGACGTGCACGTGCCCGATGGCGATCCAGATGCCATGGTGGCCGACCTGTTCGAATCAGTGCAGCCCGACATGGTGCTGCTGTGTGGCTATCTGAGGCATCTACAGATTCCCGAAGCGCTGCGACATCGCGTGATGAACATTCATCCCTCACTGTTGCCAGCCTTCGGAGGCAAGGGCATGTACGGCGACCATGTGCATGCCGCCGTGATCGACTCGAGTGAGGCCAACAGCGGCTGCACCGTGCATCTTGTTGATGAGGTGTACGACAACGGACCGATCGTGCTGCAAAAGCAGTGCGCCGTGTACACCGATGACACCAAGGACACGCTCGCAGATCGTGTGTTCGCCTTGGAGTGCGAGGCGCTTCCCGAAGCGGTACTTCTGGCCGCTGAAGGCCGACTTCGACTGGACGACAACCAAGTGTGCATTGCCGAACAGGGCGAGACATGGTCTGACGCACTGTTTTCGCGGCGCTAAATCCGCCTGATACACTGAGGGATACATGGACAAGACCAAGAGCCGCCGCGGCAATTTTCGCCGCTTCTTTCTCCGGGGTTTGGCGGTGGTCCTTCCGGCCACGCTGACGCTCTGGGTACTGGTGCAGGCCTATCTCTGGGTTGACTCCTCCATCGCCCAACCGATCAACGCCGGCGTCCGCCAGAGCCTCGTCGAGATGTTCACGCATGTCCCGGCCACAGCCGAGATGTTCGGCATCGAACCCACCGAAGATGTGTTGCAGCAAGGTCGTGCGGATCGTGCGCTTCGGATCGATGACACGAGCGATGACCACGCGATCACGGATGCCTACTACCACACGCTGGTGGCCACGTGGTGGGAGACCTTCCTGCCCCTGCGGCTCATCGGCCTGATCATCGCCGCCATCGGCGTGTATCTGGCCGGCCGATTGGTCGGTGGCTGGCTCGGCCGAGCTGTGTATCGCTGGCTGGAGCGGCTCATCTCATCACTGCCCGTGGTCCGCAAGGTGTACTCGTGGATCAAGCAAGTGGTCGACTTCCTCTTCCGGGCCCAGGAGGATGGCCCAGCCATCAAGTTCAGTCGAGTGGTCGCCGTCCAGTACCCCCGCGTGGGCATCTGGTCGGTCGGCTTTCAAACAGGTTCCGTGATGAAGTCCATGGCCCACAAGGCCAGTGAAGATGCCATCACGGTGTTCATCCCGTCATCGCCCACGCCCTTCACCGGCTACACGATCACGGTGCCCCGTTCGGACACCATCGATCTGCCACTGACGGTCGAAGAAGCGATCGGATTCACAATCAGTGGTGGTGTGTTGCGCCCGGACAGCGAACTGCTGACCGCGACCACGCCCCCTGCATCACATTCACAACCCGACAAGGAGGAAGCATCATGAACACAACGATCACGTGTCGTCATGGCGATCGAACGCCTGCCATCGAGGAGTATGTGCAGAAGAAAATCGCACGCCTTCCTCGGTTCTATGATCAGATCTCCGCGATCGAGGTTGTGCTCGACCACCAGAAATCGTCGTTCCGCACCGAGATGATCATCTCGGTCAATCACGGCGATGCCATGGTCTGCCATGCAGACGATCTGGACCTCTACGCGGCGATTGACCACTGCACGGACCGTGCGGTTCGGCAATTGAGCGATCTGAAGAGTAGGATCAGGGACGATCATCACTGAAGAAGGCAGGAGACCCTTCCCATGAAGCTGCTCGACATCATCAACCGCGACGCCATCGACTCGGCCCTCGAAGCAGGAACACGCGACGCTGCCATCGGCAACCTCGTCGATCTCCTCGTGAAGACCGGTTCGATTCCAGCCGACAGACGCGACGAATGCGTCAAGTCGGTGGTCAAGCGTGAAAAGCGAGGCTCCACTGGTTTCGGACATGGCGTCGCCGTGCCTCATGCCAAGATGCCCGGCCTCGAACAAGCGGTCGCCGCCCTTGGAAATGTGCCCGCGGGTGTCGACTTCAACGCATTGGATCGCGGTGATGTGCACTCGATCGTGCTGCTGCTGAGCCCTGAGGATCAACCCGAGTCGCACCTCGAGGCGATGGAAGTGATCTTCGGCAGTCTCAGCCAGGAGACATTCCGCAAGTTCCTGCAGCAGGCGGACTCGAACGAGCAGATCTTCACGCTTCTTGAGGAGGCCGACGCGAGCCAGCTCAACACCTGATCTCGCCCACAGGCTTCCATCGAAGGCTCCATCCGTGTCAGACACCGCCAGCGCTAGTGTCCGTGTGACCAACAGGCTCGGCCTGCATGCGCGTCCGGCCATGCTCTTTGCAGAGCGTGCCCAACGCCATCAGGCTGATGTGCGCGTTCGTCGTCAAGAAGACGCCGACACTGTGGACGGCAAGTCGATCATGCATCTCATGATGCTCGCGGCCACCAAGGGCACCGATCTGCACATCGAAGCGCAGGGCGCAGACGCCGCAGACGCAGTGCAGTCCTTGTGCGCCCTGGTTGAAAGCGGATTCGAAGAGTCGGACTAGGTCGTCGACCACTCGGCGCCTTGATCACGCGCCATCAACGCATCGAACGCTTCCTGAACCTGCATGCCCTCCTCGAGCACGGCATGCACCGCTGCTGCAATGGGCATTTCCACGCCGCACGTGTCAGCCAGGGCCATGATCGCGTGTGACGTGGCGATGCCCTCCACGGTGAGCCCTGTGCGGTGCAGGAATGCGTCGGGTGATTCGCCCTGCCCCAGCGCCGCACCGAAGGTGCGATTGCGACCGTGCGGACTGAAGCACGTCGTGGCCAGATCACCCACGCCTGCGACACCGAAGAACGTTTCGGCCTGTGCCCCCATGGACACGCCGAGTCGAGTGATTTCAGCCAGACCGCGTGCGAGCACGGCAGACTTGGCATTGTCGCCCAACCCCAGCCCGTCGCACATGCCCGCGGCGATTGCGATCACATTCTTCGCGGCGCCGGCGAGCTCCACTCCGACCACGTCATTGGATGAGTACAGCCGCAGCCACGGCGCATGCAGCGCCTGCTGCAAGCGTGCAGCGACAGCGGCATCCGCGCTCGCTGCCACCATCACGGCCGGTTGCCGCCTGGCCAACTCCGTGGCGATCGTGGGCCCCGAGACCACAGCGGGTACGATGGGTGTGTCGATCGCCTCTTGCATCACCACGGTGGGCAGCCGCCCGGATCCAACTTCGATGCCCTTCGCCGTGGAGGCCAACACGGTACCGGCGGCCACATGGTCGCCCAGTTGAGTCCACACCTCGCTGGTCACCTGGACTGGAATGGCATGAATCACGATGGTGGCATCGGCCAGAGCCTCAGCCGGGTCATCCGTCACCGTGACCTGCTCGGGCACGGTGAAGCCCGGGAGTTTGTCCGGATTGGTGCCCGTGGCCTGCAACGTGGCCACAGCGTCACCAGGGGGCCCCCACACACGAACTGGGCCACAGCCTGCCGCGCGGGCGGCGTCGGCCATCACGAGGCCCATTTGGCCGCATCCAACGATGGTGATTCGCTCCATGGATCGCCATTGGACACCCTGAGCCGCTCAAACGCAATGTGGGGTGAACATCCCTCGCCACGGGGGCGTAGAGCCGGTCTCACCGCCGTACTGCGGGCTGCAGGTGGCATGCGCAGCTACACTGCCCCCCCCTTCGGTGCAGCACGAGGGTGTGCCACCAATGGCCGTTCACCCGATTCTGGGTGCCGCGGCCCCGCCAGAGGAGTGCGTCACGCAATGACCGACACAGCAACCATAGCCAGTGCAGCCGTCGCCCCAGTGGCGGATGACCTGCAATCCGCAGCCGGCCTTGAACGACGATTGCTCGTGGCCCTTGGCGGCGGCGTGTTGTTGGCGGCCTCGTGGATCGGCTCAATGATGGGTGTGGACGCGGGCATCAGCCAGTTGCCGGCCTTCATCGGCGCACTGGTGTTGGTGATTCCATTGCTGATGGGCGCCTGGAAAGAACTCTCCGACGGCCGACCCGGCGGTGACGCGCTTGCCTCCCTCGCCGTGCTGGCCGCAATGTCCTCCGAAAACTATCTGGCCGCAGGCTTCCTGGCCTTGTTCCTGTGGATGGCCAATCTCATCCTTAGTCGAACAGCATGGGGTGCCCAGCGTGCCATTCGCGATCTGGTCCGTCTGACGCCAGACATTGCACGCCGCATCGGTGCCGACGGCAACGAATCGGAAGTGCGTCTCAAAGATCTCGCGCTGGGCGACATCGTCCGTGTACTGCCCGGTGAGAACCTGCCCGTGGACGGCACCGTGCATGCAGGTCAGTCGAGCATCAATCAGGCATCACTCACCGGTGAAGCTGTCCCGATTGAAGTGCAGCCGGGTAAAGCCGTGTACGCCGGTACCACCAACATCACCGGTCGCCTCGACATCGAAGTCACCGCCGTGGCCGGTGAAACCACCATCGGCAAGGTTGAACAACTCATCCGTGAAGCCGAAGGCTCACGCACGTACCGTCAGGAAGTAATCGAACAACTGGCGGGCTACTACTTCTGGGTGGTCATCATGGTGGCGGCCCTGGTGTGGTTCTTCACCACACGCAGTGCCGACGAAGCCATCCGATCGCAAGCATCTATCCGCGCCATCACCGTGCTGGTGGTCACCTGCCCCGGCGGCCTGCTGATCTCCCACCCCACCGCCATGGTCGCGGCCTTCGCCGCAGCCGCCCGGTTGGGCATCATGATCAAGCAGACCCGCACGCTCGAAGCCGCCGCGACCGTGGACACGGTCGTGATGGACAAGACGGGCACGCTCACCACTGGCGTGTTCGAAGTGGCGCGGCTGGCACCTGCCGAAGGCGTCGAAGGCGCCGATCTCCTGCAGGCCGCCGCTGACGCGGAGCAATCGTCCAATCACCCATTGGCCCGGTCGATTCTCGACACGGCCCGGAAGGCCCGGATCAAACCCAAGGACACCGATGCTTACGAAGAGGTGCATGGTCGAGGCGTGATCGCCACCATCGGCACTGATCGGATCGAGGCAGGCCGAGCTGCCTGGCTGCGCGAGCTGCATCCCGATGCGGTGGACGCCATCAATGCCGTGGAAGAGCGCATCGCCGGCATGTCGGGTGTGCATGTCATGCAGGGCGACCGATACCTGGGCGCCGTGGGCTTGGAAGACAAACTCCGCCACAACGCCGCCGATGCGGTGGGCGAACTTCGTGAACTTGGTTGTCGCCGACTGGCAATCTTCACCGGTGACCGCCTCAGCGTGGCCCGCCGGGTGGGCACCGCCGTGGGCGTAGACACCATCGAGGCCGAATGCCTGCCCGAAGAAAAGCACGAGGAGCTCAAGCACCTCATGCGACAAGGCCACCGCACGCTAGTGGTGGGCGACGGCATCAACGACGGTCCGATTCTGGCGACCGCCGATGTCGGCGTGGCGATGGGCCTGTCGGGGTCTGACATCGCGACCAACTCGGCCGGTGTTGCACTGATGAATGATGACCTGCGAAACATCCCCTTCCTGTTGTCACTGGCACGGCGTGCACGTCGGGTGATCTCGCAGAACATCGCCATGTCATTGTTGTTGGCAGTAATCGGCCTGGCCCTTGCGGCCACCGGCACCCTGCTGAACCTGTGGCTGGCACCCTTCTACTACGCACTTGGCTACGTGGTGGTCATCGCCAACTCCCTGCGTCTTGTTCGCTTCGGCGAAGATCATGCCGAGGCCGAGCAGAGCCGCGCCGCCGATGCAGCTGCCAAGGTGCAGCGTGAACAGGCCGGTGAAGCGCGACGTCGTCGCATTGAAGGCACAGCCGCCGCGTCGTGATCCACACGCACACGCGCCCGTCCCGGGCGAGATAGAATGCACCCATGAGCACCGTCACCGAACTGCTGGGCGCCGACGCCGATTCCCTCCTCGGGCACACCTGTGCCATCAACAAGGACCAACTGCATCTGCCCGGTGGCGATGTGGTGAACCGTATCTTCACGCCGTCTGATCGCAACCCACAGGTGCTGCGATCGCTGGAACAGATCTACGGTCATGGCCGCCTCGGTGGCAGCGGCTACATGAGCATTCTGCCGGTGGATCAAGGCATCGAACACTCCGCCGCGGCGTCGTTCACTCGGAATCCCGTGTGCTTCGACCCCGCCGGTATTGTCGATCTCGCCATCGAAGGCGGATGCAATGCGGTCGCCAGCACGTTCGGTGTACTGGGCATGCTCAGTCGCAGCCATGCCCACCGCATTCCGTTCATCGTGAAGATCAACCACAATGAACTGCTCACGTCGCCCAACACCTACGACCAAGTCATGTTCGGCACCATCGATCAGGCGTGGAACATGGGTGCGGTTGGTGTTGGTGCCACGATCTACTTCGGTTCGCCTGAGAGCCGCCGACAGATCATCGAAGTCGCCGAAGCCTTCGCCTACGCCCACGAGCGCGGGCTGGCCACCATCCTCTGGTGCTACCTCCGCAACAGCGATTTCAAGACCGGCGGCACCGACTACCACACCGCCGCCGACCTCACCGGCCAGGCCAACCACCTCGGCGTGACCATTCAGGCCGACATCATCAAGCAGAAGCAGCCCGAAGTGAACGGTGGCTACGTCGCACTCAACGACGGCGCATCGTGGGGCAAGTACGACCCGGACATGTACGAGATGGGCGGCGGTGATCATCCAATCGACATGTGTCGCTGGCAGGTGGTCAACTGCTACATGGGCCGCGCCGGACTCATCAATTCAGGCGGTGGTTCGGGCGACAATGACCTCACCCAGGCTGTTCGCACCGCGGTCATCAACAAGCGTGCCGGCGGCAGTGGCCTGATCTCGGGCCGCAAGGCCTTCCAGAAGCCCATGAAGGAAGGCGTCGAACTGCTCCACGCCATCCAGGACGTCTATCTGGACGACTCCATCACGATCGCCTGAGCCTGTCTGACGGCTGAGCCAATTACCATGCACCGCATGTCCGAAGCCCCTGCCAAGGGCGAACGGGTGCTCGTTGCCATGTCTGGCGGCGTGGACTCCACCGTCGCCGCCGCCATGCTGCTCGATCAGGGCCTCGACCTGATCGGGTGCTTCATGCGTCTTGGTGAAACCGGCGAGGACGTCCACGAGGCGGGCAGCAATGTGAAGCTGCACCACCGCGGCTGCTGTTCCATCAGCGATGCCGGCGATGCCCGCCGGGTGTGCGACATGCTGGGCATCCCCTTTTACGCCGTGAACTTCAAGGAAGACTTCGGCCGCATCGTGTCGTACTTCGAACGTGAGTACCACGCCGGCCGCACGCCCAACCCGTGCGTGCGATGCAATGACTGGCTCAAATTCGGCCGGTTGTTCGAATACGCCAAGGCGATGGGCGCATCTTGGGTGGCCACCGGTCATCACGCCCGTGTCGAACACGTGGATGGTCGACCGCGGCTTCGCCGTGGCCATGACCTGCCCAAGGATCAGTCGTACGTGTTGTTTGGCCAGTCGAGCGAACGGCTGTCCCGCATGCTGCTGCCCGTGGGCGGTATCACCAAGGACGAGGTCCGCCAGCGGGCCAATGATCTGGGCATGCCCACGGCCAACAAACCCGACTCCATGGAAATCTGCTTCGTTCCCGACACTGATTACGCCGGCATGTTGCGCAAGCGACAACCTGAGCAATTCACCTCGGGCGACATCGTCGACGAGCACGGCAACCGGGTCGGTACACACGAGGGCCACCAACACTTCACGATCGGCCAACGTCGCGGGCTGAATATCGCCTTTGGTGAGCCACGCTACGTGACCGCCAAAGATCCCTCTGCCAACACGATCACCATCGGACCCAAGTCGCATCTCCTCGCTGGTGGATGCACCGCCGCGGAATCAACATGGCACGTGCCGCAAGACTCGGACTGGATCCCCTGCCGGGCGCAGATCCGTGCCCATGGTGAGCCGCTGCCCGCCCGTGTTCGAGCGACGAGCGACACCACGATTGATGTGGAGTTTGCCACGCCGCAAGAGGCAGTCGCCACTGGTCAGGCGGTCGTGTGCTATCACGGCGAACACGTCGTGTGTGGCGGATGGATCGACGCGACGACATCGGCGGACACGGCCTCATGAACTTCGATCTGCCTTGGGGTGTCACACGCGAGCCGGTCATCGGCCGCGCCGTAGTGGCCACCTCGCAGCCCTTGGCGACACAAGCGGGCATGGACATGCTCGCCCGCGGCGGCACCGCAATCGATGCCGCCATTGCGACCGCAGCAACACTCACCGTGGTGGAACCCACGAGCAATGGGCTGGGCAGTGATGCCTTCGCCATGTGGTGGGATGGGCAGTCGCTGCACGGCCTCAACGCCTCGGGGCGGTCACCGGCGGGCCTCGACCATGAACGACTCCTGCACGGCGACGCCATGGTGCGTCTGGGTTGGGATGCCGTCACAGTGCCCGGAGCCGTGTCGGCCTGGATCGATCTGTGGCGTGCAGGGGGCACTCTGGATCTGACCACGTTGCTTGCACCTGCCATCGGACACGCACGCGATGGCTTCTTGGTGTCGCCACAAACGGCTCGAGGCTGGCAGCGGGCCGTAGATCGCTACACATCCTTCGACGCCTGGATGGCCACGTTCGCGCCCAACGGCACCGGCCCGGCCATCGGCGAGCATGTCCGGCTCCCTGATCACGCCGACACGCTGGAAGCGATCGCCGCCAGTGAAGGCGAGGCCTTCTATCGAGGTCACCTCGCCCAAGCGATGGAAGATGCCGCCATCGCTGCAGACGCCGCCCTGCGCACCGACGACCTCGCAGCACATGCGGTTGAACGCGTCACGCCCATGTCCACGCACTATGGTGGCATCGACCTGCACGAGTTGCCGCCCAACGGGCAAGGCATCGCCGCACTGACCGCCGCCAGCGTGGTGCAGCAGCTCGATTGTGCCGCAGCCGACCCTGATGATCCGGCCATCATGCACCTGCAGATCGAGGCCATGAAACTGGGCTTCGCCGATGCCGCCACACACGTGGCCGACCCAGCGCGTCTCATCGTCGAGCCCACGGCCTTGCTCGCCCCCGAGCGCATCGCCGAACTCGTGCAGCGTCTGGACCGCACTGTGGCCCAACCGTTGTGCGCCAATGTGCCACAGTGGAGCAGCACGGTGTATCTGGCCACGGCCGATGCAGACGGCCGCGCCGTGTCATTCATCCAGAGCAATTACGAGGGCTTTGGTTCGGGCATCGTGATTCCTGGCACCGGCATCGCCCTGCAGAATCGCGGCGCGGGATTCGTGCTCGATCCGAACCACCCCAATGCTGTACGTGGCGGTGCCCGGCCATACCACACCATCATTCCCGGCTTCACCACGGTCGACGGACAGCCGCACATGGCCTTCGGCGTGATGGGCGGTCCCATGCAGCCGCAGGGACATCTCCAAGTCCTCGCCCGCATCGCGCACGGCTGGAATCCTCAAGCTGCACTCGATGCCCCGCGCTGGCGGTTTGAAGGCGGCCTCCGCGTGGCAGTGGAACCACAGATGCCCGAGTCGACCATCGAATCACTTCGGGCCATGGGCCACGACATCACGGTGGCCCCACAGCGTGATGTGTCCTTTGGCGGTGGCCAGGCGGCCATGCGTCACGGCACCGGCTGGATTGGTGCCAGCGATTGCCGTCGCGACGGCTGTGCCGCGGCCCGCTGACGCACAGCTGCGCGGCAGCACGAACACGGGCACACGCGCAAAGGCCCTAGGATGCGGCCATGCTCTATGGCGGCGTTGACGAAGCTGGCTACGGACCGATGCTCGGCCCCCTGTGTGTTGGCGCCACGTGCTTCGATGTTCCGCATACGGGCACGGGCCGCCCATGCTTGTGGTCGGTGCTCGACGCCGCCGTGTGCCCTGCAGGGCGCGACAAGGCCCGTAGGATCGCGATCGACGACTCCAAGAAGCTCAAGGGTGCCAAGTCTGGCAAGGCACATCCGCTGGCCAATCTTGAGCGTGGCGTGCTGTGCATGCTCGCGAGCATGCATGACGACCGCACCTGGCTCGACAACGCCACCGATGTCGACGTGCTCCACCACCTCGGTGTCGACCTCCCTGATGAACCGTGGTTCGGTGGGCCACCTGTTGCGGTCCCGTTGGGAAGCGACGCGGCCTCGATGCGCATTGATGCCGCCCGTTTGGCCCGGGCCATGCACGACGCCAACGTTTCGCTGACACACTGCAGCGTGCGGGCGATGTCGGTGCCCGAGTTCAATGCCCGCGTGGCCAGCGCCGGGTCCAAGAGTTGGGTGAATTTTGAATTGGCCACCCAACGCATCGAGACCATGTGGTCGGGCCACGACGGTGCGCTGCACGTGGTGATGGACCGACACGGGGGCCGAACCGCGTACCAGCGTGAATTGCACACGGCCTGGCCGCAGTCTCACATCGAGGTGACGCGGCAAGATGCCCAAGGGTCCGACTACACGCTTGCCCGCAACTCAAGCAGCCTGTTTCTGCACATTCGGTCCAAGGCGGACAGCACACACCTGCCCGTGGCGCTAGCGTCCATGGCCGCCAAGTTGGTGCGGGAACTGCTGATGCATCGCCTCAACCGATACTTCTCGGACCACCTGCCTGCGGTGGCCCCGACCGCCGGCTACGTGCAGGATGGCAGGCGATGGCTCAAGGACGTCCAACCGGTGCTGGAATCGCAGGGTGTGGCCCGCGAAACCCTCGTTCGGGCCCGCTAGGAATCCGTTCCTTGACCGTTGACCCGGCCCGGAGGGCGGGTATCATGTCCCCTTTCCACGAGTTTGCCGGCTGGTCCGGCGGAGAAACGACAATGCACAGCGACGAGGACAACGACTTCCGGTCACGCTGACGCGGCTCCTGCCCGGCGTGAATCGGGCAACTCGACTCTCGACATTTCAAGAATCGACCACGGCCATCAACAGGGCCTGATGCGATCTTTACACCAGACGCGGACTGCTTCCCGCACGCCGCACGATGACGTTTCAGACTCTTTCGTTCACCTCTTCTTCCTGATCAGACCAAACGCTATGTCCACCGACCTCACCAACGTCCGAAACATCGGCATCTGTGCCCATATCGACGCCGGCAAGACCACCGTCACAGAGCGGATCCTGTATTACACCGGCAAGTCCTACAAGATGGGCGAAGTGCATGAAGGCACGGCCACCATGGACTTCCTCGAGGAAGAGCAGCAGCGCGGCATCACCATTCAGAGTGCTGCCACCACCTGCCCCTGGGAGAAGGACGGCGTCACCTACACCGTGAACCTGATCGACACCCCCGGCCACGTCGACTTCACCATCGAAGTGGAACGGTCCATGCGTGTGCTCGACGGTGCTGTGGCCGTGTTTGACGGCAAGGAAGGCGTTGAAGCGCAATCCGAAACCGTGTGGCGACAGGCCGAACGCTACGGCGTGCCCCGCATGTGCTTCATCAACAAGATGGACAAGATCGGTGCCGACTTCGAGTTCTCGTTCAACTCGATCAAGGAACGCCTGGGCGCCAACCCCATCCCGCTGCAGATTCCGATCGGTGCCGGCAATGAGCTGAGTGGCCTGATCGACCTGCTCGAGATGCGTGCCTACTACTTCGATTCGGGCGAACTCGGTGCTGTTGTGACCGAGAAGGACATCCCCGAAGACATGCAGGAGATGGCCGAACTGTGGCACCACGACATGATCGAGCGTGCCGCCGAGATCGACGACGCCCTCATGGAGAAGTTTCTCGAGGACGAGTCATCCGTCACGATTCCCGAAGTGAAGGCCGCCATCCGCAAGGGCACCCTTGCTGAAGCCTGCACCCCGGTCCTGTGTGGCGCCGCGTTGCAGAACATCGGCGTGCAGCGTCTGCTCAACGCCATCATCGACTTCCTGCCCAACCCCACGGAAGTCCCCGACGTGCAGGGCGTGAACCCCTCCGACGATGAAGAAAAGATGTCCCGTCCGTCCGACAAGGAGGCCCCCTTCTCCGCCCTCGTGTTCAAGGTGGTCTCCGACACCCACGGCGACCTCACCTACGCTCGTGTGTACTCGGGCACGCTCAAGAAGGGCTCCCGTGTGCTCAACCCGGGCAACGGCCGCAAGGAGAACATCTCCCGCATCTACGAGATGCACGCGAAGGACCGCGAGGCCAAGGACGAAGTCTACGCAGGCCAGATCGTGGCCCTCATCGGACTGAAGAACTCGGTCACGGGCGACACGCTCTGCGACACCGACAACCCGATCATCCTCGAGCGCATGGAATTCCCCGAACCGGTGATCTCCATGGCCATCGAGCCTGCCACGCAGGATGACAAAAAGAAGCTCGGCGAGGCCCTCACAACGCTGCACCGCGAAGACCCCTCCTTCCGCTCGCAGTACAACGAGGAGACCGGCGAAACCATCATCTCGGGCATGGGTGAGCTGCACCTGGAGATTGTCCAGAACAAGCTCATTCGCGACATGAACATCAACGTGAACGTGGGCAAGCCTCGCGTGTCGTACCGCGAGACCATCACCGGCACCGCCGAAGATGTTCGCGGCAAGTTCGTCAAGCAGTCTGGTGGCCGCGGTCAGTACGGCGATGCCGTGGTGACGGTCGAGCCCTACACCGCTGCCCAGGCCGAAGAAGACGGCCTTGAGTTCAAGGACGGCGTGGTCTTCGTGGACGGCATCTCACAGGGTGTCATCCCCCGCGAGTACATCCCTTCCGTGGCCACTGGCTGTCGCCATGCATCCCTTTCGGGCATCCTCGGTGGCTACCCCATGGTCAACGTGAAGGTCACGCTCACCTTCGGTTCGTACCACGACGTGGACTCCTCACAGGTCGCCTTTGAACAGGCTGGTGCACTGGCATTCCGTCAGGCCTGCACCCAGGCCGGTCTGGCCCTGCTCGAGCCCATCATGAAGGTCACCATCCTGACCCCCGAAGAGTTCTTCGGCACCGTCTCGGGTGACCTCGCCAGCCGTCGTGGCCAGATCAACGAATCTGAACTGCGTGGCAACGTCCGTGTGATCACGGCCGATGTGCCGCTGTCGGAAATGTTCGGCTACACCACCGTGCTTCGTGGCATGACGCAAGGTCGCGCCAGCAGCTCGATGGAGCCCGCGGAGTACCGCATCATGCCGCCGAACCTGTCCAAGGAAGTGCTGACAGGCTCGTGAGCCTCGCTGCAGACCTGCGCTGGTTGGACCTCGCCGCGACCACCGCGGCGCGAGGGCATGGCTTGGTGGCGCCCAACCCCCCCGTGGGGTGCGCCATCGTGTCGCCTGAGGGGTCGTGCATCGCGCTGGCACATCACAGACGCTGCGGCGATCTCCATGCCGAAGCAGCGGCGCTGCAACAGGCCGGTGACGTCACCGGCGCCACGGCATACGTCACACTCGAACCATGCACACACACCGGCCGCACCGGTCCGTGTTCGAGTGCATTGATCGATGCGGGCATCGCACGGGTCGTGATCGGGTGCCTCGATCCCAATCCCGAAGCGGGCGGTGGCGTGGATGCCTTGCAGCACGCCGGTATCCGCGTTGACATCATCGACCATACCACGAGCAGAGACCTGTGCGCACCGCACCGTCGACGCTGCGTGGACGGCCGCCCCTGGGTGCGGTGCAAGTGGGCCCAGACCATTGACGGATACCTCGCTACTCGCACCGGCCACAGCCAGTGGATTAGCAACGCGACGTCGCGGCGACAGGTGCACCGCGAACGCGGCCGTGTGGACGCCTTGCTCACTGGCATCGGCACCGTGCTTCAGGATGACTGCCGCCTCACCGTCCGCGATGTACCCGCGCGTCGTACTCCGATGCGCATCGTGATCGATCGCGATCTCCGCACACCCATCGATTCCCAACTGGTCGCCACGATCGACCAGGCCACGCTGCTACTCATCACCCGATCCAGCGCCGATGCGAATCGTCGTTCTGCACTGATCGAGGCCGGGGCACAGATCGCAGATTTCCCGGTGCATGCTGATGGCCGATTCGACCTCGATGCCGTACTTCGCCATCTGTGGACGCAGCACGACGTGGCCGAACTCATGGTGGAAGCGGGCCCGAAGCTGATGGGCGCCCTGCTCCGAGATCAGCTGATCGACGAAGCCGCCGTGTACATCGCCCCGCACATGCTCGGTGATGGCGCCGCCATGCCACCGTTGACCGGCATGGAGAGCAACCGACTCGATCAATCGCCACGGTTCAGGCTGTTGGGCACGCACCAGAAAGCTGGCGACGTGCTGGTGCGCTACATCCTCGACTGAGGGTCACACACCCAGAGCGGATCGCGACACCGGCACACTGGTGCCCGCTGGCAGAATGCGCAGCACACCATCGCCGTTGTCCAACCCCCATCGGCCCTGACCATGCGGCGGCGGTGGCTCCTGCAGCACCTTGACCGTGTCCAGCGGACGACGCCCGGCCCCTTCCAGGACCACGGTGCCGACGACGAGCGCTTCGGGATACGAAGAGACCAGTTCAACATCCGGGGCCGGTTCATTGAGCAGCGCATCGAGCAGTGCCTCCGCACGGCCGGCCCGCACCATGTCGCCATCCACCAGTCGCCAGCGATCGAGCGACCGCTCCAGGCGCAGTTCACCGTCGCCAAGCAGCACGCGGATGGACTGCACGTCCGCCGCGGCCACACCACTGCCGGTGCGATCCACGATCGTGACGGGATCCACCAGCACCGCCTCGACGGTGGCTGCCGGCATGCGCACGACGGACGGCACGCCGTCAACCATGGCGTAGCGATCTCCGGTAGAACCACTCACGCGATCGCCGATGTGCAGCACCGAGCCACCGGTGTCGAGCTTGATCGACGCGAACGGCGGGTCGAGCCCGAAGGCTCCCACGTCCACCGGGGCATCCAGCAGTACGGCGCTGAATGTGGCGCTGGCCAGTGCACCGAGGTGATTCTGTACAGCGCTGGTGTCCGCTCGTGTCGTGATGGGTGTCGTGAATCGCCATCGGCCGTCAGCCTGTTCCCACGTGACCACTTCGTCACCGAGCGTTCGACTGATCGATGCCGTCGTGGTGGTGACATCAGGGAAGAGCCGTGCATCACGCCAAGTTTGCGGTGCTTCGTCCAGGGTGATGGCGTGCAGCGATGCGTCAACGGCCATCGCCGTGGGCGCATCGTCAATCCTGATCCAACCACGGCCTCCGATGCCCCGTCGACCCAGCAGCAGCACCATGGGTTCGCCATCGTTGATGTCGAACACAAGGCGGGCCAGCGATGCGCCGCCCTCGCTTGGATGCGTCACACCCAGAGTGGCAGCCCGCTGGGCATCGATGTCCACCTGCCGCACGGCACGCAGCGCAGCGGCCGTCTCGACCATGGTCATCAACGCTGCGGTGTCCATGCGGTGACGGAATGGTTCAACCTGCCACCAGCGTCCGTCCTCGTCACGTTCGAATCGCCATGTGTCATCACCTCGGTCGAGCTCAATGGCCTTGACCGATGCAGTGGTGGGCGCATCCGTGAGCACCGGAGCGTCGATCGTCGCCGACGCATCGCCAGATCGAGACACTGCCACGGCGATGCCCACTAGGACAACGGCCACACCCCAGATGATGCCGATGCGTCGAGGCGTCATGCGTCGCGCCTCCGAATCGTGATCGTGATGCCAGTGACGAGCAGGCTCACGGGCATCACGCCCAGAAGAATCCAGCTCCACAACGCATGCGTGGTGGCTGACACGGCGCCAAGGCGGGCCACGTCTTGACTGAGCGGCCCGGCGGCGATGCGATCATCGAGATGGCTCAGCCATGACGCACCAGCCAACAACAACTCGTGATTGCCCGGATGGGCCAGGGCGATTCGTCCCCCACCTGCGGACACGGCCTGATCGGCCACACCACTGCGAAGCCAACCGCCACTGCCAACCACCAGGAGCCGCTGTGGTCCATCGGGGCCGGTCCATTCTGTTGCGGCGATCAACGGCACCGCACCCTCGGGCTGCTGCGCCGCGTCGAAACGAGGCATGCGATGTGCTGGCACGCCTCGGCCCATGGTGAGGGCTCGCCAATCGTCCTCCATCCACACCCCTTCGCCAGCACGATGCAGACCCAACTCAACGGCGGTGTCGCCACCATCGGCCGCGGCCACCGCCACGGGCATGGGCAAGACGAGATCTTGACCGTGCAGTGCTTGTGCGATGGGATGATCCACAGGGAAGTCGGCCAGTTGCGCCGACGTCGTGAGGCTCGTGCCGCCATCAGCGGTTGGTACAGCCTGCAGCAGCACCCGACCGGTATCAGCCGCGATGCCGTGATCTGACACCAACGCGGCCCATGGGTCACGTTGGCCGTAGCGTGGCAGCAGGCTCGGATGCAGATTGACCATTACATTCTGGCCCCGTGCAAGCAGCATTTCGGCCGCGCTGAGCAAGGCCTGCTCGTCGTCCGAGGGCTTCAGCCCTCCACCTGTCAGGGGCGGCACGATGATCCACGCCGTTGGACCGTGCGACCACGCTTCCACCGGCGTTCCGCTGGCCGCGTGCCATGCCTCGACCTTGATGCGTGACGCACTGAGCATGGCCGCCGGACCAGATAGATCCGTCTGCGACGAACGACCGCCCAGCGGATCGGTGTCTTCCACGTGCACGAATACGACCCGGGGCGTGATGCCATCTTGCAGCGATCCGATCGCGGCCGCGAGCACTTGATCACCGCGGAAGCGTTGGTCAACCGCCACACCCGACCCGGCTCCACCGAGTGAACTGGGCAAGAGTTGGGCGGCTGGCACGACAGCGGCGCCGTCGGGGCCGATCACCACCGCCGCCTCTCCTTGGGCAAGCAGCGTGCCCATCGATGCGAGTTCCGACGGCGGCAATCGGCGCAGCACATCTGCAACCGACGCCATCTCGGCGCCTTGTGCACGCCACAGGGCGGCGTCTTCGCCAGCGTCCGGTCGCACCACGGCCAGAAGCCGCCCGATGGCGTCGAGTTCCTCGGCCCATCGACTGAGTACGTCCAATTGGATCGCCAGCGCAGCCCCTCGATCGGCCAGTGGGTTGGCGGGAGACGCCGCCCGCGCTTGGGCCACTGCATCAAGCAGCCGCATGCCTTCGGCAGCAAGCAGTGCCATGGCACCCGCCCGCACCTGCATCGCTTCACGCAACTGTTCATCTTCGATGTCCTGCGCCACGGCCCGCAGCGGACCGGCGTGCGTTTGCGCGAACAGCACCAGTTGGTGCATGGCGCTGTCGCCCTGATCGAGGGCGGCATCCCATGCGGCGGTGTCTTCAGCAAAGCTCGAACGCAGATCGTGCAGCAGCGATTCAAAGGCAAGCACCGACGACGGATCGGTCGGGTCGATGCGTTGCACCGTGATGGCGTCGGTGGCGGCTTGGTAGCGATCAAGCACCTCGTCAACCTGCTGCAGCACGGCCGGGTCGGCCCGTGACTCCACCAGCAGGACGGCCAGTGTCCACTCGCCTTGAAGATTTTCCAGCAACGCCGCCGTCCGCGGGCTCAAGGAATACCGACGCGACTTGGTGGCATCTACCCGCCACTGCACCGCTCCGGCGATCACCACGACCGCGGCAACGGCGACCACCAGTCCGCCTAGCGCGGCGACATCGAGGCGTCGCCGTCCGGGCCGCGCCATCACGGTGGCCCCGGTCAGAAAGAAGATGATCAATCCGACGAAGTACGCCACATTAGCCACGTCAAACAAACCCAACGTGAAGGCTTGCAGCCGCTGCAGTGGATCCACCGCGGCGATCATGGAAGCCCAGTCAGGCGAAATGACCGAAGGCAATGCCATCTCAAGCACCACGACGGCAAGCACCCACGACAACGCGGTGATGAGAAACGCGGTGGTGGCCCCACCGGTCATGGCGCTGGCCAGCAGACCACTGGCCATGACGGCCAACATCAGCAGATACACACCGGCAAGGCCGCACCACACTTCGCCCAGGTCTGGTCGGCCGAAACCCTCCAGCAACAGAATCTGCATGACGGACGGCACCACCAGCAGAATCATGCCGATCGCGGCGGCCCCGATGAACTTGCCCCCTACCAATGCCCACGTGGGCACTGGCGCTGATCGCAGCAGGGCCCACACACCCTGACGCCGTTCTTCGCCGATCGCGGCCATGGTCACGGCTGGAGCGGCGAGCATCAGGAAGAGTGCATCAAACTCAAGCACGAACCGCAACGACGCCGGACGCCCTGATTGCAGCACGCCCAGCAGGAAGACCAGGTTCGACCCGAAGGCGAACAGCGCTGTCACGACCCACCCGGCAGGCGACACGAAGAATGCGCCAAGCTCTCGCGTGGCAATTGCCCGCATCACGGGCCACATGCGAGGTGTCTGTGCGCCGCTCATGAGGCCGGCTCCGACAGATGCGCATCGACCAGCGCATCGAGCGGCGCTTCATCACGGACGAGACTGCGCCAGTCGAGTCCCGCATGCGTCACCGCAGCGGCGATCGCCTCGCGGAGATCGGCTTCGCTGGACGCAGGCGTGATCCGTGTCTGTACCCAGCCGTCTTCAAGCGGTGACGTGTCGACCGCGGCCACGCCGTCAAGCGATGCGATGTGGGACGTGGGATCGCTGCGGGTTTCCAAGATCAGCGTGCCGGTGGACGCGGCCTGCTGCAACGCTCCGATCGGCCCCGCCTTCACCACACGACCGGCGGCGATCATGACGAGATCGTCGCACATGGCCTGGGCGTCGGCGAGTTGGTGCGTGGACAGCAACACAGCGCGGTCCTCCGCCAACGTGGCGATCAAGGCTCGGAACGCCTGTTGCTGAATCGGGTCCAGCCCGGTGCCAGGTTCATCAAGCACCAGCACAGCGGGGTCGTGCACCAGTGCAGCGGCAAGTGCCACGCGCTGCCGGAACCCGCGGGACAGATTGCCGATCAGTCGATGTCGAACATCCTGCAATGCACAGGCCTCGAGCACCGTGTCCATGCGATCGGCACCATGGCCATGCAGCGTGGCATGCAGGTCGATCCACTGGGTCACCCGCATCTCCCCCCACGCCGGAGCTGCATCCGGCAGCCACCCCATCGCCGCCTTGGCCTGCTGCGGGTGGACATCCATGCGGACACCGTCTACCTCCACCGTCCCAGCATCGGGCTGCAGGACGCCGCAGAGCATGCGCAAGGTGGTGGTCTTGCCTGCACCGTTTGGACCAAGCATGCCGGTGACACGGCCACGGGACACGGTCAGATCCAGTGCATCCACCGCAACGAGGGAACCAAATCGCTTTGTCAGGCCGTGTGCCGAGAGCATTCTTGAGGGAACGGTACCGCCCCGGCTGGTGCCGGGTCCAACGATCCTGTGAGGAAAGACAGGTTGTCCTTGGCGTAAGAGGGTGTACCCTTCCGATGGGGAGGAGTGGAGGCAGACGCCCATGAAGGGAAAGAAGCCATCCATCCACGTGGTTATTCCGCCCGCGCTCGTGGGAAGCGATAGCTGCGAACACGCTGCAGACCTCAAACCGGTGGAAGATCTCGCCCAGGCGATTCGCGATTCCGCCCCTGGCGACTGCATCGCCGATGCGGGGGCCAGCATGCTGCTTCGTGGCCTGGGCACGGCTGCCGCGATGGTGAATCACTCCGGCGAGGTGTCATGGGCCGACGATCGCTTCAACGCCCTGCCAGAAGCTGTACGAGACGAAATGTGCCGCCAGGTGGCCGATCGCCGCTCACCTCGTATTCGCTTCGAGCTCGAAGAACGACTGTGGGAATTGCACATCGCCGACTGCAATCAGGAGAGCATCGGCATTCTGTTGGTGGACGCCTCCGCCGCGGCTGAGCTCATCCGGCGCCGCGCCGCCATCGACGCTGCGGGCATGTCCCTGCTGCGTCTTGATCGGCAGGCTGTCGCCCAATTGTCGGTCGCAGATCGGCTTCAACGGCTCGATGTCGCCATCACCGAAGCGGTGCACGCGAACCTCGATTTCGACCACTTCGAGATTCGACTGCTGAGCCCCGACACCAATCGTCTGGAGCTGGTGATCTCCGAAGCCATCTCGCCGATGCGCGTGGGCGAAGTGCTGTATGCCGAAGCCAAGGGCAACGGCATCAGTGGATGGGTCGCCGCAACGGGCCGTCCTTATCTCTGCCGCGATGTCCGCACGGATCCGCTCTACGAAGAAGGGCTCGACGAAGCGATGTGCTCGCTCACCGTTCCCCTGAAGGTGGGCGACCGCGTGATCGGTGTGTTCAACATCGAGTGCGACACGGCCGGTGTTCTGGACGAAACCGATCTGGAGTTGAGCATCCGCTTCGGTGAATACGTCGCCAGTGCATTGCATCTGCTCGACCTCCTGGTCGTGGAACGCATCACCACCAGCGAAGCCACCGCCAATCGACTCACGGAAACCATGGCCGCCCCCCTCAAGGCGCTCCGTGCATTGCAGTCGGAATTGGTTGACGCCGGACACGAGGCGCAGGCCGGCACCCTGCAGCAAGCGGTGGATGCCATCAATGCCTGCGTGGACATGTGCGCCGCGGGGCCACGCAGCGTGATCGATGCCGAACAGGACATGCGCACCTTGCAGGCTGAGCCTGCACTGCAGGGGCGATCAGTGGTTGTTGTTGAGGATGAAGAGCGCATCCGTGACGAAGTGACGCGCATCATGACCCAGCTGGGGTGTACGGTCGCCGCCTTCCCCACCGGTGGTGCATTCTTCGGCGCCCTGAAGGATGGTCTGATTCCGGAGCTGGTGCTGAGCGACATTCGTCTGGGCGATTCCAGTGGATATGAAGTGCTCACTGCGGCTCGCGAAGCCGCCCAAGACGTCCCCGTGGTCTTGATGACCGGATTCGGGTACGACCCCAATCACACCATTGTGCGAGCCAGTGCCGAAGGCGTGCAGGGCGTGCTGCTCAAGCCCTTCCGCGTGCATCAACTCGTTGACGCGATGCGCGCAGCGATCACTGGTGAGACGGCCAATCGCCGTTGAGCGCGGTCACGATTCGTTCGTCGCCCCAGGCATCACGCAACACCTTGATCGATGACAACCCCGCCTGCGTGCACAACTCGGCGACGGCCGCGGCGTGGGTGGTGCACACTTCCATCGCCAGAAGGCCACCTTCCAGCAGTCGCGCGGGCGCTGCCGCCACAAGCGGTCGGATGACATCCAAACCGTCGGCACCGCCACGCAGCGCCAGTGCCGGTTCGTGATCCTTCACGGTGGCGTCGAGCGCCTCGAAATCGGCATCGTTGATGTACGGGGGATTCGACACAATCACGTGGACCTGTTGCGTGAGCGGCTCGAGCAGAAGGCCTTCCGTCACCACGACACGATCGCCCAACTCGTGGGCGTCGACATTGCTCTGCGCAACGGCCGCCGCCGCCGGACAGCAGTCCACCGCCATGACCCAGGCCGCAGGGATGTCCGCCGCCAAGGTGACGGCGATGCACCCGGTTCCCGTGCCGATGTCGGCCACGAGCAGTGGATCAGGTCGAGCATCCTGATCCAGACCTCGGTGCCAGGTCTGCACGGCCTGCACCAGTGACTCGGTGGCGTCGCGCGGGGCGAGCACATCTTTGGTCACCTTGAAGTCTCGGAATGAGAAGGTGGCCCGGCCCAGCAGCTGCTGCAATGGTGCCCCTGCCGCAGCCTGTGCCACCAATGTGCGCAGGCGGCCCAGCTCATCCTGATCCGCTGGCCTGTGGGCATCGGTGAACAGGTCCATCACGTCACACCCGATCGCCTCGGCCGTCAGATGCCTGGCATACACGCGGGGTGATTCCACCCCCTTAGCCTGCAGGTGAGGCTCGATCCATGCCAGCAGATCGGCGGTGGTCCAGACGCGAGCGGTATCGGCCATGTAGGCATGGTAAAGCCCGTACGTGGACAGCGACAGTGACCTGCCCAAGGGTGACGTGCAGCCGTATACTGCCCCGCTTGGCCATCGATGACCCCATCGCCTGACCCCTTCTGGAGCAGTGTGTTCATGCCCTTCTTTCGCAAGACCAAGCGACGTGACTACACCTCGACGTCGGCCAACGTGATCTCGTCGGCCAGCCCGTTTGAGGGCGCCATTGAGGCGGCGATTCATCGCATCGGCAATTCGCTGCTGGACGATGCACAGGCCGCCAAGGGTGGCATGCTGTCATCCGCATTCTGGTCCGACAAGCTCATGGATTGGGCCATGAAGGACGAGGCGTTCAAGGTGCAGCTGTTCCGCTACGTGGACTGCTTCCCCACCTTGCGCACGCCGCAGGTGGCCCACGATCATCTCGTGGACTACCTCACGCAACCAGGCGTCACGCTGCCACCAGGTCTGGGCCTGGGGCTCAAGGCCGGCGGCCTGATGAAGGGCACGATGAGCAAGACCGTGGCCAGCCGCATCGAGGGCATGGCCAAGCGCTTCATCGCCGGCGAAGACGCTCGCTCGGCCACGCCGATGTTGGAGTCGCTGTGGACCAAGGGCATCGCCTTCTCGGTGGATCTGCTCGGTGAAGCCTGCGTCAGCAACGAAGAGGCTGCGGCCTATCAGCGCCGCTATCTCGACCTCGTCGACACGCTGCCAGAAACTACTGCCCATTGGCCAGACAACCCAATGCTGGAGTCGGACCATCTCGGACCGATTCCCCGCACCAATGTGTCGATCAAGATTTCGTCACTGCACGCCCAGACTGATCCGATCGACACCGAAGGTTCGATCAAGGGCCTGATGGTGGGCTTGGCGCCCATCCTTGAGCGGGCCGCCGAGCGCAATGTGCTGGTGAACTTCGACATGGAGCACCACGCCTTCAAGGACCTCACGCTGGAGCTGTTCCAGCGGTGCTGCGAGAAGTGGGACTTCCCCGCGGGCCTCGCCATGCAGGCCTACCTCCGCAGCGGTGACGACGACGCCCGTCGGATGGTCGAGTGGGCCCAACGCACCGGACGGCAGGTGACCATTCGCCTGGTCAAGGGTGCGTATTGGGATCAGGAAACCATCGAAGCAGAGATGGAAGGCTGGCCGGTGCCCGTGTGGTCCCGCAAGCAGGACACTGATGCGTGCTTCGAGCGCATGACCAAGATCTTCGTGGACGGCATTCCCACGAGCACCGACATGGGCGGCACGAAACTGGCATTGGGCTCGCACAACGTGCGTTCCATCGCCACCGCGCTGGCCCTGCTGGAAGATCGTGGCCTTCCCCTCAACGCGCTGGAGTTGCAGATGCTCCATGGCATGGCCGACCAGCTCAAGGCGATGGCCGTGAAGCGTAGTATGCGGCTGCGTGAGTATGTCCCCGTGGGCGAGATGATCCCGGGCATGGCGTATCTCGTGCGGCGTCTGCTGGAGAACACCAGCAACGAATCGTGGCTGCGGGGTGAGTCGATGGGCACCACCTCGGCCAGCGAACTGCTGCAATCGCCCCACGGCCTAAGCGCCGACGATGATCCGGGTATCGCCCGCATCGCACAGGGGCCCGAACGACACGCCTTGTCCGATGCCGACCCGGAAGTTGGCGATGGTCGCCCGTTCTTCACCGAACCGATGCGAGACTTCGCCGACACCAACCAACGCACCACGTTCGGGTCCGACATCTCCAATGTGCAGATGCCGGCTGTCGAGATCAACGCCACGATCGACGATGCAGAGCGTGCCATGGCCACGGCCACCGCTGCCTTCCCCACCTGGCGCGACACGCCGGTACGCCAACGTGCCGCTGTGCTCACACGATGCGCTTCGCTCATGCGTGATCGTCGCAATGCGTTGTCCGGTGTCATCATTCGCGAATCCGGCAAGACTTGGCGTGAGGCCGACGCCGACGTGTGCGAAGCGATCGACTTCTGCGAGTACTACGCCCGAGAAGCCGTGGGCATGTTCGAACCACGACGCCTCGGTGTGTTCGTCGGTGAACTGGACACCGAGTTCCACGAACCTCGCGGCGTGGCCGTGGTGATTTCGCCGTGGAACTTCCCGCTGGCGATCTGCTGTGGCATGACCGCCGCGGCATTGGTCACCGGCAACACGGTTGTGGTGAAGCCCGCCGAACAAACGCCTGGTATCGCCAAATTGCTCATCGACATGCTGTACGAAGCGGGCGCCCCCAAGGACGTGCTGCAGTTCGTCCCCGGCCAGGGCGAAACCGTGGGGGCACACTTGGTGCGTGATCCGCGCACCGCGTTGGTCGCGTTCACCGGCTCACGAGCAGTGGGGTTGGACATCGTGCAGGCCTGTGGACATACGCCCGATGGACAAGGCTGGGTCAAGCGCGTGGTCTGTGAGATGGGCGGCAAGAACGCCATCATCATCGATGCGTCGGCCGATCTCGATGAGGCGGTTCTCGGTGTCCGACAGAGTGCCTTCGCCTTCCAAGGACAGAAGTGCTCCGCGTGCAGCCGCGCCATCGTGGTGGACAGTGCGTACGACGCCTTCGTCGATCGACTCGTGCCCAGCGTGCAGACGCTGGTCATCGGCGACCCGCTCAATCCCGGCACGGATGTGGGCCCCGTGATCGATGAAGACGCCGCCGCCAAGGTGCGTGAATACTGTGCCATCGGCGATGCAGAAGGCACCTGCGCCGTGGCCATGGATCTGCCAGATGGTCTCACCCACGCCCACGGCCTGCCCTTCGTCGCACCGCACGTGTTCACCGACATCACGCCCGACGATCGCCTCGCTCAAGAAGAAATCTTCGGCCCGGTGCTCGGTGTGATTCGCGTGCCTGACTTCGAGACCGCGCTCAAGGTGGCCAATGGCACCGAGTACAGCCTCACGGGCGGTGTCTACAGTCGCCGGCCGCACCATCTGGAACTGGCCAAGCAGCAGTACCGCGTGGGCAATCTCTATCTCAATCGACCATGCACCGGCGCGCTCGTTGGGCGACAGCCCTTTGGCGGATTCGCCATGTCGGGCGTGGGGTCCAAAGCTGGTGGTCGCGATTACCTCTCGCAATTCACCGTGCCCCGTGCCGTGTGCGAAAACACCATGCGACGCGGCTTCGCTCCCGGGCTGTGATCGTCACACCCGCTTGAGATCGAGCATTCGATACTGCTCCGCTTCAGCGGCGTGATGCATGTGGACCTCGGGAGACCCGTCGAGGTCGGCCACCGTTCTGCCCACGCGACGCAGCCGATCCCACGTCCCGTCGACTCAGAACAGCGGTCTGGCACCCAGGCGGTCGACGACTTCGTGCCCCAACTGGTCGCCCACCTGGTCTTCTTCGTTGACGACCAGATCGGCACCGGCCTGTGTCAGCAGGGCGGCGTGCCTGTTGTATCGGCCTCGAGCGATGACCAGCATGGAGGGGGCACAAGTACGCACGGTTTCGATCACTCGGACGGCACTGATCGGGTCGGGCAACGTCACCAACACGGCTGCAGCCGTGCCGATCGACACTTCGTACAACAGCTCGCGGCGAGTGGCGTCGCCGATCACAGCACCCTGACCGAGACTTTCGACCACATCAGCGGTGTGCGGGTTCATGTCCACCACCACCGCCTCGAGCCCGTGATCCAGCAACACCTGCAACGCCATGCGACCTGCAGGGCCACCGCCGACGATGACCACATGGCCTTCACGCACGGGGGCTGATTCACCATTGGCTGTGGCTGCTGCACCACGCACGGGCGCGATCGCCTCGCCCAGAGGACGTGCACACGCACCGAGCAGCGGCACCGCCAACAAGGTGAAGAGGCTCGCCGAGGTGAGCACCTGGAAGGTGTCCGCATCGAGCACGCCGACATCCATGCCCACAGCGCCAAGGACGAAGGAGAATTCGCCGATCTCAGCCACGCACAGGCCCGCACCAATGGCCACGGCCAGCGGCGCTCCGGACAGACGGCCGGCGATGGCGGCACAGGTGGCCTTGCCCACCACGATGGCGAGGGCCACACCGATCACGAGCAGCAGGTTGCCACCTTCCATGAGCCAACTCGGATCAGCCAGTGTGCCGATGCTCGCAAAGAACAGCGTGAGGAAGATGCCCTTGAGCACCGACACGTCGCTGCGAATCTGACGGGCGAAGGGCGAGTCGGCCAGCGCCAACCCGGCAACAAAGGCGCCCATGGCCGGCGACAGCCCGATTTGATGACACAGCATCGCGGCCATCATGCCAACCACCACGGCCAGCACCACTGGGAGATCGTGATTCCCACTGGTATTGCTGCCACGCAACAACCGTGGCAGCACCCACAGCCCGACCAGCAGAATGACGACCACCGCAGCGAGCATTGCCACGGCGGTGACACCAAGCGTCGCCACCACCTGCTGTGTGTCGTCTGACGACCCCATGAATATCACCACCAGCACGAGCGGTACCAGCGCGACGTCTTGCAGAATCAACATGCCCAGCGCCAGCCGCCCATGCGGAGAATCCGCTTCGCCGCGGTCGCGCAGCATGCCGGCCACGGCCGCTGTGGAACTCAGCGCGATGATGGCACCCACCGTCACGCTGGTCTTGACGCCCAGCCCACACCACATGGCGGTCAAGTAGGCGACACCACCGGTCGCGGTGATCTGCAGCACACCGGCCACCACCGCCCCACCACCGAAGCTTCGCAATGTGGCCCGCGTGATTTCCAATCCGATCGTGAACAGGAGCAGCGCCACACCGGTCTCGGCGATGGTCGACAGGACGGCGAGGTTGTCATCCCCGCCGACAAATCCCAGCACGCCTGGTCCCACGAGCACGCCAGCCAACATGGCACCCACGATGCCGCTGAGTCCGATGCGTTCGCAGATCAGGCCCAGCAGCGCCGCCACACCCAGCAGCACCACCACATTGCCCATGACGGACCAAGTGAAGGCGACCACATCGCCCGATTCAACGCTCGCCAGAAGCAGGCTCATCGTGCTGCACTCTGTTCAACAAGCGCGGACACCTTGGCATGCAGCATGCCCAAGGCGTCAACCTCGCCCGCATCAAGCAGCACTGTTGGATCGATTGGCTCACCGAAGGTCACGGTGATCTTCGGACCGAGGACCGGCCGAGAGGCTCCTGGCGGCCAGGCGGCACCAGACCCGGAAATCCCAACCGGAATCACCGGCACCTTGCCACGTTTGATGAGCAGCCACACCCCACGTTTGAACTTGTGCACGGTGCCGTCGTTGAAGCGCTGCCCTTCTGGGTAGATCAAGATGCCTCGACCGGCCTTCATCTCCGCGAACATGGCCCGCATGCCCCCGGGATCATCTTTCCCGCGATCGACCGGGATGGATCCATAGGCCCTTCCGATGAGCCACCCTGCCGGCCCGTTGCCTTCGATCAACGATCGTCGGGCGAGTGATCGGGGCGCCCGATCGGCCATGATCGACCCCAGCACCATGGGATCAAAGTGTGACTGATGATTGGCCACCACGAGAAACGGGCCTTGGGCAGGGACATGATGCAGACCTCGAACCCGCAACCCCCAGAGGATCCGGATGGTGATGCGGGTCAGTGCCGCCACACAATCCCACCAGAACAACAGGTGCAGCGGCGAGAAGCCGTCGTTGCGTCGTTTGAACTGGAATCGCTTCAGCATGCGGAGCCGACCGTCTCGCGCACGGTGCGTTCGAGGGCGTCGATCACGTCGTCAATGGACATGCCGGTGGTGTCCACTTCCACCGCACCATCGGGGCACCGCAGCGGCGAGGTGTCTCGCCCCGCATCGAGTGCGTCGCGATGGTCGATTTCGGCGGCCACCTTGGCTGCATCCACCGATGCACCGTCCGCCTCCAGCTGCGCCACTCGTCGGCGCACCCGTTCGTTCGGGTCTGCGGTGAGATAGAACCGCACCTGTGCATCGGGGAAGACCACGGACCCTTGGTCCCGGCCTTCAGACACCAGGCGTGGATGCGCTCTGGCTGTGGCCTGCTGCATATGCACCATGGCCCGCCGAATCTCAGGCACCGCGGCGATCTCCGACACCACCTCTCCGATTCTCGCCGAGCGAATGTGCGGTTCGACGTCTTCGCCATCGAGCGACATTACCGGTGGGTCTACCGTGCAGTCGAAGTACAACTCGTGAGCTGCAAGGGCAGCGAGCAACGCCGGTGTGTCGGCGGGGTCGATCTGCGCACGAACAGCGATCAACGCCACCGTGCGATACATGGCCCCGGTGTCCAGCCGCGCCAGCCCCAACCGCCGAGCCAACCCGGCGGCCACTGTGGATTTGCCGGTACCAGCTGGACCGTCGATGGTGATGATGAGGGCGTCAGACACTGTCGTCGGCATCGATGGCCGCTTGCAGCAGATCGCGGGCCTGCTCGATCGATGCCTCAGCCTTGGACGGCCCTGTGAATTCGATCGCGATGGTGCTCTGGTAGCCCACTCGCTTGAGCGTGCGCACCCCTTCGGCCAGGTCGGCACCCTTGTGGGCCCCCGATCCGGCGAAGCCCTCCACGCGCATGTGGATCGCACCGGCATAGGGCGCCAGTTGACGCAGATGGTCGACAGGGTCATCGCCGTCGCCATACACGGGCAGCACGCCGATGCGGAAGCCACCCACTTGCTTGACCAGACTGATGAGCCCCTCTGCTGTTGCAGACAAGCCTTCCCCCACCGCCAACAGGAGATTCAACTCTCGCGTCTCGACGGCGGTCATGGCGGCTCGCAGTTGTTCGACAGCCCGGCCCTGGGCGAGTTCGTCGTCGGCACTCACGCTCGGTGTGATCGAAATGGCATTGCAGCCAAGACGATCCGCGGCTGCGGCAAGCCGGAGGATGCGTTCTGCACTGGCTTGGGATGCCGCTTCATCGTTTCCGAAGGGCAACACAGTGCGGTCCACAAGCACGAGGCATGGGCACGCCGCCTTGTCAGCACGGTCACGCAGTCCGTCAAGATCTGCCCGATCCCATCCGCTCAACTGAGCCGCGTCGATGTTCAGCCCCCGAAGGCCCAGCCGTTCCATGGCCATGGCCGGCACGGTGTGCAGTGCAGAGGGGGCATCGCCGTCAAGCAGCGACGAAACGGAACCAGTGGTCAAGGTCAGCAGCAGTGTCATGGTGAAGTCAGGGCATCCCACCCGAATGATGGATGGAGGATAGCGAATCCACGTCCGCGCAGCCCCGACGCGAGGGACCGTGGAGCACTACCATGCCCCGCTGAACAAGCGAGGCCGGAGGGCCCGCAGTGTGGAGGCAGCATGAGCACCGACAGACGATTCTCCGACAGTCACGAGTGGTTCGACATTGATGGCGACACCGTCACCATCGGACTCACCCAGTACGCGGTCAATGAACTGACCGATGTGACCTACGTTGAGCTGCGTCCCGTGGGCACCGCGTTGTCGGCGGGCGATTCGGTGGGCGAAGTGGAATCGGTGAAGACCACCAGCGACGTCTACTCGGCCGTGGCCGGTGAGATCGTGGACGTCAATCAAGGTGCGATCGATGATCCAGCCGTGCTCAACCGCGATGCCGCGGGTGAGGGGTGGTTGGTGAAGATCCGCACCGATGACGCCGGTCCGCTGGGTGATCTTCTCGATGCCGCTGCCTACGAAGAGCGGTACCCCACCGACTGAGTATCGTGGCATCCGAGGTTCTCGATGCCCTTCAAGATTCAAGCCGACTATGTGCCCACCGGTGATCAACCGGCGGCGATCGATGCGCTTGTCAAGGGTGTCCAGGCCGGCAATCAATGGCAGACTCTGCTCGGCGCCACCGGCACCGGCAAGACCTTCACGATGGCCAATGTCATCGAGTCGATGAACCGCCCCGCGCTCGTGCTGAGTCACAACAAGACGCTCGCCGCACAGCTCTACGAGGAATTCAAGGCGCTCTTTCCCGACAACGCGGTGAGCTACTTCGTCAGTTACTACGACTATTACCAGCCCGAGGCGTACATCCCGGCCCGCGACATCTACATCGAGAAGGACGCCGCCCGCAACGACGAACTCGACCGGCTTCGTCTGTCGGCCACCAGCAGCCTGCTGTCACGCAGCGACGTGATCATCGTGGCCAGTGTGAGTTCGATCTTCGGCCTGGGGTCTCCCGAAACATACGGCGACCGTGTGCTCGCGCTGCGTGAGGGCGGCACCATCGATCGCAGCACGCTGCTGGGCGCCCTGACCGACATGCAGTACGACCGCGGCGATCTTGAGTTTTCCCGCGGTCGCTTCCGTGTCCGGGGCGATGTGGTCGAGGTGTATCCGGCGTATGAACAGCATGCCGTGCGTATCGAGTGCTTCGGCGACACGATCGAGCGTCTCGAGTTGATCCACCCGGTATCGGGCGAGCCACTGGCTCGAGAGCGTGAACTCTTCATCTTCCCCGCCGTGCACTATGTCATGCCCGAAGAACGGCTAGACGCAGCCATGGCGGACATCAAGGCTGAATGCACCACATGTGTGGCCAATCTGCATCGCGATGGCAAGTTGCTGGAGGCCCAACGGCTCAAGGCACGCACGCAGTACGACATGGAGATGATGAAGGAGACGGGCTACTGCCCTGGCGTGGAGAATTACGCCCGCCATCTTGAGGGCCGCCCGGAAGGCTCACGCCCCTTCACCTTGCTGGACTACTTCAAGCATGTCCCTGGCATTTCACCTGACGAATGGCTGGTGTTCATCGACGAATCTCACGTGACGATCCCTCAGATCCGTGCCATGTACAACGGTGATCGTGCCCGCAAGCAGGTGCTGGTGGACCACGGATTCCGTCTGCCCTCATGCCTCGACAATCGCCCGCTCACCTTTGACGAGTTCGTGAATCTCGTGCCCTTCGCCGTGAACGTGTCGGCCACGCCCGGGCCGTGGGAGCTGGAGCAGTCCAAGGGTGTGAGCGCCGAGCAGGTGATTCGCCCCACCGGCCTGCTTGATCCTGAGGTTGAGGTGCGACCAGCCACGAATCAGGTGCCCGACTTGATTGAGGCATGCGCTCACGCCGCCGAGCAGGGGCACCGCTGCATCGCCACCGTGTTGACCAAACGCATGGCGGAAGACCTCACGTCCTTCCTCGACGATCGTGGGCTGCGCGTGCGCTGGCTGCACAGCGACATCGACACGCTCGAACGGCTGGAGATTCTGACTGATCTGCGCACCGGCGACTTCGACGTGCTCGTGGGTGTGAATCTGCTCCGCGAAGGGCTCGACCTTCCCGAGGTTGCCCTCGTGTGCGTGCTCGATGCCGACAAACAGGGCTTCCTGCGGAGTGAGACAAGCCTTGTGCAGACCATCGGCCGGGCGGCGCGAAATGTGCACGCCAGATGCATCCTGTACGGCGACGTTGTAACGCCACAGATGCAAGCGGCGATTGACGAAACCGCCCGCCGCCGCACCAAGCAAGAGGCCTACAACACCGCCCACGGCATCACGCCCAGGACAATCGAGAAGTCGATCCGGCGTGGCATTGAGCGAGAACTCGAAGGCCGCCGCACGGCACACGCGGCGATCTCCGACGGTCAGGCCTCCCAACAGGACGTCCTAGCCCTGATCGAGGCCCTTGAACAAGAGATGCTGCGATCGGCCGACGCCCTGGCGTTTGAACGAGCCGCTGCCCTGCGTGATCGCATCAAGGCGTTACGCAATGGCGAACCAGATCCCGGCAACGAACCACGCCGCCGGGCTGGACGCGCTCGATCACGAGCCGGGATCACACCGCCCAAACGCCGCGGACGATCGTGATCCGGATACGATGCACGGATGGCCACATCTGCCCGTCAATCTGTACCCGACACCTGCAACATCCTCCTCGTGGGCGGCGGCGGTCGTGAGCACGCCCTCGCGTGGAAACTGAAGGAATCTGATCGCTGTGGCATGTTGTGGGCGACTGATCCGGGCAATGGCGGCCTCGCCGGGTTGGTGAAGCCCTGCCCACACCAATGGAATGCCGCCAGCACTTTCGAGTTGACAAACTGGTGTGACAAGAACGACATCCATCTGGTTGTCGTCGGCCCTGAAGTGCCCTTGTCCGAAGGCATCGCCGACACTCTGGCCACCGAAGGCCGCCTGGTCTTCGGCCCAGGCAAGGAAGGTGCCCAGCTGGAAGCGGACAAAATCTTCGCCAAGGAGATCATGCGCGAAGCATCGGTTCCCACGGCAGAAGGACGTTCCTTCGACTCCGCCTCGGCCGCACACCGATACCTGTTGCGCAACATTGATCGTGAACTGCAGGGGCTGGGCCTTGAAGACGAGGCCAAGGTGATGGAACAGTGGTTCGATGCCATGGACAGCCGCGACCAGTCGTCGCTGCCGTCAATGTCCGACACACTGCGCGATGTCCTTGCCAAGCGACATGAACCCGTCGTGGTGAAGGCCAGCGGACTGGCGGCGGGCAAAGGCGTCGTAGTGTGCGACACCACGCAGCAGGCCCTCGACGCAGTGGACGACATCATGGTCGATGCCGTGCATGGCGACGCCGGGGCACGAATCATCATCGAAGAAGTACTCGAAGGCCAGGAGGCCTCGGTGCTGGCGCTCGTTGACGGCAACACGATCTGGGTGCTTGACCCCTGCCAGGACCACAAGCAGGTGGGTGAAGGTGACGTGGGGCCGAACACGGGTGGCATGGGCGCCTACTGCCCCACCCCTGTGGTGGATGGCCCGATGCTCGAGACCATTGAGCAGACCGTCCTGCTGCCCATAGTCGACGCACTCAAGCGCCGTGACATCGAGTTTCGTGGCGTGCTGTACGCCGGCATGATGCTCACGCCCGGTGGCCCCAAGGTGCTCGAGTTCAACGTGCGCTTCGGCGATCCGGAATGCCAGCCGCTGATGGCACGTTTGCAAGGCGATCTGGTCGAGATCCTCTGGCTGACAGCCGCCGGACGACTGTCAGAAGCTGAGTTCAGCTTTGACGACCGCACCGCCTGCTGTGTGGTGCTGTGTTCCGAAGGCTATCCCGGCCCGTACAGCAAAGCTCGTGCGATCACGGGTATCGAATCTGCACAGAACGACGACGTCACGGTGTTCCATGCAGGCACGGTGGTGAACCACGAAGGCACGCTTGTGACCTCCGGCGGTCGTGTGCTGGGTGTCACCGCCCTGGCGGATGATCTCCATCAGGCGCAGCAATTGGCCAACACCGCTGCGGCCAAGATCCATTTTGACGGTGCCTTCTATCGCAGTGACATCGGCCACCGCGTCGCGAACATGGCGCCGACCGAGTCAGCTTGACGCGAACACGCTCGCCAGCGCGAAGAACACCACCACCATCGGCAGCCCCAACGCGAGCACACGCCCGACAAGCGTGCAGCACATGGCCATTGCACTCGTGCGACCGTCCCCCACATGCAACAGTGCGGTCGCAATGCCAGTGCCGCTGACCCACGCCACCGGCCACAGCCAGATGGCCGTGGCGGGTAACTGCGGCGCACCTGTCGCCGCCAGCCAGGACCACAGCCACAACGCCTCGGCGCAGGTCGCGAGCACGCCCGACCAGGCGATCGTCTTCAGGTGCCGCCGAATCACTGGCCCCAGACGCTGATGAGCGTCAACAGATCGCCGATGCCGACGGTGCCGTCACCGTCGAGATCGAGGGTCGGATCTGTCGTGCCCCAGGCCTGCAGCAATGCCAGCATGTCCATGGCGCCGACACGGCCATCACCATCGACATCCGCATTGCGGCGGATGGTGAAGATACAGGTGCCCGAGCCGATCCAACGACCACCCCATGCTTCACACCTCGCCTGCGTTGGCGCGTCGGCAGCGACGTTGGGGCCGTCGATGCAGCAGGTTCCGCCGTTACACACACCAGCCGTGTCACATTCGCCAGCACGGATATAGCGACCGTCGACCAACGCACAATCCTGTTCGGACATCTCGATGCAGGTGCCTTGCAGACAACAGGCGTCGCCAGCATCCCACGGGCCACATGGGGCCCCTGCGGTGCATTCGCTGATGTCCGCCACCCATGTACCGCCAAGCGTGAACTCGCAGATGGCGGAGGACACACCTTCGATGCAGGCGCTGCGGGTGCCTGGTGCCAGCGGCCCACGTGGACCAAGACAACACACGCCCGATTCAACTGTCATGCAATCGTCGCATGAGCCGTCGGCGATCCACACACCACCGGCCGTCCCGCAGGCATCCTCAGCGAGCGTCTCGGTGCAGCACGTATCAACGAAGCAACATGCACCTGAACCAGATCCCGAGCCGGACACCATGCTTCCACACGGTGTGAATTCACACGGGGCGCGCATCTGCCATTCCGTTGTCCACAAGGCTGAAACGGCGTTGACCAGTGGCAAGGTGGCACATTCCTGTACCGTGAGATCGGTGCAGAATCGCAGCCCATCTTCCGTGGTCACACAGCAGGCACCAGTCATCTGATTACCCAGCGAACACACGGTGAATGCACACGGCGTGTCGACCAGGGCACCATACGTGCCCTTGAGGGTGCGACCGCCCAACAACGCGCAATTGTCTTCCGACACTTCCACGCACGCGTCGCCCAGACAGCATGGGGCGGGGCGGTTGCACCAGTCGTTGTCGTCGCATGTCGTGCCGGCACCCATGAAGAAGCCCGAGCCGACGGGATCTTCGTACCACGAGTTGCTGCGGGCGTCATAGGACCAACGCAACGAGGCACACTCATGCGCGGTGGCCTGAATACACAGCCCACCCAGACAACACGCCCCTGGCACTGACGAGTCGCCAGCACCCAGACACAGTGATCCAGCGATCCAGGCCGCATCGACCTGGCCGTTGTCCTCATCGAGTTGTTCAAAGCACTGCACAAGCACCTGCCCGTCAACGGGCACGTACATCAACGTGGACGTGGCCGGTGTATCGCACACACCACTCACAGGCTGGTTCACGCCGGGTGTGCCGCCACCGAGACCGACAGGAATCGGCCCGTCTTGACATCGAATACCGATCGTGTCGCCGTAGGGCGTGATGTCCCAGAACACGTTCAGATCGCTGCCGCCAGCCTCGGAGGTGAACCAGAACCGCATCGTGGCATGGGCGGCCTGGGACGTGTTCACGAACACCTCCAGTTGCAGATCTTGCCAGCGGATCGAATCAACGCGCAGGCTTGCGATGGTCGACGCGTCGATGGTGATCACATTCGGATCACCACTGACCGGCGGAATGGACTGCTCCGATGCTTCGCCGTCACTCCATGTGCACTCGGGATCACACGTGAGTGAATGCACCAGGGCGCAATCGCCATCCTGCCCTGCGGTGCCTTGGGCGATCACTGTGACGTTGGCGATGTTGTCCACCGCCGCATCTTCGATCGTGTACGAGAACCGATCCACACCACAGAAGCCATCCGGCGGGGTGTAGCGGATGGTCTGATTGTCATCGACGTCGGTATCCACACAGACCCAGCCCTGTTGTTCGGTGGCCAGCCCCGTGGCCGGATCCACCGTGCACAGTGGAATTTCACCGGTGCCACTGCCGATGGCAATCTCCACCGGCTCAGCCTGCGCTTCGGCAGCGCAGCCCGCGGGCACGTCGTTGTAGGTGACATCGAGATTGGTCGGGCCAGACACGGCCACCTGATACACGTCGTTGTTGGCGATCGCCTCGTCGATGGTCACATCTGGATCGCTGCAGGGAGCCGCTGCTGCTGTGGCATAGATGCGTGCGGCAATCTCGGAGCGGAACCGCATCTGCAGATTGGACAGGCCGCCTTCGCACGCTAGGCAATTGCTCATGATGGTCGATGCCATGTCGCCCAGCGCCCATGCCATGGGATCATTCCACAGCAGTTCGCAGTCGACCTTGGCGCCCATGCCGCGACAGAACCGCGTGTAGCAATCGTCGTAGCCATAGTCGTCGGTCATCGACACACCCAGCAGTCGCGTCATGACCTGCGTGAGCATCACGAAGTCCCACTGGGCGTTGCCGGCCTCGTTGGAGGATGGGGGCGGCGCAAACCCGCCACGCACCGGCGCCACACCGAATCGAGCTGCGGGCCGACAGGCACCGCCCACTTCGGCAACCAGTCCGCGAGGTTCGTACAAGCCCTGTGACGCACCTTGCTCGGGATACCACTGGTTCAGGAACGGTGCTCCAGCAAGTGCGATGATCATGGCTCGAGTGTTGGAACCCGTCGCTGAGTCGCAGTCGAATGCGCCGCAATCCTGGGAGGCGTGGAACACGCCGCCTGCGTCTTCGCACGCAATGCCTGAAAGTTCTTCACAATCGCCGTCGATACAGCACGCGCCACTCTCGCCCCACCGCTCCATCAAGCGATGCAACATGGCCTCGATGCTCATGGGCGGCTGGCCACCACCGTACGTGGGCACATCGCCACAGGGCTGCGAGAAGCACGTGGAACCATGCCCCTGGAAATCGCCACCTTGAACTTCTTCGCACTCATCTTGATACGCGTTCTCCCAGCAGTAGTCGTAGCCGCTTGATGAGAGGCAACACGCACCATCGCCCAGCGGGTTGGCGTCATTCTCAAGCACGATCAGTTCGCCGAGAATCAGTGGCACCTTGGCCTCTTGGGCGTACAGATCCGCCACAGCGGCGAACAACAGCGTGGCGTATCCAGTGGCCGCAGCGAGACTCTCATCGGATCCCGGCGTGCCGAAAAGATCCGGAAGCCAGGGATCCAGTTCCAGTGTGATCTGCATCGGAGCGCACCGGAAGTTGTAGGGTTCCAGAAGGGCCACCGCTTCACTTGTGGTGTTGCCGTCGTCATCCACTTCACGTTCAACGGTGAACGTGGAGCAGATCGGTGGTGCATCGGAGTACGGACCAAAGACAGCCGTGTCCGACACACATGGGAAACACTCTCGTGTGAAGACACCCGGCACCGAGGCATTGAGCGCGGTGAGCACCTTCTCGTCATCGCTCTCGCACAAGGCTTTCGGCAGCAACATGCACGTGACTTGATCCAGCGGCAATGGGATGTCTGGGCTGTCAGGCAGGCACAAGAGATCCTGATCAATGCAGCACGCACCTGAGGGCTTGTTGCAGGCATCGGGATCGAGTGTCTCCAGCAGGTCGGCGGACACAAAGCGATCGGCCGGGTAGTCCTGAGGGGCGATGCCCGACATGCAGTTGGCCGGTTCGATCAGGAAGGTGCCACCGATCAGCGCGCATTCACAGGCCTGCTTGTCGGCGAGCACGGTGATGGCGGGATCACTGGGGTCGGGGTAGCAGCACGCACCGACCCAGCCGCCTTCATCGTTCTCTTCAAAGCAGGCCCAGCGTGTATCGCAGCCCACGCCCTCTCCCAGCCAGCATGGTGCATCCATGCTTGGTCCCATGTCGTCGCATGTGACGGAACTCGGGTTGCACAGCTGGCCGCACAGATCTTCATCGATGTAATAACAGAAGCCCGGTGCAATGCAGCACGCACCACGCGGCTCGAAATAGTCGATGTCACCGCCAGCTGCGCGATTGACGAGCTCCATGATGAGCTCGCCTGAAATCTCCGGATGGAACGGACGATCGGGATGCTGGAGGTCCAGCAACAGACGTTCGTAGACGTTTGCCGGATCGTCTGTCTTGAGCGGCTCGACGACATGCGTGGTCGTGGGCCGATGCTCACCTTGGCGCATCAGCCACGAGGTGGCCTGCCCGGCCTCCGCTGCGATGACATCCAAACCACGATAAGTCTGCACCCAGCCGTGCAGTCGTTCGCCATCGAATCCAATGAAGGCGCGGCTGTCAGGCTCGCCGTCCACATGACCGCTGAAGGCGTACACCTGTGGCGAGGGCAAGTCGCCCAGCGAGACACCACTGGTGGACACCAGTCGAACGACAGGCGCCCGCAGTGCCACGGGCTCCAGATCGAGCGTGACCTGATCACCATCGCTGAGGGCGAAGCCATCCAGCCGCATGGGCTGGGCCTTCTCCATGGTGGCCAGCAGCGCTGGCGAGGGCGTGAGCATGCGGCCCGCAGCGGTGTTCTGCACATGCACCGAAGCGCCGCAGATCGCCGCGGAAAGGCTCATTGCCCCGATACAAGACACGATTGAGATGGCCAGATGCATGCGTGCAGACGTCCTCTGTAGGCAACCCCGCCGGTCTTCTGATCATACCGGGGCGATGGTTGGCTCACGGCGTCGAAATCCGGCCAAAGCAGTGGTTTCCGTATGGACCCCGCCCCTGCGTCAGATCGGTGCCCGCCAGCTCGCCCGCGTGCACTGTGCCGGTGTCTGCGGCATGCGGCTGTCAGGTTTGCGCATCAGGTTCGGCGCAGGCGAGCCACGAAGAAGCCCGTGAAGCCATCCACACCATGGTGAATGCGGCACGTACCGGCCATTGCGTCTGGCCAACTGACATCACCCCATCGGCACACGCCGGGCACCATGGCCTCGCTCACCGGCGTGATGGGATCAATGGTCAGCCGTCCATCCTTGCACGCATCGGCCACGACGCCTTCGTTCTCTTCCGGCGCCAACGTACAGGTGGAGTACACGATCACGCCGCCGGGACGGACCATGTCGGTGGCCGCCTTGAGAAGTGTGCGTTGCCGCTTGGCTAGCCCCCGCACCGTGGACAGCGACCACGATTGCCAGTCGTGGGGCTGGCCCACATGCCAGCGGCCTTCTCCGGAACAAGGGGCATCGACCAGCACGCGATCGAAGCACTCAGGCAGATCACGGGCAAGCGAAACACCGTCTCCCGTGAGTATCTGCACGCCATCCACATGCAGCGCCTCGAGTTGGTCACGCAGCCGAGCGATGCGGGCACGAGACAGATCATTGGCGACAAGCCGCCCGCGGCCTTGCATGGACCGATGTAGCAACGCCGTCTTACCCCCGGGTGCGGCGCACACGTCAAGCACGTCTTCTCCTGGCTGTGCCTCCACGCACAGTGCGGCGAACATGCTCGAGGCTGCTTGCAAGACGAGGGTGCCATCAGCGTGGACCGGCAGTGCCCGCACCATCGACCGGTCGCCAGTGTCGCAATGCACGCCGTCTGCGAACCACGACATGGGACGCGGGGCCACGCCCGCAGTGGCCAAGGCGCCAAGCACGTCGTCTGGCAGCGGCCCAGGGCCGTTCCACCGTACCGCCATCGGCGGCTGGTGGGCGAAGGCCTGCTTGAAGGCGTGCAGGGCCGCTGGCGGGAGGAGCTGCGCCGCTCGTGCGCAGAACGCCTCGGGAAGCGTTGACCACGCATCGGTCATATTGCGTCAGTCCAGTGGGTGAACCGAGGTGGCATACAAGCCCTGATCTCGATCTTCCGCTTCGAAGCGCACACGCAGGCCTTCTTCCAACCACGTCTGCTGTGCTTCCACCAGTGCCACATGCATGTACACGTCTCGATCACCCTGGTCAGGGGTGATGTACCCAAATCCACGTCGTTCAAAGACTCGTGTGATCGTGCCCGTGGGCATGCGTGGGTAACCTCCTGTGCGGACACCCCGATGCTAGGCGCACACGCCATGTACACGCAAGACCTGATCGTGCGATGGTGGACAAGGCTGTTGTGAAGATGTGCAACCACTTGCCAGCAGGCAGGTTGTCGTGATTGCAAGGCCTGATTCAGCCGAACAAACCGGCCGTGAAGACCTGCACAAGGGCGATGGCACTGACGACGGCCGTGGACAAAGTGCCGACAAAGACCAGCGTCATGAGGGGGGCTGTGGTGTCGTCTCGCATGGTGGTGATCCTACCGACTTTCGCTGCTCACCTGTCAACCGTGGCTGCCATTGCACGGCCAAGGTGCTCCCCCGACATACCAACCGTACATGCCCCTCGTAAATGCCCTGTGTAGGATTCGAACCCACGACCCGCTGATTAAGAGTCAGCTGCTCTACCAACTGAGCTAACAGGGCGAAGCGGGGATTCTAGCAGGTCGCCCATCGCCGGGCGAGGCGTGGGCGGGTGTCCAGATGGTGAATGCCAGGGGCCCTCGGGCACACCGTTGCGGTGGCGTCAGTTGATGGTGCTTGAGCTCGGTGCCGCTGCTGGGTGCAGATGCACCAGCCGCTCGATCACCTCGGCGGTGCGGTCCACAGCCTGTTGCAGCATGGCCGGTTGCGTATCCCGGCTCCAGCTGTAGCGAATCGAGCCGTACGTCACTCCGGTACGTTGACAGGGCTGCTGGCCGATCGCATCGAGCACGCTCGAGGCCTTCAGGGCGCCAGACGAACAGGCCGAACCAGCCGAGACATCCACGCCCGCTTCACTCAAGGCCAGCAGCAGGAGTTCGGCTTCCAACTTGGGGAAGCCCACGTTGGTCACCGACCACACCCGATCGGCAGCGGCGCCGTTGATGCACGTCGAGGCCACCTTGGTACACAGCGCCGCCTCGAAGGCGTCACGCACCGGCATCATCTTGAGGTGGCCATCACTGTGCAGCCACGATTGCGCCAATGCACAAGCCACACCCAGGCCCACGATAGCCGGCACATTCTCAGTGCCGCCACGATGACCGCGTTCTTGTCCCCCACCGACCACTGTTGGTTCGACATGCAACCCAGGGCGAGCCCACAACACACCGAGGCCTTGCGGGCCGTGGAACTTGTGTCCCGCGAAGGAGCAGTAGTCCACCGGCACACTGGCCAGGTCGGTTGGCATCTTGCCCACCCACTGCGTGGCGTCGGTGTGTACGGCAATGCCATGGTCGGCGCACATTGCTGCGAGCACGTCGATGGGTTGCACCACACCGGTCTCGTTGTTGGCCCACATCACGCTTAGCAGTGCGATCTCGTCCCCGCGTGCGGTGATGATCTCACGCAGCGATTCTGGAATCACTCGACCAGCGGAGTCGTGCTCCAGATGCAGCACCTCCCAGTCGGTGCCGTTGATCTTCTCAAATGGTGCCCGCACGGCGGCGTGCTCCACCGCCGAAGTCACGATCACTCGCCTGGTCTCTGGTGCGTTGGTGAGCATGGACCAAATCGCCATGTTGGCCGCTTCGGTGCCGCCAGAGGTAAACACCACGCCCTGCGGGTCGCCGCCGATCAACTGGGCGACAGCCTCGCGAGCGTCTTCCACACGCTGCCGAGCACGTTGGCCGGTGCGGTGAATGCTCGAGGGATTCCCCCATCCGTCACGCATGACGCCAAGCATCGCCTCCACCACTTCCGGTGCAGGCGGTGTGGTGGCGGCATGATCGAGATACAGGCGACACTCGCCGTCGTGGGCCATGTGCGAAGTGTATCCCGCCCTGAGCGACCTCCAAGCGGATTTCCCGCCTCAGGAGCCATTCAGGTAGGTTTTTGGGCCCCATCATCGCCGCACATCGGTGGCACGGTGGCCCAGGCCCCACTGCTCAGCCCCACCGTACAGCCCCCACACACAGCCTCCACGCAGGCCCCCCCCGCGCACTGGCCACAAAGGCAGCGACGGGCATCGCGTGTGCAATGCCCGTCGAACGTGCGTCAAAGTGCGGCTGAGAGGAGTCGAACCTCCACGGGATTTTACTCCCACTAGAACCTGAATCTAGCGCGTCTGCCAATTCCGCCACAGCCGCAGCGGGCCGAGCAGTATACAGCCCGCCTCGCCATGGCGACGGCACCCGGGTGCATCTGCACACGCAACGACACAGCGTGCGCAGGCCACATCCCTCGATCGAGACACCACGCCCCAACCACGCGATCATGCCCACGCACAGGGGGCAATTTCGACCCTGGGCCCCTGCATCGAACATGCAGGTGATCACACAGACAGGCCATCACGCAGGCCGGTGATCAAGCATGCAGTCGATCACGCAGACAGGTGATCAACGGCACCGCCATCCAACAGGCAGACCATCAAGCAGACTGGTGATCGAACAGGCAAGCCATCCCCCAGACGGGGCACCACGCAGGCCGCAATCGAACAGGCTAGCCATCATGCAAGCAGGCGGCAGATCCGAAGATCTGCCGCCCGCATGGATATCGAATCTTGGCCGTGCCGTCGCGATCAGCTGGTCACTGGCTCGCTGGGGGCCTCCGCTGACTGTGCCGCATCGGCTAGATCAGGACCGGCCTGCGCAGTGGCATCGGTCGCGTCCGGGGCAAGCACGCCACGGGCCACCATGACCCGCTGCTTGATCTCAGCCATGAGGTCTGGATGCTCCCCGATGTAGGCCTTGGCGTTTTCACGCCCCTGCCCGAGTCGCACTTCGCCGTAGCTGAACCACGCGCCGGACTTCTTGACGATGCCATCGGCCACGGCCAGGTCAACTAGATCACCGGTGGCACTGATGCCCTCGTTGAACATGATGTCGAACTCGGCTTGGCGGAACGGCGGCGCGATCTTGTTCTTCACCACCTTGGCTCGAACGCGGTTGCCCACATTCTGATCGCCGTCCTTGATGGCGCCAATGCGGCGGATGTCCACACGGACCGAGGAGTAGAACTTCAATGCACGACCACCGGGTGTGGTTTCGGGGCTCCCGAACATCACACCGATCTTCTCACGCAACTGGTTGATGAAGATCACCACGCACGATGACTTGGCGATCGCACCGGTGAGCTTCCGCAGTGCCTGACTCATCAAGCGAGCCTGCAGACCCACGTGGGAGTCGCCCATCTCGCCTTCGATTTCCGCTCGCGGGATGAGCGCGGCCACGGAGTCGATCACGATGATGTCCACCGCATTGGATCGCACGAGCATCTCGCAGATCTCCAGTGCCTGCTCACCGGTGTCAGGCTGTGACACGAGCAGGTCGTCGAGATCCACACCAATGCGACGTGCCCACGTGGGATCGAGGGCGTGCTCGGCATCGATGAAGGCCGCGGTGCCGCCATCACGTTGGGCGCTGGCCACCACGGTGAGCGCCAGCGTCGTCTTGCCCGACGATTCCGGACCGTACACCTCAACCACGCGACCCTTGGGCAGGCCCTTGCCGCCCAAGGCGAGATCCAAACTGAGTGTGCCGGTGGAGTAGCCCTCGATCAGATGGATCTGATCCTCGTTGAGCCGCATGATCGAACCCGAGCCGAAGGCCTTGTCGATCTGGCCCAAGGCGAGATCCAGGGCCTTGGCCTTTTCAGCGGTGGCCTTGTCTGTGCTCTTCTGCGCGGCCTTGGACGTGGTCTTGTGTGCGGCGGCATCCTTGCTGGCTTTTCCCGACATGCTGGCGGCATCCTTTCCTGTGCCTGTCACCGTAGCACCCCCTCGGGGTGAGTCGGAGGTGCTGCGGCTCTTTCGCGTCTTGGTTGCTGTGTTTTTGACCATCGAGGTTCGGTCCTTCCGTGGATCCATGCACCGGGCCTCGCGTGGCCCAAAGTTGGTGCTGTCGTCGGATGCCGTCTCTGGCAGCCGGGGCGACCCTGTGTCCGTGGTCGCGTTGGCGACCGCACCGTTGAGGGCCAGAATTGAGGCGTCAGCTGATGTTCGGTTGACGTACGGGTATCTTGCCAGCCCATCATCGTCCTGACAAGACCCGAACATCCATCAATTCCAGAAAATCTGCCCGCAGGGCAGACCAGTGCGATCACGTGCGCTGCGGCGGCGCTTCCCAAAAGGGTGTGGGGGGCGTCCACTGGCTCAGATCGATCGATGCGAAGTACTTGATCGTGGTGCTGAGGCCCTCTTCGAGGGTCACTATGGGCTGCCAGCCAAGGCGGTCCTGTGCCAGTGTGATATCGGGCCGACGCTGCTTGGGATCATCGGGCGGAAGCGGTCGCTGCACGAGCTTGGATCCACTGTCCGTCCCGGCCATCACATGCTCAGCCAGATCACGAATGGTGCGTTCAATCGGGTTGCCGAGGTTCACCGGGCCGGTGAGGTTCTCCGCCTCCATCAACCGCATCAGACCATCGACAAGATCACTGACGAAGCAGAACGAACGCGTCTGTTCGCCGTCGCCGAAGATCGTGATGTCTTCCCCTGCGAGGGCTTGGCGAATGAAGTTGCTCACCACGCGGCCGTCGAAGGGGTGCATGTTCGGGCCGTAAGTGTTGAAGATTCGGGCCACGCGAATGGGCACCCCATGCTCGCGGTGATAATCGAAGCACAGTGTTTCCGCCGCACGCTTGCCCTCGTCGTAGCACGCCCGCGGGCCGATGGGATTCACGTTGCCGCGATAGGTTTCCGGCTGGGGAGAGATCTCCGGATCACCGTACACCTCGGACGTACTCGCCTGCAGGATGCGGCAGTCCTTCACCTTGGCCATGCCCAGCATGTTGATCATGCCGGTGACGGACGCCTTCATCGTGCGGACGGGGTTGAACTGATAGTGGCCTGGCGCTGCCGGGCAGGCCAGGTTGTAGATGCGGTCCACAGGGCCGTCGATGAAGCACGGATCAATGATGTCGTGCCGGATCAGCGTGTAGTTGTCATGCTCAAGCAGTGGCGCGATGGTCTGCTCGGCGGACGTGAAAAAGTTATCCACGCAGACCACTTCATGGCCTTCATCAAGCAGACGACGGGTCAGGTGAGACCCGATGAATCCCGCCCCACCGGTTACAACTATGCGCATCGACATGAACGCTGATCTCCAAGGTTCAAAGAGCGACGTTGTACCAGATTCCGCATCTGCACCGCGGTTCGCGGTGGGTGTGATGACCGGCACCAGCCTCGACGGCATCGACGCCGTACTCGTGCGCACCACCGGCTCTGGCCTGGCCATGCAGGCCTCGATCGAAGGCGGTGTCCACGCCCCCATCGGCCCGGCCGCAGACACCCTCACCCAGTTGAGCCACGGCGCGGCCTGCACTGCAGCTGCGGTGGCCCATGCTGCGCACACGCTTGGTGAAGCCATCGCGAATGTCGTGACCGAGATGATCACCCACGCACCGGACCCAACCTGCGTCGCCGTGCATGGCCAAACGGTGCACCAC
>JAKVBV010000080.1 GCA_022446965.1 Phycisphaerales bacterium
CTATTGCTTCAATCGCGAGATAATCGTAGCGGCGCCGGCGAAGCGATTGGTGAAGCACTACAACTCAATCCACGGTCCGCCCAGGCGTGGTACATGCTTGGGCAGCTGCAATTGGGCAGCTTCAACTTCGACGCGGCCGATGCGTCGATTGCCGCGCTGCGTGCACTCGATGCTGACCACACGCTGGCCCATCTGCTCGACGCCGAAGCAGCGATCATCCAACATCGATGGGCAGATGCGCAAACGGCGCTGGATCAGATCGACCACCCCATGCCCGAAGCGCAGGCGCTGCAGTGCGCACTGCTGGCCCTGCAAGGCAAGTCGGCACTGGCGCGTGACGTGTTTGAAGCAGCGCTGCACGATCGACCGGGAGACGCTCGTGTGGCCGCCACCACCGGCAGGCTGCTTTCACTGCATCGACGGTACGAAGACGCTGAGCGTTGGCTGAATGACGCCTTGGCAATCGACGACACGGACCATGAACAGTGGAGCGAGTTGGGGCTGATGCGATGGCAAGCCGGCCTCGACGCCGACGCACGCACCGCATTGCGACGCGCTTCGGCACTGAACCCCTTTGACCGCCGGGCGGCCAACTCACTGCGATTGCTGGACGACATAGACGCATGGGACAGCATCGATACGGGCGATGTGCTCATTCGATGGCCACCGGGCATTGATGCGTTGCTGGCCATCGCGATCGCCGCCGATGTGCAGCACATGCACGACCGCCTCGAACGCGAGTTGCAATGGACTCCATCACAACAGACCGTGCTCGAGATTCATCCTGATCACGAGCACTTCGCAGTTCGTGTGACAGGCACTCCAGATGTGCACACGGTCGCCGCGTGCACCGGGCCGGTGATCGCCATGGAGCCGCCGCGTGGTGGTGCGCCGGGCATTCATGCCGGGCCATATGACTGGGGGCCGGTGGTGCAGCACGAGCTTGCCCATGTTGCGCACTTGGACATCTCCCGGTCTCGTGTGCCACTGTGGTTCACTGAAGGCGCCGCTGTCGCTCATGAACCACTGCCCTTGGACTGGTCCGCCCGCGAGCTGCTTGCTCGCCGATGGCATGCCGGATCACTGCTGCCGTTCGACGACCTCAGCTGGGCATTCGTTCGCCCAGAGCATCCTGAAGACCGGCCCCTCGCGTACGCCCAGTCCGCGTGGTTCCTTCTACATCTGCAAGACACATGGGGGCCGGCAATCGTGGGCGACATCCTTGCCGCGCTGGGCCGCGATGTCACCTTGGACAATGCGTTCGCCCATCTCACCGGGCAGACCCCTGCAGCCATTTGGGAAGACTTCATCGATCAGCACGCAACGGTGGACCTCCAAGCGTGGGGGCTGCTGCATCAGATCACCCCGTCTATGCTGGCTATGGATGATCAATCGCTCCGCGCAGCGATCGATGATGAACCACAGAATCCAGCGCCGTTGTTGGCCTGGCTGCACCGCACATCCGACGCCGCCACCGACGATCGAACCATGCTGCTGCAGCGATTGTGTGCCCTGCGTCCGCTCGACCCATGGCCGCGCCGTGAGCTTGCCCAACGCCATCGCGACGCGGGCGAGCCTGGCGCCGCTGCTGATGTATTGCAGGAACTTGCCCACAACCGTGACACCACACCGGCACTGCTCGACGACCTTGCAATGACCCAACGAGCAGCTGGTCGAACAGAATCTGCCCTGCTCACGATGGCACATGCGGTCTCAATGAACCCGTACGACGTGCCGCAGCGTGAACGCGCTGCAGCGCTGGCGCTGGAAGCTGGACGGCTGGACTTGGCCCAAACCCACATTGAAGCGCTCGTTCTGCTTGAGCCCGATGAATCGCTGCATCGCAAGCGGCTCGAAGCACTCACACGACAACGCTAGAGCCGATCGGGGTCCAGCAGCCGTCGGCACGCTGGATCAAACAGACGCGGAAAGAACGCATGCAATGCAGCGCCGTACCGCGCCAACCGACTGGGCCAGACTTCCGGCCGCGGGTGCTTCAGACATCGCACCACAGCGCGGGCAACACGCTCCGCCGACTGACGAAACAGAGGCGGTGTCTGCTCCAACCCGCTGGGATGGTCCTCGCGGCCGCTAATGCTCGCCGAGACGTCGAAGAACTCGGTTGTCGTGGCCACTGGATGCACTGTCGACACATGAATCCCGCGCGGCGCCAGTTCCACCCGCATGGATTGGCACACCAAATCTTGCGCGGCCTTCGTCGCGGAGTAAGCAGCGTGATAGGGCGGCGCGAAGCGAGCCACACATGATGAACACGCCAGCAGATGGCCACCGGTGTCGCGCTGCAACATGTCCCGCGCGGCGTGGGCCAGCAACTGCTGCGTGGCGAACACGTTCACCTCGAAGAT
>JAKVBV010000081.1 GCA_022446965.1 Phycisphaerales bacterium
GGGTGCGTGGCGCATTGGTTGAAGACGTGCGATTGCCAGAGTGGGAATTGCAGGCAGGGCAGGCGCTAATGCCAGAGGTGGTTATCGATTACGACCCGACTGATCCTGAAGCGCGCGGATACAATGTCGGCTCTATCAGGCAGGCACTCACACGGTTTGGATCACCGCCAGGCTCATCGATGCCTACGTCGTTTCGGGCTTTCGATGCGTTCGCAGGATATCTCCTGTTTGACGCGTTGATCGCGCATGGAGATCGCCACGACCGCAACTGGGCCGTCCTTGTGCCGCCGCCGGACGTATCCGAGCCCTCTTTCGACCACGCAGCTAGCCTCGGCTTTACGTTGAGCGACGAACTGCGCGCCGAGCACTTACGCGACGGAACAGTGATGAAATGGGCAGAACGTGGGCACGCGAGCCGATTTGAGCATCGCAAGGGCACGCGTTGGCAGACACTCGTGGACCTGGCAGGCGACGCCATCAGACTCTGTGGACCGAGCACCCGCGAGTACTGGCGTGAACGGATACTGTCGCTTGAACGGCGGACCGTTGAGGACCTATTTGCTTCTGCCCCAGGGATGACGGAGACTGCGCACCGTTTCACGGTCGAACTCGTCAAGATTAATCGAGAGAGGTTGCTCGATGTCCTCGCCTGAATTGCTGTTATCGCGGACGTCAATGGCCACGCGACGCTTCGCTGTCGCATGGCGGAACCGGCGGCGACGCTTAAATTACGCCGGTGGCCGTACTAGACCACGGTGCCAAAGGCTATCGATTCCAGTACCTAGTTGCGTCCAGCAGAGTGGTGTACGAGCCGGTGATGACCGGCGTGTCGTAGCCGGATGAATGAAGGTCATCGCGTGATTCTTCGAGGGACCGACCAAAGTCACTCGAGCAAAGGAATCAACGCGATGACCATTGCCCACGATATCGACCTGTCTGCCGTGCTGGCCGAACGACTCACCACCACGCACCCTGATGTGCTGCGCGAGTTGTTGGCCGCCTTCATTCACGCCCTGATGGGCGCCGAAGCCGACGCGGTGTGCGGTGCCGGCTACGGCCAGCGCAGCAGCGAGCGCACCAATTCCCGCAACGGGTATCGGCACCGCGAGTTTGACACCCGCGCAGGCACATTGGATCTGGCGATTCCCAAGCTAAGGCAAGGTTCGTACTTCCCGGACTGGCTGCTGGAACGGCGCAAACGCGCCGAGCGGGCCCTGACCACGGTGGTGGCTACCTGCTACCTGCTGGGCGTTTCGACGCGGCGGATGGACAAACTCGTCGAGACTCTGGGCATCACCAGCTTGTCGAAGTCCCAGGTCAGCGTGATGGCCAAAGAGCTCGACGCCGCGGTCGAGGCGTTCCGGACCCGGCCACTGGATGCAGGCCCGTACACGTTCATGGCTGCTGACGCCCTGGTGCTCAAGGTTCGCGAAGCAGGCCGGGTGGTCAACGTGCACGCGCTGATCGCCACCGGGGTCAACGCCGAGGGCTACCGCGAAATCCTGGGCATCGACGTCACCACCGCCGAGGACGGGGCCGGCTGGCTGACCTTCCTGCGGTCGCTGACCGCCCGCGGCCTATCAGGGGTCCGTCTGGTCACTTCCGACGCCCACGCCGGTCTGGTGGCCGCGATCGGCGCCACCCTGCCTGGGGCATCGTGGCAACGGTGTCGCACCCACTACGCCACCAACCTGATGGCCATCACTCCGAAATCATCGTGGCCGTGGGTACGCACACTACTGCATTCGGTCTTCGATCAACCTGACGCCGGTTCCGTTGCAGCCCAATATGACCGCATCATCGACGCACTGGCCGACAAGCTCCCCAAGGTCGCCGACCACCTCGAAGACGCCCGCGCCGACCTGCTCGCCTTCACCGCCTTCCCCAAACAAATTTGGCGGCAGATCTGGTCCAACAACCCACTATCCGTTAACCGGCTCTCCGGGGACACGGTTCGGGCTGCAGCGTGAGGTTCACGCACAAGCGCTGAGCACGGATGGATGCTGTCTGCATCTCGGTGGGGGAAGGCGGAGCGGCGATGCGGGTACTCAAGAGCGACAGCGGATATGTCCTGGAGGGCGACTGGGACGGGCAGGACGCGGTGAACGCGTTTCTCAACCATTTGGCGGGACGGGGGTTCAGCGCGGCCACGGTGCGGGCCTACGCATTCGACGTCGCCAATTTGAGCCGGTTCCTCGTCCAGCAAGCGGTCGGGCTCGCCGCGGTCGATGCGCCGTTGGTGTTCGACTGGATCGACTGGCAAGGCGTCCGCCGAACGGACCAGCCCACCGGCGGTCACCGCTCGTCGACCCCGCCGGCAGCTTCGACGGTGAACCGCCGGGT
>JAKVBV010000082.1 GCA_022446965.1 Phycisphaerales bacterium
GCGGCGCCCCCTCTCCCGCCGCCGCCCGCCCCCCGCCCCCCCCCCCCCCCGGGGGGGGGTCCCCCCCACCCCCCCCCCCCCCGCGACTCGGTCGACTTGCGACTTTCGACTTGCGACTTTCGTCCCGGTCACTTCGCGACTGGGCGGCCTGTTCCATCGGAGAGCAGTAGAGCGCTCTACTGATCTACTGCTCTTGGCATTGAGCCTCAAACGAGTTCCAGTTGCCCGGATTGAACGTCAAGGGCGCCTCCTCGCCATCAAACTGCTCTACTGCTCCAATGCCATTCCTCACGGCCACCTGGCACAGCCTGAGCCTGCTGAACTTCATCGTTGACCCGGCGGTGCTCAAGCCACACCTGCCGGTGGGTACGGAGTTGGACACGTATCACGGTGACACCTACATGAGTCTGGTTGCCTTTCACTGGCAGGACACTCGTGTGCTGGGGCTGTCTGTTCCCTTTCACCGGCACTTTGAAGAACTCAACCTCCGTTTCTATGCCCGACGAAAGACCAATGACGGCTGGAGACATGGCGTGGTCTTCGTGAAGGAACTTGTCCCTCGCCGTGCCGTCGCAGCACTCGCCCGGTGGGTGTACAGCGAGCCATTTCAACACGCCCACATGGTGCACGTCGTCGATCACGACGATGACACCTGCACTGCGACAGCCGCTGCCGTCACCCGTACCGCCTCTATTGGACTAACCACAGTCGCCCCGCGCCCCCAGACTGTTCCCCCAGAAGGGTCGCTTGAGCGCCTACTCACCGATCACCAATGGGGGTGGACGCAACGACGTGGACGCTGCTTCGAATACGAAGTACGGCATGCGCCCTGGCGGGTGTCTGCGGCAGAGCCAGAGTGGTTCACCGATGAGATGGACCTCATACGGCTGTACGGCGTTGACATTGGCTTGGAGCTGTACGGCGTGTCATCAGCCCTCTACTGCGACGGGTCACATGTGGAGGTTATGCGCGGCCGCCGCGTGTGACGCGGCAATCCCAGCGGATTCCCCAGATCTCGACCACGAAACCGACGAAAGGCCTTTAGTCTGGAGCCATGGCCAACGGCCCTGACATTCCCCGACGATCACTGTTGCGTCTTGGCACGATGGGCCTTCTGGGCGCCGCAAGTGGCGCGCATGCACTCGATGGCCTGGAGTGCACGCCGCATCCGCCACAAACTGCCGGCCCATTCTGGGTGGACGGCATGCTCAATCGCTGGGACATCCGCCCTGACTCCAAGACAGGCGATGTGCAGGCGGGCTTGCCCATGCAGCTGTCGCTGAACATCTCCACCATCACCAATGGGCAGTGCACGCCTGTACGTGGTGGTGACGTCTGGGTAGATGTGTGGCACTGCAGCGCGCTGGGCCAGTACTCCGACGTGTCACAGAAAGGCACTGAAGGTGTGGACTGGCTGCGGGGGTATCAGCTGGCCGACGACCATGGCAACGTGCGGTTCCTGTCGGTGTTTCCTGGCTGGTATCCGGCCCGCACGATTCACATCCACTTTCGCGTGCGACGCTTTGTCGATGGCGTGCAGAACTTCAACTTCGTCAGCCAGCTCTATGTTGATCAGGCGATCACGACTGCGGTGCATGATGACATCGAGCCCTATGCCACGCGTGGCCAGCCGGCGGTCACCAATGCAATGGACTTCGGGTTCGACACCGATCTGGTGATGCAGGCCAACTACAACGGCGCGCGCGTGATGGCCAGTTTCAATGTGGTGGTCGATGCCGACACACCACTCGCCCACGGCGTCGCCACCCCGACCGATGCCCACGCGATGGAACACGCCCATGATTTTGGTGGCGGCGCGCCCGTGTACATGAGTCGAAAGGCATGATGATGCATCGTCACTGCGTTTCATGCTGTGTCGTACTGGCCTCCCTTGTGACCGCGGTGCAGGCCGCCGACCTGGCCAACAACATCGAGAATTCGGTGGCGGGCGCTGAAGTGTGCACGCCAAGCGAGCCCATCGCGGTGATGTTCACCACGCAAGGCATCCCACACGACTTGTCTCTCGTTGACCTGCGCCTGGCCGGATCCAGCGATGCCGTTGCCGTGCTCACGCTTCATGAAGACGGCGGCATGGCCCCAGGCGAACCCATTGCCTCGCTCACGCCGATGGCCCCGCCGGGCGAGTTGCTTGACCCGGTGGCCTTTGTCCCCACCATGCCGATCGCACTCCAACCGCACAGCGTGTACTGGCTCACGCTCAACACAACAGGCGGCACGGTCCATTGGGCGTGGAGCGAAGACGACTTCGGCGAAGGCCCAGGATTCAATCGCGACTGGGCCCGCGTGGCCCATGACAGCGGCCTGTGGTGGC
>JAKVBV010000083.1 GCA_022446965.1 Phycisphaerales bacterium
CCGCCAGTGTCCACGATTCAAACACCGATCTGGCATCCCAACTTCTCCAAGACCACCATCTGTATTGGCGACCATTGGTCCCCTGCAGAACAGCTCGCACATCTCATCGGTCGAATTGGGGCGATGATCAGCTATCAGGATTACAACGTGAAGAGCCCACTCAACGGCGAAGCTGCACGGTGGGCTGAGAAGAACATCAACCGATTTCCCGTTGACTCCAGATCCATGCTCCCGCTTGAACGGAACACCGCGCCACAGACGGATGACATCAAGATCGTGTTCCGCGATTCAACCACACCCCCCTCGCCCCCCTCACTCCCCTCAACGTCCCGCAGCGCAGCACACGCGCCCAACCCGCCTGCTCCACCACCTCCGCCTCCACCGTCGGATGCTGACGACGAACCCATCCGCATTACATTCGATCGCCCCGCCCCGCCACGCTGATTTCGATTGAACCCGACCTTGGTACAGCACCACAACCAACCCGACACGCCCGGGCGCATCACGATCACGCTTCGTGACGTGCAACGAGGCCCAAGCCGAGCAAAAGTTGCCTTCACGCTGCTGAGTGGACTTTTCTTTGTCGCCGGGGGGCTTGGCGCATTGTGGTGGATTGCATTGCCTGAGCGGCTAAGCGAAGGCGAACACATCACGTTGCAAGCGGGCGCCAAGACAGGCCTTGATGCGCTTGCCACAGGCACGGTCACGCTTGAGGCCACCTCGAACACCATGACTTCGCAGGGATCCGGCTGCATCATCGAGATCGATGGATCAACGGCACTGATCGCAACGAACTGGCATGTGGTTGCGCCGCCCACGCCCAAGGCATGCGGCACGTGGACCATCGATTCACTGCAACACGGCACTTCAGTCGGCCGCGCTGTGGCCGTGCATGTGCCTACGACCCCAGTTGATCTCGCCATCCTTGAGGTTGAACTCACCGATGCAGCACGCCAGTCGCTGGAGACACTTCCAACCTTGGCCGCCAGCGATGACACCCTCGAGCCGCTCACGCCAGTTGTTGTTGTGGGATCGCCACAAGGCTATGAACACACCTATACCGAGGGGAAAGTGTCCGCCACACGAGACACAGCAGTGGGCCGGATCATTCAGATCGACGCCAATGTTTGGCCTGGAAGTAGTGGCGGGCCAGTGTTCGTGCGTTCACCGGAAGACACGTTTGCTCTTGCTGGCATCGTGACCGCAAAAAGCCCCTTCGGGATCAATTTCGCTATCCACATTGACGAACTGCGAACGCAGGAATTCACACGGCACCGCGCCACACCGCCGGGCTGGGCCGATGCGATGGAGCAGATGGAGTAACTGCCGCCACGCACTGGCACGCACACGAGTGAACACTAGGATCAATGCATGTCAACCGACCCTGATCGCATCAACATCTCAGCAGACGACATTCGTAGAACGCCGATGCCCGCGCCGCCGGCTAATGTGCCTGCAGCCCCATCCTCGAGCGAGGATGCACGCTCGAGGGTGTATCAACTCCCCGAAGGCCATCACACCATCACGTGCCCATATGCACAAGTGTCACTGCGTCCTGGCACGACGGTGGCCGAGTGCACCGCGTGCGGCCAGATTCACCTTGATCAATCGTGGCTCGAGAATGACGGCTGCACAACCTATGGCTGCTGCAATGCGCCCTCGGCGCAGCCCGCGTCGCGACCCTCGACGGCCCCGAACTTTTCCACGCCGACGACCACCGTTGCGCCTGGCGATGTGGACCTCACGCCGGCTCCCATTGCTGGCCCAGTCATTCAAATAGTGCTGGGAGCCATGTGTTTATTTTTCCCGGTGGTGACTGGCATTGTGGCCTTGGTATACGCCCTGAAGACCAATGAGCACATTGCTGCGAGGCAGTATGTGTCGGCGAATCACTCGCGATCACTGTCCAAAGGATGGAGCACAGCCGGGTGGGTGATCATCGCAATCTCAGTGCTTCTCGTGTTTGTGGCGATCGCAGCGGAAGCCTAGCGATGTCCACACACAGATAGAAACGTCAAGCGTTGGCCACACCGCAAGGAGTATGGCTTAGTCGCACGCCCCCCAGGCGCCGATGATCACCAGGATGTCGTCGACGTCAACGATACCATCGCCGTTCACATCGGCGTCACCACTGCCGCCATAGTTGGCGAGCACCATCAGGATGTCGTTCACACCCACAGTGCCGTCGCCGGTGACATCGCCTCCGCAGTCACCTTCGCATGCGTCTTCAAACACATTGCCGCCACCGTCAGTCCACTGCCCGAAGATGTGATCCGGCGTATTGCTGCAGAAGAGGCAATCCTGCACGACCAACGCCGGCGACTG
>JAKVBV010000084.1 GCA_022446965.1 Phycisphaerales bacterium
GAGGGCAGCCCTGCCCAACGGCCCAATCATGCGTACCGTCCTCGTGCGGGCACCGTGTTGCCAGGCTGCTTCGTACTTTTGTGCCAGCGGTCCCGGCTTGTTGATCAAGATGACGGCACACAAGCATGGTTGGCCGAGGGCATCAGCATCGTCGCGTTGGATCGTGCGACTGGAGACTGGGTGTTTCGGTTGATCGGAGATCTGCCTCGCATTGGTGGAGATGACGATCATCTGGGCCGAGAGCGGATCTTCGCATCATCTCTCGCGAACTACTTCCCCGATCCCGACGGAGTTGTCGACGGCACATTGACCGATGCCTGGATTCCATTCGTCGACTACCTGTTGCACACGCCCACCCCAGCCACGGCGGGGCAGTGCGGCTTGGTGCGGGCGCGGCGCAAGCCCTTTGGCACATCGCAATGGATGTTTGACGGTCCAGTGTTGTTGCACGAGTTTGAAGGCGGCACGAAGCGACATACACACGCTGCAGCGTGGACACCCAACGGCGTGCTGCTGTCGATCGGCGACAGTGCGGATTCCGAGGTGTTGCTGCTGAAGCATGAGGCGGGCACGTCCTGGCTGGATTCAGACAACTGGACTGCGTGGCATGACATGCACGGTGCACCACTGGCTGATGGTGAGGGTGGTGATGTCGGGGCGAACCAGTTCTGGTCGGTGGCGCCGGGAATTGAACCCAACACCGTGATCTGCGGCGGCGACAACGTGTCGGGCGCCATCATGCGCACCATCGTTCCCGAAGACCCGCTTGATGGGATCAGATTCGAACGCTTGTGGGGCGTTCAGCCAGCGGATACCGGTGATGGCGGCGCTGCCCAGTGCACGTGTTCGTCAATGCATCGGGCGTCTCCAGAATCCGGCGGGCCATTGATGGCCAGGTTCTATCTGGAATCGCCCTTCACACAGGCCAACGAAGCACGTCTGCTGGTGTCTGAAGACGGCACGCACTTCGCAACCACGGCGGGCCTCCGCAAGGCAGGATCGAAGCTGTCTCCCGTTGCGTTGTACGGAGACACGATGTTGACCACGCCGCTGGGCACATTGGCAGATCACGGCATCTACCAGATGCCGATGCCAGGTATCGATGTTCGACGACCGCTGCGCATCGGTCCGGGGTCGACCAACGAACTGCATGTCGCCTCGCATGAGGGCGATCTCGCGATCGAAGCGATTGACAACGCGGAGGTCTCAGAGATCAGCCGCACCGGAAGCGACGACTTGTCCACGCTGGCCGCGATAGCCCCTGGGCACGGGCCCGTGTGGCGTGTGCGACGAGACACCGTCGGTGGTGTGGATCTCGCAAGTGTGAGCCTTCCAACGCCCGAAGGGGGATGGCCTTCGGGGCCACTGTGGGCGCAGCTGTCCTTCTGCAATCTCACGGATGGCATGGTTCGTCCTCAGGTGCGATTCGATCTGGGGCCCATCGATCCCCATCAGCGAATCGGCGTCGCGTCTAAGAATCAGTGGGTGCCGTTTGATCTTGTCACACAGTTGGACGACCCGATCGCGGGTGTTGTGCCACCGCTCGTGTTCTCCGTGCCTTCGTCTGGACCGGCGCCTCCGGCTGATTTTTTGATCACGTTGGAGAGTCTCACGCAGTCCAGTGCACCACCGTGGCCGTCCGCTGAGCCCATGGGTCAGCGCCCGGCGGAGCGCGTATCGTTGGCGCTCGAGCCCATGGCGGTGCCGTGGATCACCGAGTTCGATCTGGCATTGCCCGCCGCAGGTTTCGACCGCGGCCTCGGCGACCGGTTCCCCTTCATTCCACTGTTGACGCTGCAGCTGGAAGATGGGTCTGCATTGCAGTTGCTTGCCGAACAAACCTACAACCGTGTGCACCTGTATCGCCTCTGGGCCAACGGCACCGTGCAGACACTTCTCACGCACTACCACGTTCGAATGTCGCGTCTTGATTCCATGCGAATTAAAATCGCAGCGGTCGTGGGTGGTGTGGGGATGGATGTGGTGTCTGGTGGCCGACGTGGGCCGATCGAGCAGATTGACGGCACGCAATGCACCACGCTGCCACCAATCGTGGGCGTGACGTTCGGTGATGAACACGGCGACTTGTCAATCCCGATGGACGTGCTGCGTGTGTCACTCTGGCCTGAGGCCGGTGATGTCGACATCGGTATCGAACTGGATGTCGACCTGAGCTGTCAGGCAGACCTCGACGGCGATGGCATCGTGGGCGGCAGCGACATTCTCATGATTCTCACCAGCTGGGGCGATTGCCCGCCGCCCGACGGCGATGTGACGCCGCCGTGTCATGCGGATCTCGATGGCAACGGCATCG
>JAKVBV010000085.1 GCA_022446965.1 Phycisphaerales bacterium
CCAGTCCTCGAGATCACGACGCGCCGAAGGATCGGCGTTCTCCTGAATCGTCAGCGACGCCGACGTGTGCTGCACGAACACCACGCAGATGCCCTCGTCGACGTGCATGCTTGAGACCGCATCACGCACCTGCTCGGTGATCTCATGCAGCCCCTTGCCGCTGGTTGGAATGCGAATCGTCGTGGCCATGGTCACTCCTGAGCCGGCGGGATCGGGCGCCCGTGCGGATCCTCGCCATCATCGTGTTCCGCCAAAGCTTCGATCATCTCCGGCGACGTGAAGTGCTCCAGACGATCCGCCGTGCCGTGGATGTGGTCCGGACGCAGCCCAAGCCGCTCCCATAGGAACCGCTCCCACAATCGGTGGGTTCGAATAAGTGAACGCGCCGCCGTTCGGCCCGAGTCGGTCAGTTTGAGTACATCGCCATCAACGTCCACCTGCCCGGCATGACGGACACGACGAAATGCCCGACGAATCAAGGAAGGTGAGGATGTCAATGCCGAACGCATGTCGGCAATCGTCAGGCCAGGAGCATCCGAGTCGGCTCGCTCTTCGTAGCGATACAGCAGGCCAAGGATGTCTTCCATGGCGATCCGCTGTGACAGACGCGATCGCCGATGCCACGCCGCAATACGTCCCTGACGTGGCGCACAGATCCACGCCACGGCAAACAACACGCCCGACATCACCGCCATGGAGCCGGCCGTGGACATGCCTTCAAACCCGAACCAACCAGGCACGATGAGCGCCGCGACATGTCCCAGACCCGCCGCAAGCACCGCAATCACCAACGTCCAGATCAACATCGGTCCGTAGCGGTCCGTAAGCAGCCAGGCGGTGGCTCCGGGCACGATGATCATCGCCACAACAAGAATGCTGCCGACGGTCTCGAAGGCGGCGACCGCGGTTGCCGCAGTCATGGCCATGAGCACGCCCTGCACGAGCCGAGGGCGAAAGCCCATCGCCGCCGCAAGCGGCTCGTCGAAGGCCGTAAGTTTGAGTTCCTTGTAGAAGATCAGAAACAGCGTCACATTGATCAGCAGCGAGCCGCCATTGACGACCGCGCCTCGCGGCACCGACCAGCCCCACAGACTGACCTGATCGAGATAGGACAACTCGATCGAGCCGTAGATCACAACGTGCGGATCGATGAGCACATCGTCGGCAAAGACGCGGATCAACACCAGTCCGAGGGCGAAGAGCGTCGTGAACACGATGCCCATCGACGCGCCGATCTCGGTCCGGCCCGCTCGCTGCACGAGATCGATCAGCACCGTCGTGAGAATGCCGATGAGGATCGCGCCCGCAAGCATCACCAGCGGGTCACTGGTCGCCGTGATGAGAAACGCGATCGCAACACCAGGCAACACGGCATGGCTGATGGCATCACCCATCATGCTGCGGCGCCGCAACACCAACTGCGCACCGGGCAGTGCACACGCCATCGCGCACAGTGCGCCGGTGATCACCACCCAGGTGTCGTATTCCTGCCAGATCATGCCGCACCTCCACCACTGTCGATGACGTGCGGGCTCGGCGGCACGGCCCCGGCAGCGGTGCCGAGGACCTCTTCAAGACTCCGGACAAGATCGGCATCAAGCACGTGCTCGATCGCATCGGCATCCCGATCAACATGCGTCGGCGCAATGTCGGCGTGATGGATCAGGTACGCCTCCCACAAGCGGTGGTTGCGCACCACCTGCTGGGCACGGGTGCGACCGGATTCAGTCAGCCGTATCGCCCCACCCTCAAGACGTTCAAGCAGGTCCTGTCGGCAGCAGCGCTCGACGATTTCGGTGAGCTTCCGATCCGTCCACGATCGGTGCGAAAGGAGGATGCTGAAATCGATGCCCTCGTCGTTGCCACGCTGTTCATGCACTTCCCAGCAGGCCCGGAGCAGATGCTGCCGATCCACTCGCCGTGACAGGGTTCGGCGAGACAACCATCGCTGAAGCACACCGGTGCGACCGACGAAGAGACTCACGAAGAAGAGGCTGGCGCAGACCAGCACGATGACCGGACCGGTGGGCATGCGTGGAATGGATGCGCTGATCATCGCACCCATCCACGCGCTGAATCCCCCGCAGGCAGCGGAGGTACACACGACCACCACCAGTCTTCTGGACCACAGCAGGGCCGTCGATGCAGGAATGATGAGCAGCGCAATCGCAAGTACAAGTCCGACGGATTGAATTGCCAGAACAGTGACCAGTGCGACAAGTCCGGTCAGCAGAAAGTCCAGCGCCGTCACCGGCCATCCCCGAGCCGCCGCCCAGGACTCGTCGAAGCACAGCGCGCCAAGTTCCT
>JAKVBV010000086.1 GCA_022446965.1 Phycisphaerales bacterium
ACCGGCGACGGCTGCGGCGACACCGGCACGGTAATCCAGGGTCTGACGTTCACCAACGGCAACGCCGACGATGGCGGCGGCGTGCACCTGAATGCATGCAGCCTCACGTTCATTGACTGCATCATCACAGGCAACCAGTGCTCACTGTCTGGTGGTGGCGTCAATGCAGTCGACTGCACCCCGTCATTCGTCGGTTGTTCCATCACGTCGAACTCCGCCAACTGGGGCGGCGGCATCAGCGTCGGGGGTACGGGGCTTGGCCTGCACATGACTGACTGCACGGTCGATGGCAACACTGCCGGCGACTTCGGTTGCGGCCTCATCTTCGATGACAATGCAGAGGCCGCGTTCGCCGCCAACATCACCATCACCGACTGCATATTCTCGAACAACATTGGTGTGAATGCCGGTACCAGAGGCGGCGGCGGTGCGTACATCGAAAACGCGACCGCGGATATCAGCAACACGTCCTTCATCGAGAACACGACGAATCGACACGGTGGCGGCCTTCACCTGCTAAACACGGACTGCACCCTGCAGGCATGCCACTTCACTGGCAACACCGCGACACTTGATGCTGCAGGACTCTTCGCCGATGGTGCCAGCCTCGCGACGCTGACCGACTGCACGTTCAGTGACAACATCGGCAACACCGGCGGCGGCAATGGTGGCGCTGTGCGAATCTCCAGCGACACGACGATGAATTGCGCAGGCTGCAGCTTCACCGACAACACCGCACTCTACGGAGCCGCCTACCAGAGCAACGGCGGCACCGCGAACTTCACCGACTGCACCTTCACCGGCAACATAGCAAATGCTAACGGTGGCGCGATCAATGTTAATCGCAACAGTGAAAATTCCAGCGGAGCAGTAATCACACTCTCTGACTGCACTCTAGCAAACAATACTGCCGGAGATCTCGGGGGTGGCATTCTGGCCGCCTATTCAGAAGTGAACATGAGCGGCTGCCTGATCACCGGCAACACGGCCACGTCCACCGGCGGAGGCATGTACTACTTCGACTACAACAATGACGACTACAGCCTTGTCACGATTGAATCCTCCATCATCTGCTCAAATGCGCCTGACCAACTCGCCCCGGTTGATGGCTTCACCGACAACGGCGGCAACTACATCTCGGACACCGAGTGCCTGCCCGACGAAGGCAACGGCGCATGCTGCGTGAACATCTATCCCGACTGCGATCTCTACCGCACTTGCCTGCCAAACCTCACCGAGACTGACTGCGACGATCAGGGCGGCGAGTTCTTCCTCGGTGAGGCCTGCGAACAGATCACGTGCGGCGCGGTGCAGTGGCGTACCGAGGATGGCGGCAATGGGCATTGGTATCGAGTCGAGACCACAAGCGAGAACACCAGCTGGAGCGACGCACTTATCGACAGCCAGTCCGTCAACGGATATCTGGCCACGCTGACCTCCAGCGAAGAGAACGACTGGGCCCACGAGCTCACCCGTGCCTCGATTCCAGGCTGGACCGCCTATGGACCCTGGATCGGCGGCTTCCAGGATCTGAACGCAGGCGACTACACAGAGCCTGGAGGCGCTTGGACTTGGGTCACCGGAGAGCCATGGAGCTTCACCGCGTGGAATACGATCGAGCCCAACAATGGCTATGGCGGCGTTGAACATTGGCTTCAAATTACTGCCCATACATTTAATACGACTTGGAACGACGCGCCGAATGACATGCCCGACGGCGTCTTCTCCTACATCATCGAATGGGACGCCGACTGCAACGGCGACGGCATCGTCGACTACGGCCAGATCCTCGACGGCACGCTGACCGACGCCGACTGCAACGGTATTCCGGATGAGTGCGAGGGCGCCTGCTGCACCGGCGAGGGCATCTGCGAGATCACGATCACAGATGACTGCACAGGCCTCTTCTTCCAAGGGCTGACCTGTGCGGACGTCAACTGCTTCGACAAGTTCACGGTCGATCCAAACGCCGAAGGCGATGATCCGGCCAACGGCATCTTCAGCACCATCCAGGGTGCGATCGACGCCTCCTACGACGGCATGACCATCAGCGTCATGGCCGGCACCTACACCGGCACCGGCGACAGCGTCATCACGCTGCCTGCCCACGGCATCACCATCCGCGGCATCGACGGGGCCGAGAGCACGATCATCGACGGCCAAGGCGTACGACGTGGACTCACCGGCGACGGCTGCGGCGACACCGGCACGGTGATCCAGGGTCTGACGTTCACCAACGGCAACGCCGACGATGGCGG
>JAKVBV010000087.1 GCA_022446965.1 Phycisphaerales bacterium
AAAAGCGTAGTGAGCCGTGGGCCACGTCCTCCGGCACCCCCGCGGCCAACAGCACCGGCGACGGCTCCAGTGAGCCACTCGAACACGCCGCGCCGGCTGAGGCGCAAACCCGCTGCTCACTCAACGCCACCAGAATCGCCTCGGCCTCGAGCCGGGGGAAACCCAGATTCGTGGTGTTCCAGAGACGGTCCGATGCCGTGACGCCGTTGATCACCGTCTCAGGCAGGCGTTGGCAGATGTCCGCCTCGAAGGCATTCCGCGCCGCGGCAAGCTGGCAGCGCTCGTCCGGCTCTTTGAGAAATGCGCTTGCCATCTCGGCTGCCACCGCGAACCCAACGATCCCGGCCACGTTCTCGGTACCGCCACGCCGATCACGCTCCTGCGGCCCGCCGTGGTTCAGAGCGCCGATACGTACGCCACGACGCAGACAAAGCGCCCCGACCCCTTTTGGGCCGTGAAATTTGTGGGCCGACAAGGTCATCATGTCGATGCCCGCAGAGCTCATGGCCACAGGGATCTTTCCCGCCGCCTGCGTGGCGTCACTGTGGAAGAGCAAATCACCACGCCGACGGGCCGAGGCATATTGATCGCACACCGCGGACAGTTGTGCAATGGGCTGGATCACGCCCGTCTCGTTGTTCGCCCACTGGATTGAGACGAGTACGGGGCGGGATTCAGACATGGACTTCTGCAAAACCTCGTGCAAGGCTTCCGGGTGGACCACGCCGTTGCCGTCCACCGGCACAAGCTGCAAATCGAATCCTTCCGATGCCAGGGCATCTGCCGGTTGCCGAATGGCCGCATGCTCCACTGCTGTGGTCACGATGCAGAGACGATCCCGATGCGCCGGACGACAGCGAGTGGCCATCGCACCCAAGGCCAGGTTGTTGGCCTCGGTGCCTCCGGACGTGAAGACCAACCCTGACGCCGGCCCGCCCACGAGATCCGCCACCTTCTGGCGGGACAAGTCAATCTGATGACGCACCATCTGCCCGAATCGGTGCACGCTAGAGGGATTGGCCCACAGAACCTGCTGGAGATGCGTCATCGCTTCGATGACCTCGGCGGCCGGTTCGGTCGTGGCGTTGTTATCAAGGTAGAGCCAAGACATGGAAGCAAGCGTCACAAGCAGTAACCCGTCCCACGAGACAGACGGCGGCATTCGACCGTGCGCCAGGAATGTACCGGCATCGACCATCAACGCGGCACGATGCCCCGGTGGTACCACGAGGAGGCCCCGGCCCGTGCAGCACGGCCCCAGCGGGTACCCCGCCACCTTATTCTAGACCCCCCGCCGCTGATATACTTGCCCGATGGCTGGACCCTCCGTGCGCACCGACATCGTCGACGTCTACGTCTTTCGCCATGGCGCGGCGGGGGGACGTGGGGATGTTCAATTTCTGCAGATGCGCCGGTGTCACGGAGCGATGGCCGGCACCTGGCAACCTGTCATGGGGCATGTCGAGGAGGGCGAGACGGCGACGGAGGCCGCCGCCCGTGAACTGGCGGAAGAAACGGGATGGGAATGCCAGCCACATGCATCCACCTCGCCGGTGCTAGGCTTCTGGCAACTGGAACCGGTGAACACCTACTTCCTCAACCAACTCGACTGCATCATGATGAGCCCCTGCTTTGCCGTAGAAGTGGCCAGCGACGCCGAGCCAACCTGCGATGACGCCCACGATGCGCACCGGTGGGTCCGGCGTGAAGAAACCAACATGCAGTTCATCTGGCCCGGCCAGCGTACGGCGGTGGCCGCCATTCTCCGTGACCTCGTCTCTCCCACCTCACCGGTGACTGACGTCTTGCGGATCACGACAACGCCATAGCCTGCCTTGTCTCGACCAGTCGACACACGTGGAAACCGACCCATGGATGATTTCGAATACCGCAACGGACAACTCTGGTGCGAGCAGGTGAACCTTGACGCCTTGGCACGACGTGTGGGCACGCCCGCCTACGTCTACTCCCGCAACACACTGCTTCAACACTACGACCGGATTCCATCAAGAGTTGCGGCAACGTGCATATTTGCCGTCTTCTGGCCGAGCGGGGAAGCGGCATGGACGTGGTCAGTGGCGGCGAACTCTACCGCGCCCGCAAAGCCGACGTGCCGATGCGCCGCGTGGTCTACGCCGGCGTAGGAAAGACCGACCCGGAAATCCGCGCCGCCATCGAATCACGCATCGGATGGTTCAACGTCGAATCGGAGGCTGAATTCGAAAACATCGCTGCCATCGCTCGCCA
>JAKVBV010000088.1 GCA_022446965.1 Phycisphaerales bacterium
GTCGGAAACGCGTCGGTGGAATAATCCTCGTGCCAATACCGAATGCCCACCAAGAAGGGGCTGGGCAGTGCGAATTTCGTGACGCGATCGGTGTGAGCGCGAAGAAAACGGGCGTCTTCAGCGAAAACCGGCTCGCTGGGCATACGCCGTTCGGTGGCCACGCGATGGAATTTTGTCTCCCCGGCGTGCTGAAACTCCCAGGCAGCGGGAAAGCCACCCACACGTTCAAGGAATTCATCGGTGTATTGACTGCGGCGCCATTCACCATCGCTGACGACATCGAGTCCCGCCAGTTCCTGCAATTGAATGGCAAATCGCACCATGTCGTCCATGCGGCGCTGGTATTCCGTGGGATTCATCGTGTCGCGTTGTGCGAGCAGTTCCAGCACGATCTGGGGCCGTGGCAGTGATCCGATCACATGCGTGTAAAGCGGGGGCAAGCGTTGAATCGTGGATGTTTTCATGGGAGGCTGTGCCCTAGGTTATGAGGTGAAGCAAACGACCACGCTGGATGTCGGCGATCTGCTGCTCGTGGGAGGCGGACACACCCACGCACTGTTCCTGCGCCGACTGGCCATGCACCCCATCCCCGGGCTGCGGGTCACGTTGATCTCTGACGTGAGCCATGCTCCGTACTCCGGCATGGTTCACGGCATCATATCCAACCGCTATCGCTTCGATGACGGTCACATCGACCTGCGGCGACTGTGCATCATGGCGGGCGCGCACTTCGTGCAAGCCCGTCTTGCCTCGGTCGACCGTGCTGAACGGCACATCCTTCTCAAGGAACGGCCTCCGATCCCCTTCGATCTGCTGTCGCTGAATACGGGCAGCGTGCCCGCGATCGCCGACGTGCCGGGTGCCGCGGAACACGCGATTCCCGCAAAACCGATCGCGGCGCTTCTGGCCGGGTGGGACAAGGTCGTGGCCAACCTCGACAAGGCCCCGCAGCAGTACGCCATCACCATCGTGGGTGGCGGACCCGGCGGCGTCGAGATGGCCCTGGCAATGCACGCCCGCCTGGGCCCGAAAGCCGTGATTCACCTCATCCAGCGGGAACCCCGCCTCCTGCCCGATCACCCCCCTTCCGCCGGCCGACGCCTCGCCGCGTTATTGGCACAGCGGGACATCAAACTTCATACCGACACGACCATCGTACAGGTGGAACCGACCACCGTGAAATTGGACCATGGCCCGTGGATTCCCTCCAACGCCACGTTCTGGGTCACCCATGCCGCCCCACCGGCGTGGATCGACGCATCCAGCCTGGCGCGCGACGAAGCGGGATTCGTCCGTGTTGGCGCCACCTTGCAAACCGTGACCGACGATCGCATCTTCGCGGTCGGCGACGTGGCCGGCATCGACGGCGCGCCACGGGCGAAATCGGGCGTGCATGCCGTCCGCCAAGCACCGGTGCTCTATGCCAACTTGAGGGCCGCGTGGGAAGGCACGGCCATGAAAAAGCATCGGTCGCAACGGCATTGCCTCAGTCTTATCAGTACGGCCGACGGATCCGCCCTCGGGTCACGCGGCCGCTGGGTTGCCGCCTCGCCCCTCTTGTGGCGGGCAAAAGATTTCATCGATCGCCGTTTCATCCATCGCTTCGCCGCCTTGAGCGAACATCCCGGGGTCCCCGGCCCATCGCCGCCGGGCGGACTCTGGCAGTCGTTGGCCGGGCCTCCACGCGTCACCCGCTGTCTCGGATGCGGAGCGAAACTACCGTCGCGGCTGTTGCGCGACGTACTACGGGCACCGGCAGACACAGGGGCGCACCACGAACACCAGCCCACCATCGATCTTGGCTTGGACCGATGGGAAGACGGGGCCGCGCTGCGTTTCAACGACGACACGCTCCTGATCCAGAGCGTGGACCATCTCCCGGCGCTGATCGACGACCTCTACCTCTTCGGGCGGATCGCGGTGGTACACGCATTCAGCGACATCCTCGCCATGGGCGGGTCCCCGCACAGTGCCCTGGCCACCATCGTGGTCCCGACGGCCACAACGTCCATCATGACCCGGCGGTTCGAGCAGATGATGCACGGAGTGCGCGACGCACTGAAGGCCCTTGACGCCACCCTGATTGCCGGCCATTCGATCGAAGGTGAAACCGCCGCGATCGGCATCACCGCCAATGGGACGGCGGTCCCCGGGACTCTCCTGACCAAGGGAGGCATGCAACCGGACGATGCGCTTATCCTCACCAAACCGCTTGGCATCGGCG
>JAKVBV010000089.1 GCA_022446965.1 Phycisphaerales bacterium
GGCGGCCATGGCGGGACCGTCGTCGCCAGGGCGCGGGCGGAAGCCGAAGCGTACGAGCATTTGCGAATTCACCACGTTGGATGCGACGCCGCCATTCAAAATGCCAATGTTGAAGCGGGCGTGTTCCAAGATGCCGCCGGGTTCGGTGAGGGCCAGTGCGGCGTGGCTCCAGCGGACGGCGTCGTGCGCGGCCGAGTGTCCGGCGGCGTTGGCCATGCTGGTGTGGGCGGCTTCGCCTTGGAAGATGGCCGAGAACGAAGCAAAGCCGCGGTGGCGCCGCACCGCTTTGGCTTCGGTGGGCTCGGCCACGACCACCGCACTGGGGTGCCAATCGGTGTGGGCCAAGAAGTGTTCGATGCAGTCGCCGTGTCCGGCTTCCTCGTCGGTGTTGAAGAGCACCGCCACGTCGTGGTCGGTTGCTTCGACCGCGGTCAGCATGCACGCGGCCGCGCCTTTGATGTCGCAGCTGCCCAGCCCGTGCACCTTGTCCCCGGCTTCGGTCAAGGTGAAAGGGTCAAGCGTCCACTTCGGATCGACCGGCACCGTGTCGAGGTGGCAGTTCAACAGCAGCTTGGGTGTGCCGCGTTTGGCGACCAAGTTCACACGTCCCTGGCCCAAGTCTTGGAACTCGGTGGTGAACCCCGCGGCCTGCAATTGCCCGGCCGCGTACTGCATGATGGGATCGTCCACCTGCATGGTCTCGGCGGGCTTCGAGGTGTCGCACGACACCAACGCGCCAAGGTGTTCGAGAATGCGCTGCTTCATGCCATCACCTGTTTGGCCGCCAGGGCCGAGGCGTTGCCGTGGATCTTGATGAAGCCCGCGGCGTCGTCGGCACTCCAACTGGCCTTTTGGGCGTAGACCGCGTCGTCGGCCACCAGCGCGTGGGGCGTGTCGATGGCCACCGGTTCGCAGGTGCCGCCGTGGGTTTCGAGGGTCACGGTGCCGGTGACGTTCTTTTGGTTGGAGACCAAGAATGCTTCGAGGTCGTGACGCAGCGGTTCGTGGAAGAACCCGCCAAAGACGAGATCGGTCCACTGCCGTGCGGCGTCTTGTTTGAAGGATGCCTGGGCTTTGGTCAGCGTGAGTTCTTCAAGACCGCGGTGCGCCACCAGCAAGGCTTCGATGCCCGGGCACTCAAAGACGATGCGTCCCTTCAAGCCCACGATGGTGTTGCCGGTGTAAATGCCGCGGCCCACGCCGTAGGCGCCGAAGGTTTGGTTGAGCTGCGCGAGCATGTCGGGGCCGGCGATGGCTTGGCCATTCAACGCCACTGGGATACCGCTTTGGAATTCGATGGTGCATTGGGCGGGGGCTTCGGGCCACTGCGACCGGGGTTGGCACATGCGGTAGGTGTCTTCGCCCGGGGCACCAAACTCGTCGATCTCGGAACCGGAGATGGTGGTGCCGAGCAGGTTCTCGTTGATGGTGTACTTCTTGTAATGGTCGGGCACGTCAAAGCCGCGGGCCTTGAGGTAGTCCATCTCGTAGGGGCGGAGGGCTTCGGCTTCCGACTGGATGTCGCGAATTGGTGCGAGCACGGGCAAGTCGCACACCGAACGCAGGGATTGGTCAAAGCGGAATTGGTCGTTGCCCATGGCGGTGCACCCGTGGGCGACCGCGGTCGCGCCGAGACTCTGGGCGATCTTCACGAGTTCTTCCACGATGACGTAGCGGTCGGAACACAGCAAGGGATACCGCTGTTGGTACTTCTCGCCGCCCATCACAAAGGGCTTCACGAAGGAATCCCAGAGCGCTGGTCCCGCATCGGCGGTGATGTGTTCGGAAGCGCCGAGTTCGAGCGCGCGGTTTTTGATGGCTTCGGATTCACCCGGAGCGAGGCCGCCCGTATCCACGTGCACGGTCACCACGTGGTGGCCACGCTCGATGAGCCAAGGAACGCAGAACGAAGTGTCAAGCCCGCCCGAAAAAGCGAGCACGGTGGGAGCAGTGGACATGGGAATCCTTTACAGATGCACCGGCGTGGGTGCGAGCAGGCGGGCCATCAAGGCCTTTTGCACGTGAAGCCGATTCTCGGCTTCGGGAATGATGAGTGACGTGGGCGCGTCCATGACGGCATCGGTCGCTTTGACGTTGCGGCGCGCGGGCAGGCAGTGGCTGAACGCGGCGTGGTTGGTGCGGGCCATCTTGGCTTCGTCGACGATGAAGTGTTGGTACGCCGAAGCGGCTTCCGACTGCGCGGC
>JAKVBV010000009.1 GCA_022446965.1 Phycisphaerales bacterium
TCGATACAGCTCGATCTGGCTGCGCATGGTCTGCAGTTGAGTGCGAGCTGAAGACACGCTGGCATCGTCGGCCGCGTTGGTGAACTGCGGAATGACCACGGCAGCAAGGATGCCGAGAATCACAACGACGATGAGGATTTCAATGAGCGTGAAGCCTGTTCGGGTGCGGCGAATCATGGGATACGTACTCCTGCCAGAAGCCTTCTCTTCCGACCGAACCACGCGTTCGGCCCTGGAAACACACTCCTGGTCGTGCTGAGGGGATCGGCCCACCGGCACGGCGACTGAAGTGCAGCCTCCGCACTGCGAGGATCAACCGGCCACGACAGCGGCACAATCCGAACGACCGGTACAGACGGACCTGCACCTTGAGGGGTAAAATCCCCGTCCCATGCGTGTTCGCCCCTTCACTGCCGTTCGCCCCCCCGCCAATCGTGCGGCCTTGGTGTCCTCCCCGCCCTACGACGTCGTCGATCGGGCGCAGGCCAAGGCTGAGATCGATCGCAGCCCTCAGTCATTCATGCGCGTGCTTCGCCCCGAAGCGACACTCCATGATGGTGTGTCACCATTCGATGACGCCGTCTACACGGCTGCCCGAGCGGCGTTTGACGCCATGTTCGACGAAGGCGCCTTGATGCGGGAAGACACACCGTGCATCTACCTGTATCGCCAGGTATGGGAAGGCCGCAGCCAGGTGGGCGTGGTGTGCTGCTGTCATGTCGGTGATTACGAAACAGATGTCATCCGCAAGCATGAACTCACACGCAAGGACAAGGAAGACGACCGCACTCGGCATGTCCTCACCACCGACTGCAATGCCGGACCGGTGTTCCTCACGTACCGGGACGACCCGGTGCTCGCGGATCTGGTGGATGGTGACACGTGCGATCGCCCCTTGTTCCATTTCATCGACAGCAACGGTGTCACCCACACAGGATGGATCGCCAAGGACCCTCAGGCCTATGTGACCGCGTTCGACCGAATTGGTCACGCCTATGTCGCCGATGGCCATCACCGCAGTGCGTCCGCCGCCCGCGCAGCAGCGTCGCTCCGCGACGAGACGGGCGAAGACAATGACGCGGCACCCTGGAACTGGTTTCTCTCGGTGCTGTTCCCCGCTGGCGACCTGACCATCCTGCCCTACAACCGTCTCGTGGCCGACCTCAACGGCCACACCACGGAGGCGTTCCTACACGCAATGGCTCAGGCCGGCACGGTGACCAAGCACGACTGCCCGGTCGAACCGGGCTGCCCGGGCGATATCGGCGTGTATGTGGCCGGTGCCTGGTACCTGTTGCAACTGCATGACCCCGATGACGACGCTGACGCTGTGGAGTCGATCGACTGTGCACGTCTATCCAGCGCCGTGCTCGGCCCGGTGCTGAACATCCACGATCTACGTACCGACCAACGCATCGCGTTCCTCGGTGGCGTGCACGGTGTGGAGGCACTGCAGGCCAAGGTGGATGCCGGCGAAGCCGCTGCGGCCTTCGCCATGCACGCCGTGAGCATCGATCAGTTGATGGATGTCGCCGACGGCGGTCACTGCATGCCGCCCAAGTCGACATGGTTCGAACCGAAGTTGCGAAGTGGCCTCTTTGTCCACAAGCTCGACGCTCCCGCACGCGTCTGACGAAGGAACTCTGTGATGCACGCCACCGCTGTCGATACTGCGCAGGCCACCGTGTTGGTGGCGGATCGGATGTCGGAATCAGGGCTCGACGCACTTCGAGCCGCTCGATGCCAGGTGCGAAGCCAGCCCGAACTCACTGCTGATTCACTGGCCGAAGCCGTCAAGGCGTACGACCCCGACATCCTGATCGTCCGCTCCACCAAGGTGCCCGCCGAGGTGTTCACGCACGCGACTCGACTGAGCCTGGTGATTCGCGCCGGAGCCGGGTACGACACGATCGATGTCGCGGCGGCAAGTGCCAAGGGCATTTCGGTCGCCAACTGTCCCGGCATGAACGCGGTCGCCGTGGCCGAACTCACTTGGGGGCTCATCCTCGCGTGCGATCGCAACATCCCCGCCCAGCACATCGACTTGAAGGCCGGCACTTGGGCCAAGAAAACCTGGAGCGCCGCCGAGGGACTGTGCGGACGCACCCTGGGCATCATCGGAACCGGCCGCATCGGGCAGGAAGTCGCCGCACGAGGCGCCGCGTTCGGCATGAAGGTGGTCGGCTGGAGCCGATCGCTCACGCAGGCCAAGGCTGACGCCATGGGCATCGGCTACTGCTCGAGTCTGCAGAACCTGCTGAAGATGAGCGACGTGATCAGCCTGCATGTGGCAGCCACGCCGGACACCCGCGAACTGGTGGACACGACCTTCTGCGACGCCTTGCGTCCGAGGGCAATTCTGGTGAACACCACTCGTGGCAGTGTGATGGACGAGGCCGCCGTCGCTGCGGCCGTGGAGGACAAGGGCATCAAGGTGGGTCTTGATGTCTACGCCAACGAACCCGGCGCCGGCGACACGTCCTTCAGCAATGCGCTTATCAACCTGCCGGGCGTGTACGGCACGCACCACGTGGGCGCGTCCACCACGCAGGCGCAGGACGCCGTGGCTGCAGAGGCCATTCGAATCGTCAACGCGTGGATCACATCGGGTGACGCCCCGAACACCGTGAATCTCGCTGCCTCCACGACGGCCGCATGCCTGTTGAGTGTGCGTCATCTGAACGTGCCTGGCGTGCTGGCCCACGTCTTCACCGCACTCCGCTCATCTGGCTTGAACATCCAGGAGATGGAGAACGTGATCTTCCAGGGTGGAGACGCGGCGTGCGCCCGGATTCAGGTGGATCACTCGATCGCCGATCACGTGCTGGCCACACTACGTGAACACGAATCTGTCTTGTCCATCGCCACCTCACCCTTGCCCAGCTGATTCACACGGCGCTCCACGAGAGGAACACACATGACCACATGTGTTGAACAAACTCGACGCACGCTCAACTTCTCCGCCGGCCCCGCCGTGCTGCCCGAGCCCGTGCTCGAACAAGCCCGGGCTGACCTGTGGAACATCGACGAGACAGGCATCGGTGTGCTCGAGCACTCCCATCGCGGCCCGTCAATCGACCGCGTGTTCGAAGAAGCCGAAGCCGCGTGCCGACGCGTTGGTGATGTCCCCGACGACTGGAGCGTGCTGTTTCTGCAAGGCGGCGCATCGATGCAGTTCGCCATGCTGGCGATGAACTTTCTCAAGGCCGGCCGCACGGCCGACTATCTCCACACCGGCGCATGGACAAACCGCGCCATCGCCGACGCCAAGGCCGTGGGCGATGTGCACGTGGCCTGGGATGGCAGCGGCGACACGTTTGCGCACCTCCCCGCCGCCGCCGACATCCAGTGGAGCGCCGACCCTGTCTACGCCGCCTACTGCTCGAACAACACGATCTACGGCACACGGTTCGACACGCCACCAGACGCACCGGCGCCGCTGATCGCCGACATGAGTTCGGAGATGTACAGCCGACCGATCGACTGGTCGAAGCACGCCATGGTGTATGCCGGCGCCCAGAAGAACCTCGGACCATCGGGCATGGCGCTCGTGCTGATCCGCCCGGATCTCCTTGAGCAGGTGAATGCAGCCTTGCCAGCGATGCTGCGCTACGACGTGCACGCGGACAAGGGCTCTCGCTACAACACGCCACCAGTGTTCGGGGTGTACATCTGCGGCCTCATGTTCCAGTGGATCGAATCGATGGGTGGCACGGCCGCGATGAGTGAACGCAATGACGCCAAGGCCGCCAAGATCTATGACGCCATCGATTCTTCCGGTGGATTCTGGCGTGGCCATGCCGACACTGCATGCCGCTCCGTGATGAACATCCCGTTCGTCTCGCCGTCACCCGAGCAGGACGCAGCCTTTCTGCAGGCCGCCACGGACAATGGCATGTCCGGACTCAAAGGCCATCGCAGTGTGGGTGGCCTGCGGGCTTCCCTGTACAACGCGTTCCCGGAGGCGGGATGCGACGCACTCGCTCAACTCATGCGTGACGTGGCGGCGAAGGGCTGATCGCATCGAGCAGGCCGGCGCACGCATCGTCCAACAGATCCAGCACCAGTTCAAATCCGTCGTCGCCACCGTAGTACGGGTCGGGAACGTGCCGGTCATGTGCACCGGCGGCATGGTCCATCAACAGCACCGCCTTGTCGCCACCGGGCATCGCCCGCAGGTGGCGCAGGTTGTCGTCATCCATGCACAGCACGTGATCGAACGAGTCGAAGCACTGCGGCGTGATCTGCCGGGCACGTGAGGTGATGTCGATGCCACGCGCCGAGGCCGCGGCCCGCATGCGTGCGTCAGCTCGTTCTCCAGCATGCCAACCACCGGTGCCACAGGAGTCGATGCTGAAGGCATCAAGCACGCCCCGCTCGGCCGCCTTCTGGCGAAACACAGCCTCGGCCGCCGGAGAGCGGCAGATGTTGCCCATGCACACGAACAGCACGCCGATGCGTGTCATTGCGACGCGTTTCGGCGCGCCCGCCCCTGCTTGAGTCCCATGCGGATGCCGACAATGCCGGTGCCGCCGAAGATGACGATGCACACGAGGTACGGCACCATGACGCGGATCTCATGCGTCAATGTGAGCAGGGCCAGCAACACACCGATCACAACGAGAATCGCCTCCACACACCACATCCCCACCACAGCACTCTTCACGCCGCCGAGATACCGCTTGAACTTGTGATGCATGTGGTCGGCATCCGGACTCGACGCAGGCAGCCCTTGGATCTTGCGGCGTGCGATCGCCAGCACCGTGTCCATGATGGGCAGCCCAAACACGATCAATCCTGCAACCACGAGATGCGTCTGCCCTTGATCCCCGAGCATCAACACGAGGGTGACACATGTGAAGCCCAACAGCAGGCTCCCTGCATCGCCAAGGAAGATCGTCGCGGGATTCCAATTGTGCGGCAGGAACCCCAGCACCGCCCCCAAGAGCGCCATCGACATCACGATGCGAGCCCCGGCCAGCGTGATGCCCTCATCCTCCACGATTCGGCTGGGCAGCAATTGCTCCGTCGCGTGTAGATCGCCTTCGGTCAGCCACATGGCCGCCAACAGCGAGATCAACAGAAAGCCACCTGCCGCAATCGCCACCGTGCCCGACAACAGCCCGTCGAGGCCGTCGATCAGATTGGCCGCATTGCACCCACCGAGCACGAAGATGGCGATCATCGCGGTACCGGCCCACTCGACCAGGTTGATGGGGACATCCACGAAGGGCAGCGGCACCACGAAGCCAAGCTCGGTGGTGCCGAAGAAGTACGCGATGAAGCCGGCCGCAGCTTGTGTGCCCACACTCGTCAATGCCAACGCCGCGGCGGCCACCAACTGTCCGGCGACCTTCCACCGTGGATCCCAGCCCCAGACATCGTCGGCGAGCCCGGTGACCATGATCGCCACCATGCCCAGCACGATGGAGAACGGCACGGGCCGGAATGCAATTGGGGCATGCACCGCGTATCCGACGGCGATGCCCGCCAACAAACCGATGAAGACCGCGGTGCCGCCCAGATAGGCGATAGGACGTTTGTGTTGCTTGCGCACTTCGTCCGGGCGATCGATCACGCCGGTCTCGATCGCGATGGCCCGGGCGAGCGGTGTGGCCACCAACGTCACGAGGAACGCCGCAAGCAGCACCGGCATGAACACGCCCACCAATCCCATGCCGGAGAGTTCCGTCACGGAGCCCCCCGCCGTGGGTAGATTCACGCCGGTCACGCTGGACGGCTCCTTTGCAATGGACTGTGGGCCGGACGAAGCGCCGGTGCAGCCGAGTTCAGACCCGAAGCGGGCCCGTCAAACGATCAATCCTCGTCCTCGTCATCTTCGGTGCCGTAGGACGACATCACCTCGTAGTTGCGTCGGAAGTACCCGCCGACCGCCTGGCGCGGACGGTTGAGAATGACACCAAGCAACTGGGCCCGAGCATCATTGAATTGCCCGGCGAGTCGTGCCACCAGTCCGCGCTCTTCACGTGAGGCCTGAATGACGAGAGCCGCGGCATCCGTGCGAGCCGCCACTTCCAGGGCATCGCCAGCAGCCACTGATGGGGCCGCGTCGATGATGACGTAGTCGAATCGGTCGCACAGCGTGGCAAGCACGCTCGCCATGGACTCATTGGCCAGCCGCTCGAAGATGCGATGGGCAGGCGCACCGGCCCCCACCACACTAACGCCACCCTTGCCTTCGGCGACCACCTGATCGACCGTCGCTTCACCGCCGAGCAGTTCGCCCAGGCCGGCCCCTTCCTCCACGCCCATGACCGAAGCCAGACGGGGACGGCGGAAGTTGGCATCCACAACACACATCTTGAAGCCCGAGGCTTGTCCAGCCACCGCGATGTTCGAGATCAAGGTGGTGGTGCCAGCGCCGGGCAAGCCACCAGCCATGAGCAAGGTGCGGTGCCCTTGGGCCTGCATCATTCGCAGCATGCCCCGACCGATCTGCCGCAGGGATTCGGCGGTCACACTGGATGGTTCCTCCAGTACGACACACTCGGCCTCTTCGGGTTCGCGCGGATCGTCGTCGATGTCCGGCACGCCACCAAGGGGGTGCACACCGGGGATGACCGCAAGATCGGCGACCGTGCGGACCTTCTTGTTCGAGACTTCTCGCAGGAATACGATGCCGATGTACAGCCCCGTGATGAGCACGATGCCTGCCGGCGTGATGTACTCGATCTTGGGGAATGAGGGTGCACGAGGGATGTCGGCGTCGCCGTATTGCGTGACGCGGCTGGCATCCGACCGCAGCTTCATCAGGCTGATCTCGCGGAGAATCTGCTGCGTGGAATCGCGCTGCACCTCGAGATTGTCACGCTGCTGACGCAGTGACTCGTAGTAGGCGGTGTGGGCCGTGAGGTCCCGCAGGGCGGCGTCCTTGGACTCCAGCTCCGTCTCGAGATTCTCGATGATCGTGGAGACTCGATCTCGATCCGCATCAAGCGTACGCAACCTGGCGTTCAGGTTTCGCCGCAGGATCTCATCGGTCTTCTCGGCAATCTGAAGTTCCAGTGCGCGCACACGACGACCGATGCTGCGCACCTGCGGTGTATCTGCATTGAAGTGCTCGCGAATCTGCCGCTCTTCACTGCGCAAGATCTCCAACCGCTGCAATTGCTGGATCAACGCCGGATCGTTCTCGGCTTGAAGCACATCCTCCGAAGAGGGCTTCATGGTACCTTCGAGCTTTGCCGCCGTTTGCATGTACTGCGTCTGCGCCGACGCCAATTCCTGACTGGCTGTCGACAAGCTCTTGGTGAGGTTCTCCACTTCCAGTGCAGCCTGGGAGAATCGCGGGTCATCCAGAGTGGTGATGCCCTGCGCGCGGATGAAGGCCTGAATCTCGTCGTTGAACTGATCGATCTGCTCACGCAGTCGGTTGACCTGATCCTGGAACAACTGCTCGTTCTTGTCGAAGAGGGCATTGTCCAGATCACGACGCTTCGCCATGAACGACCGCGCGACGGCGTTCAACACGACGGCCACATCATTGGGATGGTGTGCCGACCACCGAATGGCAAAAAGGTTGGTTCCCCGAATCACGGGCGTCTGGATGTCCTCTTCGAGTTCATCCACAGCGAGTTCAACCAGCGGACGACCTGTGGCCGAGTCGTAGAACCAGGTACGCACCCAATTGGTGTCACGAACATCCGGAGCCTGCATAGCTTCTGCCAGAATGTCGCGTCGGCGGATCAGCTCCGTTTGCGTGCGAGCCATCCGCTCCACTTCGTTGTCGCTGAGGCTCGTCGCCGTACCCACCTCTGTGGATTCAGCCACGCCAGGCTTCACCTCGAACAGCACTTCTGAGCTGTAGAGGGGGTACACCATGTTCAGGAGCACATAGGACCCCACCCCGAAGCCCGCCCCAAAGATGATCGACGCCAAAATGCCCACGATGTGCTGTCGCAACACGCGGATGGGGTCGACGGTGGACCGCCGAGCGGGAGCCTGAGAGGGCCGCTGGCGGCCCCTTGGTGATGAAGGCGAATTCATGTCGTACCTACCTGATCGGATTCCTTACCCAGTCCCCTCCAGATCCGACCGAATTCGGATGATCTGATCGAGCATTTCCTGATCCGTACTGAGCGCCTCGGCCTGCCGTAGCTGGTCGAGGGCCTGCTGATTCCGGCCCTGGGCGGCCAGAACCTGAGCCAAGTGCACATGCGCCGAAGCCGAAGGCTGTCGTCGAATCGATTGCTTGAGTCGATCCTCCGCACGAGCCGCCTTGCCGGACTTGAAGTCCACCCAACCGGCCAAATCTAGGGCCGACGGATCTCGAGGTGAGAGTTCCAACACACGCTCGGCAAACGGAGCCGCGGCCGGCGCATCATCGAAGTCCGCAACATAGGCCGACGCGATGGCCTTGAGCAGTGCTGGGTTGTTGGGCTGCAGACGCAATTGAGATTGCCGGGTGGTCATCGCACCTCGGTGATTACCCAATCGCTCGTACACCTCCACCAACGTATCCATGAAGGCCGGGTTGTCCGGCGCCAATTCGACGGCACGGCGAGCCAAGGGCATCGCTTCCTGGGCGGAATCCACTTCGGTCGCCAGCAGCCACGCGAGGTTGTTGAAGGACACCGGGTTCTGGTTGTCCATCTCCACCAGTTCGCGGAATGTGGCGATCGCCTCAGGGGTGAGGTTCAGCCGCAACTGCACAGACCCGTGCTGGCGGAGCAGGTCATACCGCTCATTTGCCGCAGCAAGACCGATCGATCGTTGCAGCAACATGTCAGCACGTTCCAGATCGCCATCGCCACCGCGTAGTGAATGAAAGTGCGCCAAGCCAGCGAGCACCTGTGACGACTGATCGCCTTGCACGACCGATTCGAGGAATGCGTCGCCTGCTGCGGGATCACCGTGTCGGAACACGACCACTGCATCTTCGAACCAGTGAAGCAGAGTGATGTCTGCAGCAGCACCTGTAGGGGACATGGTGAGCACCCATGATTCACGCAGTGTTTCACGAGCGTGATCACGCAATCCCTGAGCCGCTTCTGTACGGGCTTGCAATCCACGAGCCGCAGCAGAACGCTGTACCAGATCTTCGTGGCTTTGTAGCGCCTTGTAGATGGTTTCCTGATCCCATGGTGCATCGAGCAGCGTCAACCGGCGCAACTCCAGCATACGATTGGAGGTGGGTTCATCCTGCCATGCTCTGGCTAGCAATCGCGACGCTTCTTCCGTGTCCCGGTGATGCCTCATCACGTGCATTGCCAGTCGCTCTCGCCAAGCTGCGGGATTCTTACCATTGGCAATGGCATCCGACAACACGCGTCGAGCGCGATCGGGCGTCCCCGCTGCCACATGCATCTGCGCCAAGGCGATACGGACATCGTCGTTGTCAGGATGGCGACGAAGGAAGGCTTCCAGATCGGATGCCGCCTGTCGCGGTTCGCCCAGCGCCTCCAATACGAATGCCCGTTGCACCGCAAGCGGGGCGACATCCGGATTGATGTCCGCAGCCGCTTCTGCATAGCGCAGGGCCGACTCGAGCACCTGACGATCAATGGTCCTGCGGTACTCTCGAATCAAGGATGCAATCAACTCGAGATACGGCGTGACGCTCGTTGTATCACGTCGAGCGGCCAACTCCAGCGCATCGCGATAAGACTGCTGGGCTACTTCGATGCCGGCCTGGTCGTTGGCGATTTCGGCACGTCCCTGTTCGGCGCGATGCACGATCGCCTGCAACATGGCTGTTTGATAGGCCTCGGGGGCACGGGCCTCGATGTCGACCATGATCGCCTTGGCTTCATCCAGCCGCTGTTGTTGCAACAGCACTTCCACCAGTCGTTGCTGGGCGATCTCGTCACCCGCATCAACTGCATCACGGAGAAACGGCTCGGCTTCCGCGGGGCGACGGAGCGACGCCAGCATCCCGCCAAGACCAGCGTCAATCTTGCGAGAGTCATCCTGCAGATCACGACGGGCCCGCATGAATGCCACGGCGTCGTCCGAACGGTCCGCTTCCAACAGGAACTGAGCGGCCAACAACACTTCATACTGCTGATCACGATCCGGGCCAGCATCCGTCCGGTCAACCCAGCTGCTGACCAATGCAATCATGTCGGCTGGACGACCCAGCGTGTTGAGCACGTTGGCTCGAGCAAAAGTCATGTTCGCCGTGGCCTCCGGGGTATCGCCGAGACGGTCAATGAGCGCACTTGCTTCATCTCGCCACTGCACGCGGAACTGACGCATGATGTCATCCTGTTCAGCGCTGGACATGGCCAACCACTGCCGTGCGGTGATGGATGCACCGTCCGCACCGATCATGTCGAACGTCGGACTGACCGTGACGAGCAAAGTCGCCAATTGGATGGTGTTCAACCGACTTCTGGTCGCCTCCGTCTCATCGAGCAGACGGCGCTCGACGATCGCAGTGGCGACGTCACCATGTGCCCCTTCAACGGTGAGCCAGTCCTCCACAAGCATCGCATTGCCACGGTGTTCTCTCGCTGCTGTGCGGAGCACACGCGCAGCTGTCGCCGGTTCACCACCAGGCAACAACAAGAGATGGGCATAGGATCGGGCTGTTTGTGGGTCGGTCGGATCTCGACGTGACGCCTCCGCCCAGGCGAGCCGCGCCTCTTCCGTATCTCCTGTGGCATGAAGCACACGACCAAGCTGCTGCCACGTGGCATCATTCCAACCGGCCTCCTGCGTGGCGCGTCGAGCGGTTGCCACAGCTCGTTGACCGATCGACACCGCTTCAGGATCATCCGCTGACGTCGCCGCTTCGAATCGAGCAAGGAGCAGGGCGCCTTCGAGCAGATTGCCGCCTGCCTGGTCGGCATCCAGCTCCCGCGCCTGACTCAACATCTGCTCGGCCTCTTCGAAACGACCTTCACTGATCACCATTCGGAATTGCACCAAAAGCGTCGCGGCTGAGCCATCGTCTGACTGGCCCACCTCCGCCCCGAGTCGGTCCACTTCGGCCTGTGCTCTTGCAATCAGCGATTCGAGTTCAGCGGCCTGCGCCAGCTCGCCGGCCCGCTCCAGCCGCGTTTGCTCCATCGACTGTGCATCGATGAAGGCGCCCAGCGTGATGAGCGCCATCCGCGACCGTTCCGCCGGGTCCTGCACGTTCGTTTCCACGTATCGAAGCACTCGTTCGATCGGATCATCAATTGCGAGTGATGCCCGCAGGGTCTGCAAGCGATCATCATCCGGACGAATGGCGATCGCGCGATCCACCATGGCCAGACTCTCTGCTTGTTCGCCCAGGAAAGAGTGGAACTGCGCAGCGGCCACCATCGCGCCAAGGATGCCGGGATCGTCGGCATGGGTCTCGATGATCGCAAGCAGCGTGTCACGTGCCTCGGCGGGCTTTCCGTCCTTGTACAGCGCATTGGCCTGCGTGATTGCCAGCAACACGGGGTTGCTGATCTCACCGACATCGCCCTGACCTTCCGCCACGAGCATGGCTCGAAGTGAGTCCCTCAGCCGCACCGCGGCAGGGTTGCCTTCCATCGTGCGCTCAGGAATCACTGACAAGATCTGCAGGGCCTCGACCACGCGACCTTGTCGTCCCAGCAGGCCCGCCAGCAGCGCGCGATTGCCCACGGACGCCGGCCGCAGTTGCACAGCTTGTTCAAGACGCTCGATGGCCAAGCCTGGCTGCCCAATCTCCTCGAGCGCCGCAGCATTGATACGCAGCACACCGGCATCCACCAGGCCGCCCTTCGACGCCTGCTCCAGCTTGCTGGCCGCGGCGCGGTAGTCGCCTTCCATGAACGCCACGCGTCCATCAGCTTCGACAATCATCAGGTTGCTGTCGTCGCCCTGAAGATGCTGGACCAGCAGATCACGAGCAGCCTTCGCGTCGGCGATGGCCTTGGCCTTATCCTGAGATTCAACTGCCGTCCAACTGTCAAAGGCAATGTCGAAAAGCTTCTTGCTGGCGATCCCCTTGGTGAGGTACTGCTCTGCGGCGCCCTTGGCTACTGCGCGAGATGGTGCATCGAGCACGATCTGTGCCTCCGCTGTGGCGCCCTCTCGATCACCCTGCGCGAGCAGCGAGTCGGCCAGTTCGAGACGACGAAGATCCGCATCGGGATGGGTGCGCAGGTACTGCTGGAGCACTTCCTGCACCCTGGCGTGGCCGTTCTCACGATCAGCCAGCCGCACGAATTGGGCGAAGTCAGCAAGCAGGAAGGGGTCGGGGTCGTCCTGCCCCTGCAGCACAGCCTGTACCTGATCCAAGCGACTGGCGAGTTCGGTCAGCACTGCATCACGTTCTTCGGTCGTGAGCGTGCCCACTTGACGCTCTTCGCGTGACACCGTCACGAGATCATGCAGCAGGAGGTGGCGGATGTAGGCGATCAGCGTGGCCGGACCGTCTGGGTTCTGAGCCAGCGCCTCTTCAAAGGTCGCTTCTGCAAGGGCCAGATTGCGGGCTTCCTGCTGGAACTGCTCTTCCAGGCCCAAACGCCGGGCGACCGCCATTCGACCAAACGCCAACTGCGCCATGCCTTCGTCATCGCCCGGTCGGGCGTCGAGGAAGGCGACGAGTTCAACTTCGCCAGGAAAGACCACGTTGCCCTGATCGTCGCGTTCGGATGTGAAGCGCTCGGTCTCCAGGGCCAGTCGAGCGATCGCCTGGTAGTACAGGGCCTCGACGGCCGCATCGCTGTCCGGCGCGTACTCCTCGCGCACCACGTTCGCAAGATCCTGCAATGCACGCCATGCCTGGTCACCACCCAATGATCGAGCATTGACAAATGCCATTTCCATGGCCGTGATCGCCCGGGCATCATCGCCAGGGTGATACCGCATGTCGTGCACGACCACGCCGAAGTGCTGCCGCTTCAGATCTTGGGAGTGCTCGCGAGTTTCCGGAATCCACACGTCGTAGACCGACAACAGCCCGTTGATGCCTTCATCGTTGGACGGCTCTTTCCGCACCACACGCCCATAGGCCCGCTGCGCCTTGTCCCAGTTGCCTTCCTCGAGATAGGCCGCACCAGCATGGAGATTGCGCGACACCGACCCCTTGACGTGCAAGAAGAACAGTGCGCCACAGATACCTGCCACGATCATGGCGCTCAATCCGATAATCATCAACAATCTGGTGTTGAGCTGGCCCTTCTTCTTGCGGCTCTTTGATTTCTTTCGCTTGGCCATGGGGTGTCAGGGCTGCGTCGAGAAGACGCTGTTGCCGCTCTCCGATGAGGGAATGTCGCCATCAAGTACGTCCGCCCAGTCGGGCAACACGCGCATGACGTGGGGAAGGGTGAGAGAGAGAAAGCCGGACGCGGTCTCGAGATACTCGTCCTGGCCGAACTGTGAGCCGCCGCCTGCAATCAACTGCACCTTTGCGTAGTACGCATGGCTGTCGGGGCCCATGAATGAGATCAGCTTGACGCCGCTGGGCGCCGGTGTCATCTGTCCGTTGGTGATGAAGAAGTAACCGGCCCAGATCCGCTGACCCGCAGCTTCATCGTCGTTGAACTCCATCGTTCGAATCAACGGTGTACCGACGGGAAGGTGGACCGCTTGTGTCTCACCCGTAGCTGAGGCCACGTCGATCACCGGCCAGTCATGACCGGCCAGCTGACGACCGTCCATGCGCAGGTCGTTGATGTCGAGCGAAAACTCGATGTTCGTCGGCTCCGACGTCCGGGGACGCAGCCCACTGGCCACCATGCATCGATCGGGCACGTGAGGAATAGCGTCGATGGTGTCGGTGTAGTACGCCACGTGGAACTGCACGATCTGACCACCGTCGTTGTGCTGGTACACACGACTGATCGTGAACGGCGTGCCCAATTGCTCGATGAACGCGTCATCGAACTTTGCTTCGTCGATCATGCGCCACGGGCCGATGCTCGATGGAATCAGTCCGAGTGATTCACGCAACGGAACAGGCTGCTTGCGGAGATGCACATCAAGGGCATTGGCGAGCACGGAGAACCCGACACCGCCGACGACGAGCACCAGCACGCTTGTCACGAACACGCCGGTCACGTTGCTGCCGAACCGAATCGCCACGAGCGTGCCCGAGTCTTCGGAGGGCTCCGGAGCGTCTTCATTGGTCACGATGATGTTCTTGAGAATCCACATCACACCGAGATAGATGAAGAATGCCGGAATCAGCCAGAGCATTCCGATCATCAGGTGGAATTCACCGGTTGCGAATCCACTGTCGTAAATCGAGAGGATGCCCAGCGTCATCACGCGGAGCACATTGACGAACACGGCCGTGGGCACGGCCATCACGACGAGTGTGATGCGCTGCCAGAGGGTGTCCAGGCCGCGATAGGCCATGGCCACACCCAGTGCGAAGAACGCCACCAGCATGCGCATGCCCGAGCATGCTTCGGCGATGTTCAGCGGAATGACTCGCCCAGACTCCTCATGGATGCTGAGCGTGTGTCCCTCACGACTGATGTCGTAGCCCAGCAGGGCCAGGCCGTACTCGGACCCGATGGTGGCGATGCCCTGCAGCTGGAATGTGATGATGTCGAGAAACCGATCCGACACGGTCTGGCCGAACACCACCAGATACGCGACGGGGAACCACAGATACCGCATCGCGCGCCACCCACAGAAGGCCAGCACGATGCCGAAGATCGCAGCCCCCACGCCCATGCCCATCAAGTTGTGGTGCCGCAACCACGCTGGCCCCAACGCTGCAACGCTGTACCAGGCCAGTCCACCAGCCATGACGATCAGCCCAGCGACGCTCGGCTGCAGTGGTGATTCCAGGATGCGGTCTCGATTCAACCACACGAACCAACCGGCAATGAATGGGATCACGAGTGTGTGCCCCCAGTCAGCCTGCTGCTCAATGGCGAATCTGAACTGCCGCTCGAAGAAGGCCCAGAAGATCCAGATCGTGATCGCCAACAACATCCCAGCCCAGAGCGCCGCTGTCGCGGGTTTCACGGGCGACGGCGATGGCGTCGCGATGGCTGGTGTGGCATTCATGAACTGGTCGTCTGATCGAGTTGGCTCAGCACCGCATGCTTCACGGCTCAGCCACCGACGACATTGACAGGCGGCGGGCCGAATACGTCATTGCCGAAGTTGCGGTCAAGCAGGAAGCCGAATCCGTAGTTCGCACGCAATCCATTGCGGAACACGGCCAGTGGATATGCCCAGAAGTCCGTGCCCACGATGATGTGGTCACCAGGCTTGAGATACACGTCAGGTTCTGTTCGGGATCGAATCGCGCCGAGATCAAGGCGAATCGTCGCCTCTCGTCCGTTGCCCACCAGCCGTACGAGATCCACGCGATCTGGCACCGCCAGAGCGCCCAAGCCACCAGCGGCTGCGACGGCACGAGACAACGTCAGGGGCTCAGCGGAAGACGGCAGGTCAAACACGCCCGGACGCATGACCTCACCTTCGATGTAGTACAGCCCTTGAGGCGGGCCGTCGACGAAGATCTGGTCGCCAGGGCGGATCACGAGATTGAGATCGTTCTCGCCCCGTGACAGTCGCTGGTAGTCCACTTCGATCACACGCTCGAGCACGAGGTCGTCGTGGTCGACCGCCTCGTCTTCCAGCATGTCGCCTGTGATGTCTTCCATGGGTGAGGCATCCGCGACAGCTTCAGCCGTGCGCTGCACCTCATCGGGCGCCACTTCCACCCATCGATCCTGCTCCGGGATGTACACCCAGGAGTCGGTCGCTACGCTGCCCGCCTCCACTGAAGGGGCGGCGGCATCGGCCGCTTGAATGTCCTCGATGTCAACGGGCGCGGCTGCTTGTGCAGTGAACACACCTGGGCTTGGCGCTGGCGACTCGCCTTCGTTGTCGAGGGCGTTGATCAGGTCTTCCAAGCTCGGGCCATCGGTCGTCGCCGGAGCTTGACCGGTGGCCGAGGGGGACTCTGCCACCGAGAAGGCATGCTCGGGCGCAGTGCTCACCTGACGCACCACATAGATCGTCTTCGTCGTCAGCGGCAGCCCGCCCGCCATCGTGATGGCCTCGAGCAGACGCAGCTGGGGATCACTCAACGTGAATCGGCCCGGCTGGGGCACATGCCCGTAGATGATGTAGTTGAAGGCAGCGCCTTCGATCAGGCTCACCGACACCGTCGGGGCGCTGTTGATGCGATTTCGCATCGCACTGACCACCGACTGTTGGAATGCATCAACTGTGTACCCCGCTGCAGGCAGAGGGCCGATCTCAGGAATCGTGACGTATCCGCCTTGGTCCACTGTGCGAATGACCGGATGGAATTGGTCGGTCTGATACAGCTCGTACAGCTGGATATCGAGGCGGTCACCTGGGTGCAGCCGGTAGATCAATTCGTTCGGACGGAGATCTTCAGCGGATACCGCTGAGGTTTCGCCCCATGGGTCGCCGGCCGGCTCAATGGCGTCGATCCGGTCAAGAATCGGCATCGTCGTGGGTGTGCGATGGAAGTACCCGGTCTTGGACGGGTCGAAAAAGCCCTTGGTCCCTGCACACCCCACCTGCAGCACGACCAACAGGGCTGCGCACAGCAACCCTGCTCCGCGCACACCACGGAACACCACCCCTCGCATGACTAGTCCTTGTTTACCCAACTCCTGAGACATCCTGTCCAACTACCCCGTCCTGGATGGGCGGCAATCTAACCGAACCAGCACGTCGGCCTTTGGAAATCGACCGTCTGCACGCTTACGGATCAACCGTTTGCAAGGATCGTTCAAACATCGCACGAACGAGCGAATCCCCACTGGGGCCTCTTCATTCCATGACCTATCGGAAGTTCGCCCCGAAACCGCGCTCGTGGTGGCATACGCCACGCCGGCCCCGCTGGTGCAGCACCGCCGAACAGGCATCTCAATGGCCTGATTCGCGGCTTAACTGATTGCCAATGCTTGTTTTAGGGTGATCCGCGGTTCGCGGCCCCAGGCGTCATGATGGCCGGGCGGTCCCAGCGGCCACTGCATCGGCATGCCGGCGGGCCTGTTCTTCAGCGTGGTACGAGCTGCGAACGAGGGGCCCAGCCTCTACGACCCGATAACCCATCGACAATCCGGCCGCTTTCCATGCCTCAAACTTATCGGGCTCAACCCACCTATCGATCGGAAGATGGTTCCGTGTGGGCTGCAGGTACTGCCCGATCGTAAGGATCTCCACGCCGGCTCGCTCGCGGGCATCGAGCATGGTCTGTTCGACCTCGGCGTCGGTCTCTCCAATGCCCACCATGATGCTGGTCTTGGACACGAGGCCTGCGTCGCTGATCTGCTTGAGCACGGCCAGGGACCGGTCATATCTGGCCTGAGGCCGCACCGCAGGGTGCATTCGCTCGACCGTCTCGATGTTGTGAGCAAGGATCTCCGGCTTGGCCTCGATCACCAGATCGATGTCGAGGGGCTCACCTTGGAAATCGCCCACCAGCACTTCAACCGACAACTCAGGACAGGCCGCGTGCACCTCGCGGATCGTCTCCGCCCAGATGGCCGCCCCACCATCAGGCAGATCATCTCGATCGACCGAGGTGATGACCACGTGCGACAACCCACTGCCGCGGAGCTGTTCGGCCACGCGGCGAGGCTCGTCGAGGTCGGTCACCGGCGGGCGGCCAGTCTTGACGTTGCAAAATCCACATGACCGGGTGCACGTATCGCCCAGAATCATGATCGTGGCCGTGCCACGGGCCCAACACTCGCCGATATTCGGGCACGAGGCCTCTTCACAAACGGTGTGCAAGCCGCGTTCTCGCAGCGAGTTACGCAGTTTGACATAAGCATCTCCGCCTGGTGCCACCGCCCGAATCCACGGGGGTTTGGGCCCTGTGCGAAGCGACTGCCCCGAATCTGGGTTGTTCAGCACCATGTCGCCGAGCGTCACCACGGCGTCTCTGACCGTGGATCGAGCGGTATCGCCTCCCAGTGGCCGGGGATGGCGTGCAATGGTGCGGGTTGTCCCGGGATTGGACATCCGGGCATTGTACGCCGCCAGCGGCGTGTCGCTGTAGCCCAAAAGGAAGGGAGCCACGCATCTGTCGATGCGGGGCTCCGGGAGGAGAGAGGAGAGAGGAGTCTTGATTGAGGGGCACGCTGCTCAAGGGCATGTGCCATCCATGACAGACGATCCACAGGTGCTGCAGTCCATTCAGGAGGGAGAAAAAAATGTCTCGCCCCCCCTCCAAACGGCCCCAATCCACGATCAGGGCCCCGAAAGCCGCATGCCGTCCATGAGGCAGAGCGAGGCCAAGGCTGTGCGCTGCCGTGGCGACACCTAACGTGGGGCATTGCCGCTGCCACGGCATGTGCGGTGAATCCCACCGACGTGATGAACCAGCCATCCCCATCGGCGTACAGGTGTGCAGCACTCGGTTGAGTGCGACTCACTTCTTCTATCTCCTCTGCCCCATCACATCCGCGTTGTGCTGAAGCGACTGCATCCGTGCAGCGTGCGATGTGATTGCCTGAGCACTTCCACCACATGGATCGAAATACAACCGCCCCGGCCACTGACTTGGACACCTACTACCGCGACATCAGTCGTGTTGATCTGCTCACTCCATTGCAAGAACGCGAACTCGCCTGGCAAGTTGTCAATGACAACTGCGATCAAGCGCGGCGGCACATGATCCGAGCCAACCTCCGGTTGGTGGTGAGCATCGCCAAGCGATACCTCGGCCGAGGGGTTCCACTTCAGGACCTCATCAACGAAGGTAACATCGGTCTCATTCGAGCCGTGGAACGCTTCGATCCGGCACTCGGCCACCGCTTCTCGACCTACGCCACGTGGTGGATCCGCAAGACCGTTAAACAACTGGTCGAAGAAGCCGGCCCACCCATGCACATTCCGGCATACATGCGTCACCGCATGGCCCGCTGGAACCAGACTCTGGCCACATTGAAGGAGACCCACGGCCGTGCGCCCACGCCGGCAGAGATGGCCGCGGCCATGGGTGTGCCGCGGTCAAAGCTCTCCCTCATTCAACGCACATTGGGGACCAGCGGTCGCCTCAGCGGCGGTTGGCGTGAAGATGAAGATCGCCGCGCCGCCATCGAACGGGCGCCGTCCGAAGAGCAGGCGGTTGCGGATCGCATCGAGATGACGGACGCGATGGAAGCGGTTCGTGGTTCGCTGGCTCGGTTCGACCCGGTATCGGCGCTCGTCTTGCGCTTGCGTTTCGGGCTCGACGGCCATGAACCACACACACTGAAAGAAGCCGGCCTCAAACTTGGGCTCACCCGGGAGCGTATTCGTCAGATCGAACGACAGGCGCTCGACCGCCTGCGTGGCATGTTTGAACGCGCGCCCAAGACACAGGCCAGCCGACGGGCCAGTTGATCGTCTCAGGGGGACACGTGCAGCGTGGCATCGATGTCACTGCGCTCCAGCAATGCTTGCATGGCCTCGGGGCCCATGACGCATGCGGCGCTTGCCAGTGCGTCGGCCTGTGCTGCAGTGGGCGCGATCACTGTGAACGCACGCATGTCCGTCACTGGTCGACCGGTACGCGGATCAAACACGTGGGAGAGTCGTGCATCAGCGGATTCGATGTGCTGGTAGTGCGATCCTGATGTCGCCACGCCGCAGTTGCCCACGTACACCTTCGACGAGACTCCCACATCACCACTGATGCCCACGATCCAGGCCGGCTCTTTGGCGCCGGTTGCCGGTCTGCCCACCGCGAGATCGCCGCCAACATCGACCACCGCGTGCGGCATGCCGTGCGATGCGATCTCGGCGAGCGCCGCATCGGCGGCCATACCCTTGGCGATGCCACCGAAGTCCAACCACGGCCCGACGATTGTCGGGCACACCGTGCCGGCCTGGGGGTCGAAGCCCAGCGTGTGAAAGCCACCCTTGCTCGCCGCGCGTGTCATCGCCGTCTGATCAGGGGGTGTGCCCGCCTCGCGTGCGGCTCTCCACAGCGACGACACTCGGCCGCAGACCGGATCAAAGGCGCCTGCCGTCAGGTCCACCAGCGGCGCACTGTGCCGTAACGCCATGGCCAGATGTTCAGGCAGCTGCACAGTCTCACCGCGCTGTGCCGTTCTCAATGCCGCCACGGGACCATCGACCAACCAGTCACTGGTGTCATGTTCAATCGCTGTGATCACCGCGAACGCCGCCCGAGCCGCGGCTTCTGCCGATGCCTGAGATCGATCGGTGTCGATGCGAATTGTCGCCCGTGTTCCCATGCACACACGGTCAAACGTGAATCGATTGGAACTCCGCACATTCTGGCAGCCCACAATCCAAGCCAGCACCACTAGCATGGCCGCAATGCGCGCACTGCACTTGATCGTCTGTTCACTGCTCATCTTCACCGCCCAGGCCATCGCGGACGCCGGTGAGGCACCGGATGCGTTCGAATTCACTGTACCGGGGAGCGCTGTGAAGATGACGTTCGTCAAAGTGGAGACGGCGCCGGGGGCCGCCCCGCTGTGGATTTCACGGGAGGAGACGACATGGGATCTGTACGACGCGATGGTCTATCGCCTCGACCAGGAAGACCCTGCTGCTGAACCGACCGACGGACTCACCCGACCCACCAAGCCGTACATCATGGCCGACCGTGGTTGGGGGCACGCTGGATACCCCGCCCTGAGTGTGTCGAGCAACGGCGCCAAGGCCTTCTGCGTGTGGCTCGGTGCCAAGGTCGATGGCACGTTCCGCCTGCCCACCGTGGCAGAGTGGACGGCGCTTGCCAAGTCCTCCGGCGTCACGCCTGAGAACCTCGACAACCACGCCTGGCACAAGAAAACCTCCAAGCGTCGCAAGACCATGGCGGTGGCCACCAAACGACCCGACGCCAACGGCTTTCACGACCTCTACGGCAACGTCTCCGAGTGGTGCCTTGTCGAATCTGGCAAGGACGACAAGCTGGTACTGATGGGCGGTCACTTCAAGCAGGACCGCGACGCCCAGACCGCCACGGAGCGAAAGGAGCCCACTCCCGCCTGGAATGACACCGATCCGCAGATTCCCAAGAGCATCTGGTGGCTCTCCGACGCCCCCTTCGCCGGGTTCCGCGTAGCCTGTACAAGGCCCCCCAAAGGGGCCAAGCCCGTTTCGATCACACAGGGAGTTTCAAAGTGAGCGACAAGAAGTCTGATGTCACCCGCCGTACCTTCGTCCGCGGAAGCGCCGCGCTGGGCACCGCAGCCCTCGTGAATCCCGCCTTGGGCTGGGTCAATGGCGATGACAAGATCAAGGTGGGGCTGATCGGCTGTGGTGGGCGTGGCACCGGCGCCGCTGGGCAATCGATGAACGCCGACCCAGGCACCGTGCTTTGGGCCATGGGCGATGCATTCCCTGATCGTCTTGAGAGCAGTCGCAACTCACTGATGAACGCACATGGCGACAAGATCGACGTGCCATCCGAACGACAGTTCACCGGCTTCGATGCCTTCAAGAAGGTAATCGACTCAGGCGTGGACGTGGTCATCCTCACCACGCCACCGCACTTCCGTCCTGAGCACTTCGCCTACGCCGTCAAGCAGGGCAAGCACTGCTTCCTTGAAAAGCCCATGGCCATTGACGGCCCGGGTGTCCGCAGCGTGCTGGAATCCGCTCGCGCCGCCAAGGCCAAGGGTCTCAACGTCATGGGCGGCTTCTGCTGGCGCTACAACACCCCCAACCGTGAGTGCTACGCACGTATCCACGATGGCGCCATCGGCGATGTCATGGCTGTTCACAGCACCTACTGCGCCGGCCCGTTGGGCAAGAAGCCTCGCAAGCAAGGCTGGTCCGACATGGAATGGCAGCTGCGCAACTGGCAGCACATGGACTGGCTCGGCGGTGATCACATCTGCGAGCAGGCCTGCCACGCGATCGACAAGATCAACTGGGCCATGAACGGCAAGCAGCCTGAACGAGCCATCTCCATGGCGGGCCGACAGATGCGCCATGGCGCCGAGTCGGGCAACATCTACGACCACTTCGGTGTGATGTACGAGTACGCCGACGGCTCGCGTGGCTTCCACGACTGCCGCCAGATGCCCGGCTGCTGGAACGACAACACCGAGTACATGATGGGCACCAATGGCACCTGCTACGTGAATTCCTGGGGGCCCACCCAGATCATCGAGGGCGCCAACGAGTGGGAGTACGACGGCCCCAACCCCAACATGTATCAGGTGGAGCACAATGAACTCATCGAAGCAGTGCGTGGCAAGCGCGCTCGCATCGACGACACACAGGACATGATGGGCTCCACCCTCATGGCCATTATGGGCCGCATGAGCGCCTACTCGGGCCATCCCGTCACCTGGGATCAGGCCCTCAACAGTGATGAACACATGGGTCCCACCGAGTACGACATGGCGGCAAGCCTTCCGGTGATGCACGTTCCCATGCCCGGCAAGCCGGTCTCGTGGAATGCATGGCGCGCCGCCCTGGCCCAGGCTTGAGCTGCACGCCGACAACGGCAATCTTCCGACAGGAGTAGAGAACATGACCAAGGAACTGGACCGCCGCACGGTGCTCAAGAGCACCGCCGCCGGCACTGCTGTTGCTGCGCTGGGGGGACTGTCGACCGCAGCATTTGCGTCAGGTCGTCAGACGATCCGTGTTGGCCTCGTGGGTTGTGGCGGCCGTGGTACCGGCGCCGCCGCCAACACGCTCGACGCATCGCCCGACACCACACTGGTCGCGATGGCCGACGTGTTCAGCGATCGACTCGAAGGCTCCAAGGGCCATCTCACGCAGCGCGGCGATCGTGTCACGGTGACGCAAGATGACTGCTACGTGGGCTTCGATGCCTACAAGCAACTCATCGCTCGGGATGACATCGACATGGTGATCCTTGCCACCCCTCCACACTTCCGACCGATCCACTGCGAAGCTGCGGTGGCCGCCGGCAAGCACGTGTTCATGGAGAAGCCCGTCGCGGTGGATCCCGCAGGCGTGCGCAAGGTGATGGCTGCGGGCAAACTTGCCGACGAGAAGGGGCTGAGCATCGTGTCGGGCACACAGCGACGACATGAGGCCTGTTACCTTGACTGCATGGACCGCATCCAGAACGGTGAGATCGGCGAGATCGTCGGCGGCCAGTGCTACTGGAACATGGGCGGACTGTGGAGCCATGCACCACGCGAGGAGTGGACCGACACCGAATGGCAGTTGCGCAATTGGCTGTACTTCGCCTGGCTGAGCGGCGACCACATCGTCGAACAACACATCCACAACATCGACGTGATGAACTGGGCCATGGGAAGCCATCCCGACCGCGTCACCGCCATGGGTGGACGTCAGTCACGCATCGACCCCACCTATGGACACATCTTCGATCACTTCGCCTGCGACTTCACCTATCCCGATGGACGCCAGGCCATGAGCATGTGCCGTCAGGCTGTGGGCGCTAGCGGCAAGGTGGAAGAGCACATCCAAGGCACCAAGGGGCGCGCGATCACCCATTCGGGCGGCACGCGATTCGAAGGCGGCGTGGATTGGCAGTACGACAAGGCCAACCCCAACCCATACGTGCAGGAACACAAGAATCTGCTCGCCAGCATCCGCGGTGAAACGCAACGGCTCAATGAAGCACAGCGGGTGGCTGAGTCCACAATGACTGCCATCATGGGACGCATGAGTGCGTATTCCGGCAAGGATCTCACCTGGGATGAGACCCTCAACGCCGACCTCGACATGACGCCGGACGAGTACGCCTTTGTCACGCTGGCCACGCCACGCATCGCCCGTCCGGGCAGCACCAAGTTCGACGACGAACTGTGGGGCACAACTGCTACGGCGAACGCCAATGGATGACGGCACGCCACCGATGGATCGTCGCACCTTCATCGCTGCCGCATCCACGGCGGGGCTCACCGGCGCCGCGGCCGCTCAAGGACTGCCCTCGACATTGCCCGATCCAGGACGACACGCTGACCCCAAGATTCGCCGCACCACCGACTCTGGTGCGCCCTTCACGCTGGACTACGCGCCCCACTTTGGCATGTTCCACGCCCACGCCGGCGACGATGTCGTCGACCAGATCAACTTCATGGCCGACGCGGGCTTCCGCAGCATCGAAGACAACTGGATGCGAGGCCGCCCTGTGGCCGAGCAAGAGCGCATCGCTTCGGCGCTTCGCGATCACAACATGCGCATGGGTGTGTTCGTAGCCAACAACGGTGGCTTCGGCCCACCACTGCTCACCAGTGGTGATGCCGGCGCCCGCGAACAGTTTCTGCGTGACATTCGTGAGTCTGTCGACATCGCCGATCGAACGGGCGCCATCTGGGCCACCTCGATTCCCGGCAACATGGACACGTCCAAGTCGATGGCCGAACAGACCCGCAACGTGATCGACGGCTACAAGGCCGCCGCTGACATTCTCGACGGCACCAACCTGATCCTCGTATGCGAACCGCTCAATCCACGCGACCACGCAGGACAGTGGTTGGTCACCACCGATCAGTCACTCGAATTGATGAAGGCCGTGAACAGCCCGAACGTGCGTATCCTGCAGGACATCTATCACCAGCAGGCCTCCGAAGGCAATCTGATCGAGAACATTGACCGCATCTGGGATTGGATGCCCTATGTGCAGGTGGGTGACAACCCCGGCCGCAAGGAACCGGGCACCGGCGAGATCCACTACGCCAACGTGTTCAAGCATCTGCATCAACGCGGTTACACCGGCATCGTGGGCATGGAACACGGCAAGTCCCGTGGCGGCAAGGACGGCGAGATCGCCTTGATCGAGGCGTATCGTGCCGTCGACCCGACCGCCTGAACCAGACCATCAACCCAATGACACAGCCCCGTGTGCACAAGCACACGGGGCTGTTGGTTCAGTCACGATGAACCCTCAGTGCTTGAGGGCAGGACGACTTGGGTAGGCCACCAGCATCACGGCCAAGCAGGCCACTGCGATCCACATGGGCACACTGAACAGGTCAACCCAGTTCATCGTGTTGACCGCGATGCCATCCGCATCAATCACTTGCACGCCATTCTCCATCACTGGAATGTTGTTGGCCCACTTGCCCACGACTGCCGTGGCGAACCAGCTGCCCACGATGATGCCGATGCCGACGATCACCAAGTTGAACAGGTTCTGCGCCGTTGCACGGACGTCCTTACTGGTGTGCTCGTCCACCACGAGGAACGCCACGAAGATAAAGCAGCCAAAGCACACGCCGTGCAAGGCCACACCCAACATGACGGGCACAAGATCCGGCATGAATGCGAACAGCGCCATGCGAACGGCGTAGGCGGCCAAGCCGATGCACAGCAGTGCCTTCTTCGACAGGCGGCCAGCCATCACAGGAATGCACGCGAGCACGGCGATCTCGGACATCTGTCCGATGGTCATCAGCCCGCCGCCACCAACGCCGAGAATCTCGTTCACGGCATTGGCGAACGAATTGGCGGCATCGGAAGCCGCTGCATTCTGAATCTCGGTTACGAATTGGCTCGTGAACACGAAGTAGAACTGATGCACCATGCTCACCGGCACGGCGATCAAGAAGAGTGTCAGCAGCGGCTGCATCTTGATCTCGCTCAGCGCCTCGGCCCACGCCAGTTTCTGATCTTCGCTTTTGCTTGGCGGCGTGTGCGGCAGGAAGAAACAGTAGATACCCATCAGCACGCCGAGGCCCGCACTCAGGGTGAACGCAAAGCTTCGACCGGCGTTCTGCGCCGCTTCGATCTGCTCCAGAGTGCCTTCTGCAGGAGTCGCAAAGCGCAGGAGGTACTGCCCCACCACGATGCCGGCAACGATCCAGCCCACGGTGCCCCACAGTCGCACTAATCCGAAGTCGCGATCACGGTCGGGCATGTGATGGAAGGCCAGTGAGTTGGTCAATGCGATTGTCGGGGCGTACACGAACCCGTAGAGGGCGGACAACACCATGAAGCCGCCGAACGTGTCCGCCTCGCCGAGCATGTACACCAGGACGGCGCCGATGAGATGGCTGATGCCCAAGAGCTTCTCGGTCGAGATCGTGCGGTCGGCCAGCTGGCCAGCGATGAACGGCCCGAAAATGGCGCCCACGGCACCAGCCGACAGGCACAGGCCGGTCTCCTCAAGGGTGAAGCCGCGATGCCCCAAAAGGAAGGGGTAGAGAATAGGCAGCCAGGCGCCCCAGACGGCGAACTGCAGAAACATCATGAACGACAGACGGCTGCCGAGATTCACGCCCAGTGGCGGCGCTACTGAAGTACTCATCGTGGTCAATCTCCCTGAGGGCTCATGTCGAGCCGGCGGCGACAATAGCCGACCGCGACGGACCGTGCGGTCCGTTCGATACCATCTCCGCCATGATCGTCGATCTCCGCAGCGATACCGTCACGCAACCAGTTCCAGCCATGAAGCAAGCTATGGTCGAGGCACCACTGGGGGATGACGTGCTCGGTGACGACCCGACAGTGCTTGCACTGCAGTCACGCTGCGCCACACTGCTCGGCAAGGACGCGGCGCTCTTCGTACCGAGCGGATCGATGGCGAACCAGATCGCCATCGCCGCACAAACACGCCCCGGTGACGAGATCATCGCCCACGAATACAGCCACATCTATCAGTATGAAGCGGCCGGCCCTGCGGCCATCAGCGGCTGTTCGTTCGCCTTTCTGCATGGCGACCGTGGGATGTTCGATGCGGCCGATGTCGAAGCAGCCATCCGGCCTGATGACCACCACTTCCCCGAATCGATCCTGCTGTCAGTGGAGAACACGCAGAACAAGGGGGGCGGCGCCGTGTGGCCCATGGAGCGCATCAAGGCCGTCACCGCCACCGCACGAGGACACGGCATGCGCTGTCACCTTGATGGCGCCCGGTTGTGGCATGCCTGCATGGCACTGGGCATCCCGCCGGCCGACTGGGCAGCCCACTTTGACACCGTGTCGTGCTGCTTCAGCAAGGGACTCGGCTGCCCCGTGGGATCGATCGTCGCGGGTGACGCCGAGACGATGCACCGCATGCACCGCTTGCGCAAGCGACTGGGCGGCGCGATGCGGCAATCGGGCATGCTCGCCGCTGCAGCCCTGTGGGCATTGGACAATCACGTGGAGCGCCTCGCCGAAGATCACCGTCGTGCCAAGCAACTGGCCGAAGCGCTGTATCCCATTCCCGGCGTCGGGGTCGATCCAGAAACGGTCGAATCGAACATGTTGTATTTCGACGTGCCCGAGGGCCGCGCCGAGGCGCTCCAGGACATGCTCGATGCCCGTGGCGTGCGTGTATTGTCCATCGGCTCCAACCGGATGCGCGCGGTGACTCACCTGGAGGTCACGGACGAAGGCATCGAGCACGCCATTGCCGTGTTGTCCGATGTCCTCGGTGCGGCCGCCTAGTTAACGCCGGGCAAGGCCATCTCGCGCATCTTCATCGTGCGCAGATCCATGAACAACATTCGGTTGAACAGTGGCTCGCCCAGACCGGCGAGGCACTTGATCGCTTCCATCGCACCAAGACACCCCACGGCCCCACTCACCGCGCCGAACACCGGAAACCGGCGTTGCCATGGCTGTGGCGGTTCCGGCACCAGATCACGCAAGCGACCGGTGCGACCAGCCAACTGGGTGGTGATGGTGGCTTCTAGGTCGTACATGGCGCACTCGACGATGGGAATACCCTTGTCGAAGGCGGCGTCGTTCAATGCCAGACGTTCTTCAAAGAGCGGCGCGGCGTCGACCACCACGTCGGCCATCGCCACGAGCTCCGCCGCGTTCGCGTCGGTCACGTTGGACTCCACCGCCACCACTTCGAGCCGGGGATTGAGTTCCTGCAGCCGACGCGCCGCGCAATGCACACGCGGCGTACCCAACGCCTCGTGTGTCATGAGGAGTTGACGATTCAGATCCGACGGCTTGAGCGTTCCACCATGGGCCAGCACGATTCGGCCGATGCCCGCTGCTGCCAGTTCGTACGCCACCGGAGAGCCCAGCCCGCCCACCCGCGACACCAACGCGGTGGCCCCTTTCAGCACCGATTGCCCGGCCTCGCCGTGCCCTGGCACATCGAGTTGCCATTCGTAGACGGCTCGTTCTTCGTCGGTCAGCGGTGGCCTCGACATGCTCATCCACCTGCCACCGGAGAGACCAGCACCACGGTGCAGCCGCACTGCACCGGCGGATCACTGCCGCGGGCCACGAGGGCATCGTCGATAGAGATCATCAGCCAGCCATGCCGCACACCGTCGCCGTCGAGCAGCAGGTCACGGATGGACGGCACCGCATCGGCGACATCACTGAGCAGGGCCGACACGGTGGTGCCGCCTTCACAAGAAATCTGCAAGGCGTCCTGGCCAGCGGCAGCGCGAAGTTGCGTGAGCAGTTCAATGGTGATCATGGGCATGTCGCCTCGAAGGGAATGGAGAGTTGTCCGTCTTCCATGATGCGGATGGTATGGGCAAGCACCTTGGCTTCAGCCATGTCATGCGTCACATGCAACACGGACAGATCCCCCTTGTCACGAATGCGTTGCAAGACGGTGCGCATTGCAGCCTTTGTTTCCATGTCCAGCGCCGACAGTGGCTCATCCAGGCACAAGACCGACGGCTTGCACAGCAACGCCCGACCCAACGCGATGCGTTGACGCTCGCCACCACTGAGTCCGGCTGCAGACCGCCGCAGCAGTGACGCAATCCCCAGCTGCGCCGCCATGTCCCGCACCGCAGTGGACCGATCCTTGCGTCGCACGCCGCGGGCTCGCAGTGGAATCCCCATCATCTGTTCCACACGCATGCCGGCGAACAGTGCGCCATCCTGTGGCACCAGCGAGATGCCGCGCTGTCCGGGCGGGGCATGTGTGACGTCGGCCCCGTTGATCGTCAGCGAGCCGCTGGAGATGTATCGCAATCCACAGATGCCCTCGAGCACCGTGGTCTTGCCGCACCCCGTCGGCCCCATAATCGTCTGCCACTGCCCGCGCTCGACCTGCAGCGAGCAATTCGTCACATGAAAGCGACCAGCATGAATCGTGAGTGCATCGCACGTGAGCATCAGGCGGCCATCCTCGCACCCACCGTGCGGGCGATCAGCAATACCACGATTGCCGCAGCCACCATCATCAGCGACACGGTCGCGGCCGCTTCGACATTGCCCACGCTCATCTCGAGAAACACCGTCGTGGGCAACACTTCGGTCTTCATGCGAGTGGCACCGGCGAACACAAGAATCGGCCCAAACTCTCCCATTGCTCTGGCCCACGCCAGCGTTGCGGCTGCAACGATTCCACTGCGGACTTCAGGCAGCGCGACCCAAAAGAAGGCCTGCCGCCGAGTACAGCCCAGCACCTGAGCCACATGCTCACGGCGATCACTCACCTGCTCGAACGCCACTCGCATGGTGCGAATCGCAAAGGCAGAAGCGACTGCGAATTGGGCCAGAATCACACCCGGCACGTCATAGGTGACGCTCGTCACATGATCGAGACCGATCCAATGCAGCGGCAGGACAGCGAGCACCCACTCCACACCGTCTTCGAGCCAGCGACCAACAGCGGTCTGATTGAACAGCAGCAGCAACGCCAGCCCGACGACGATCGGCGGAAGCACGATCGGCACGTCCACCAGAACATCAACGAAACGCCGTCCGCGAAACGGCACGCGCGCGAGCAGGTAACCCGCCGGCACAGCCACCACGGTGGACAAGATCGCGGTGATCGTACACGTGCACACACTCAGTAACACGGCGTAGCAAATCTGTGGCGAATCGATCGCGGCCTGCACGTGTTCGCCACGAACGTACAGCACGTTGGCGGCCAACAACGCCACCACCAACGCCACGAAGACGCCCGTGGCACCGAACAGCGCAATGCCGAAGGGCATGTTGCCTCGCGACGACAGTCGCAACGACGCCGGTGTGGTCATGGGGCCGTGTCCGTCGGCGGCAGGAAGCCCAATGCTTCGAACGCCCCACGTTGTCGAGCGGCTTTGATCGCCTCGTGCAACCGCCCCAAGGTCAGGGCGTGGTCGCCGTCAAGACGCACCGTCCACGGCTGGGTGGCAGGATTCGTATCGAGCCCCAGCGGCACCACATCAGCACCGTTACGAACGGCCTGCGATGCGCGAGCGTTGCTGTGATACACGATCGCGCCATCAAGGCCCCCCGCACGCACCTGATTCACAAGAAAGTCACCCGTGGCCGATTCCACCTTGATGTTGCCGCTGCGTTGCAGTGGCGCCCACAAGTCGGCCGCCGTGAGCGCCTGCACCGTGAGCGCGCCCAGTGCGCTGCGCTCCGGTGACGCCACGCCAAGTCGCAGCCCAGGCTTGAGCATGTCCGTTGCGCCGGTCAGGCCGGCCGGATTCCCCTTGGGCACGATCAACACCATCTCATTCCGGCTCAGCAGCGTGCCCGGCACGAAGTGCTCCTGCACCACATCAAGAAACTGCTGATCACACGCGGCGTACGCGTCGGGCAGTGCGCCTGTTCGCATCTGCGCCACGAGCACACCACAGCCGTTGTAGACCCGGTCGATGGTCACCCCTTCACGCTCACAAAACGCCTCGATCACCGGCTCGATGGCCGGGCGCAACATGGCACCGGCAAAGAGCACCAACCGAGGATGAATCGCCCACACATCACCACGCACTGGTTCGAATCCGGCCTTTGCGAAATCGAGTGCCCCCCTGTCGCGTGCGCCGAGCCACCGAGCGAACTGCAACGCATTCGTCGGTTGCTTGGAGGCCCGGAGCACACCGATGGCCACGGCTTCTCGGCTGGGCTTGAACCTCGCATCATTGACCGCTTCGAGACCGCCGACGAGCTTGGTCGTGGCGTTCCATGTGATCGCTGCATCCACAGTGCCCAGCCGCACGTCTGCGGCCACCTCGTTCACGGTCGGCTTGGTCACCACGATGCTCGGCTGCAGTCTGTCCCACACGCCGAGGTCCTGCAGCACGGTCTTGCACGTCTTGCCTGCTGCAGCCGTGTCGGGATTGGGAATGGCCAATCGAACCTTGCCGTCAATCACGTCGTCGATGGATGTGATGCCCGCAGGGTTGCCTGCGGTCACCGCGATGCACAGGTGCTGGTGCGCCAGCGGAATCTGCTCGGCGATCAGCTGCAGTGAACTCGCCTTGTCCATGTAGCCCGTTGCAGCGGCGAGATACAGATCAGCCCGTGGCGCCACGCGGAGATTGTTGAGCAACGTCCCAGAGCCGCCGAACTGCAACTGCACACGTTGGCCCGTCTCCTTGGTCCATGACTCCGCAGCGGCTTCGACTGGCGCTCGCACTCCAGCGGCGCAGTACACCGTGAGCGGGTCAGGCGCGACGCACAGTGCTGCGGCAAGGACGACATGCAACATCAGTCCCCGGCTCCTGCAAGTTTTGGGTCAAGGTGCCGCGGAATCCAGGCCATCGAGGTTTGAATGGCGTGCGTGCATGAACAGCCACTGCTCGTTTCAGGGCCGAGCAACATGCCACCAGCGGGCAACAGGCCCAACCAGCAGCCGCCGCGTGTTCCGGTCCATTCCGTCCACTCATTGCTCTGGGGATCCCAGAAGGAGTGGAAGTGATGTCGAAAGGCGAGCAGATGATTGGACGCCGTCTTGGTGCCACACCCACGCCCCTGCGGGATGTCCGTGCGGAGCAGGTCGCCGGTGTGCAGGTCGTATGCACACGACTCCACGTAGACAATGTCACCCACGATCACGGGGTGCTGCAACGGCCCACCGTGGTGGTCGCGAGCCCAGGGGTGATCCTTGGCCCAGTTGTGTTCGCCGGATACGGCATCGAAGGCCAGCGTATGGAAGCGGTCGCTGGAACCGCACACCAGCACCACACCGTCGTGCAGGAGCACGTAGGTCATCCGATCGAAGTGCCCCACATCGAGCGATTGTCGCCAGTGCTCTTCGCCGGTCGCCATGTCGACGCACACCAAGTCCTGTTCGGCAAGTACCGACTGCGGAAGGCGTCCGGGTGTGGCCGTGTCGGCCTCGGGCACCTCGATGAAGTACAGCAGGGTGTCGTCACGCGCGATCGAGGAGTGCAGGATCCACCCGTCGGGCTCAACCGACCAAACCTCGGCGCCACCACTGTCGAGCCGGACGATGCGGTCACAAGCAACTCGCCACGATTCTTCACCACCCGAGTCGTACCACTCACCCTCGGCGCCCGTATACATCGCGGCCCGCGGCACGGCGGTGGTCAGTTGACCGCCGTCATCGAGCGGATCGACGACACCCCAGTCACGATTGCGACTGGCCGTGTGCAACACACGCTCCACGCGACCAGTCTCACCGTCGAGGACCCACAGGTCATCCCGCACGGCCAGATGCAAATCGCCATCTGGACCAATCGCCATGTTGGTGGTGTCTCTGGGTACGTTCGTGCGACGCAGGCCGGGCATCGACAGCGTCCAGCGCGGCGAGCCGTTGTATGCGTCGAGACAGAAGATCGCATGGTTGCCCTGCACGAACATTCGGCCGTGAGAAGCCAACGGCGACGGCGCTCGTGCGCCACGGTCAAGCATGGGGCGTGGCCCGGGTCGTCCCCACCACAACAACCGCAATTCGCCGCCGACAAGATCGTCGCCCGAACAGCTGGTGTGCCCCGGTTCGGCGTACTGCCTCGCCCACCACTTGGCACCGTCCACGGCGCCACGCACCCAGCTTCCGTCGTCGTGCAGCGTGAATCCCTCGACAGGTTCGCCGGTCATGCCATACAGACGACCACCCTCGGGCCGGACCAAGGCGATGCACTGCTCGAGCACTGCCGCTGGCGTGCCAGCAGAAACATGCACTTCGTTAAACAACCATGGGGCATAGGGCAGCGTGTCGTCTTCGATTCGATGGACGGCAAACCGATCACCCTGGATACCGCGGGCACGTGCCGCGCGGCGCAGTGCTTGAATTCGCTCGCGATCCGACATGGCCACCGTCACTTGCACCTCACCCAATGCGGCGGTCTCAATGGCCAGTGCATCAACGGGATTCACGTGCAGCACATGGCCCTTGCCCGCTGCCGTCAGATCGATCTGCAGGTCAAGCGTGTGCGGATCGCCATGCCGCCATGCGCCGAAGGATGTGCGTGCCATCGGGCGGATGCGCAATCGCTCTCCGAGCTTCTCCGGCTTGACCACGGCGCCTCGCCAGCGACCATCCTCAACAGCCGCGATGCGATGCGGCGGCTCGTCATCCACGGCCCACTCGAGCCAGCTCTCATCCTGTTCGTCGCTCATCCACTCCACCGACCAGCGGCTGTCGCCAAGCGTGCGAATGATCGGCCCTGCGATGATCGCCGGTGGCTGCGGCAATAGGGCCAGCGCAGCTGCGCGATCCTGTGCTCGTGTGTGCGCGTCTCGAATGCTGGCGCCGTACTGCAAAGCATGGACATCCGCCGCCAGCGTGCCCTCAGCCACATCAGCACGAGTACCCGCCACCACCAGATGCCTGTGAGACACTGGCCGCAAGGCGCCGGCCACGCTTCGCGCGGCTCTCATCGTGTCGTTCACCGTAATGGAGGCACCCGTGGCATCGGCCTGCACCGAGATGTGTGTCCACACGCCCGGCTCGATGGGCACGTCGGATGACAAGACTTGCATGCCGTGTGTGCGAGCCACTCGCAAGGTGGGCATGCCACATTCGAGGTTCAACGCCCAGCCCTCGTCTTCGGCACTCAAGGCGCTGAGCAAACCACCATCGGGGTGGCGGCCGTCCACCTTGACCAGTAGATCGGCGTCGATCTCAGCGCCCGGGCCGGTGTTCCATGGCAATCGCAGCACACGGGTGTGATCTTCGCCGGGGTTCACGCCGGCAGCGAATCGACGAATGTCTTCTCCTGCAAAGTGCAAACGCACCAGCGGAGGGCGTGCGTCCAATGTCGTGTGCGGCTCGAGCGAAACGGTGGCATCCCAGAAGGCCACCGCCGGTTCGCCGGAGGACTGCAGCTCTTCCATCACATCACCATCTTGCACGATGACCGGGCCGAGCAGCCCTTGCATGGGATACCGCTCATTGCTGTCGAGATACGCCCCAAAGCCAAATGGCGCGGACTCGGGCCAACGCACGTCGCCCTTCTGCACGGTGGACCGGGCCACTTCCTGACCATCGATCCAGAGCCGCTGCGTCGTGCCGTCCCATGTGCCGGCCACTTCATACCACCGCCGCAGCTCGAACGGCTCGGGGGCGGTGAGATAGGTCATCGTGCCATCGGCGTCGCCATGATCTTGGGTGGCCAAGGCAAATGCGAATCGGTCCTTGCGGTAGCCGAGCATCCAGCCTTGCTCCTGCGAACCGTTGTCCTGCAATGCCGACACGATGCCGCCCCACTCTTGGGGCGCGTCAATCTGCACCATCGCCCGCACCGTGAATGCGCTCGATGGCAACATGTGGATCGTGGTGCCGTCGCCGACCACCGCCCAGGTGTCCCCGGTCATCACCATGGCCGGGATCCGCTGCACCGAAGCCACTGTCGTGTCGCCGTGCACGACGCCACGCAGCGCGGGATCGCCACTCACCCATGCCGGCTTGCCCTCGATCATCTGGGGTGTCCATTGAGTGGATGCCAGAAGCATGCAGGCCAAAAGCGTCATGACGAGTCACCCTCGCGGAAGCAATGCACCTGCCCGGTGTCAGTGGACACCAGAAGCGCGCCATCGACGACAGCCAGCCCCTTGGCGGCACCGTCCACGGGCCGAGTCCACAAGCGCTCACCATTCTCCATGCTGAATGCGGCCACTTCGCCGTCACCGCCGGCCACCAAGACACCACCGGCAAGCATCAACGCGTGCGGATGCGACGCCTCCACACGCCACAGCAGACAGTCACGCATCTCGGCCGCGATGAGCTCCAATCGCTCACCGATCTGTGCCGCCTTGGCCGCGGCATCCTGGCTGCCCGCCTTGATGGCGGCGTCGAGTGCTGTTCGCTGCACATGCAATGATCGACGCTCCACAGCGAGTGCTCTGTAGCGATCCCGATCGAGTGCTGACAGCGACTGGGCATCGAGCAGATAGCTGCGGCCGTCGGCCACCACCATGCGCATGCCTTGGAATGTGGCCAGTTCATCACCGGCCTGATCACCTTCGTCGAGGCGGCCGGTCTTGCCCGGGCCGTGTACCACGCCGTCACCTGTGAGCAACACCCAGGTGCCACCTTGACCGCCGAGTTTGCCGATGCGACTGCCGTCGGTACGATCGAGCACCACCGGGGTGTCTCGACTGGCCGGGACGTACAACCGCTGTGGCGACGACACCAGATACCCCTGCGCCGGCAGGTCGGTGTGCCGCACCTTCCACTGCTGTTCGCCGGTGTGCACGTCATACGCGGCAACCCACACACCCTCCAAGGGAAAGATGCCGGCAGTGACATGCACGGTGGAGTCGACCACGACCGGTCCGGTGCGTACCGGCCAAGCCGACACCACGCGGCCATTGCCTGCCACTCGGCGATCCACCGGGCCAGGACGTACGCGCCAGACTTCATCGCCGGTGGTGCGATCAAGTGCGTACAGGTGGCCGTCGTCGGATCCCACCAGCACGAGGTCGCCATGGATGTATGGACTGAACCGCACCGGGCCTTCTGTCCAGAATGTCCATTGCACGTCACCGGTGTGCAGATCGATCGCCTCCACAGTGTCGTCGCGGCTCGACCCCACAATGACGAGACCGTCCACGATGGTCGGTTGTGGAGCGTCATCAAACCGCAGCCGAGATTTGAGATCTTCCACCTTGTTGTACGCGTCACGCTTCGCAGGCCCCGGCCAGGCCGGGTTGCTTCCCGCGTCTCGTCGCCACGCTTCAACGGGATTGGCCGGCGGCGGCACGTCGGACACGTGCGAACGTGAAGCGTCGCCCCCGTACGTCGGCCAGGTCGACGAATCAGGGCCGAGCAGGCAGGCCAGAATCACAGCGCAGGTGAGTGACATCAGCCCTCCACCATACGGCCATCGTCCATGGTCAAGGTGCGCCAGTGCGAGAGATCGATGGCCGAATCATGCGTCGCCAACACCACCGTGGCTCCATTAGCACGAGCCTGCTCGAGCAGGTCGATCACGGCGGCCGCGGATGTGGAATCCAGTGTGCCTGTCGGCTCGTCTGCCAACACGAGTGACGGTGATGCCGCCATGGCTCGTGCGACCGCTGCACGCTGCTGTTCACCGCCGCTCACATCCAGCGGGCGATGATCGACGCGATGGGCCAATCCAACGCTCGTCAACAGCTCGGTGGCCCGCGTGCTGCTCACGCCGGCAGCTTCCACATTGGCCTGCAGGCTCAACCACGGCAACAGGTGCCCGGCTTGAAAGACAAACCCGATTGACGATCGGCGCAAGGCGGCCCGGTCACGGGGCGAACCTGCCCATGGATCGACACCATCCATCGTGACCGTGCCCGACGTCGGCCGCAGCATGGCACCGAGCATGTGCAGCAAGGTTGATTTGCCACTGCCAGAGGCACCGCGTACCAGCACACCGTCACCTGGCTGCAGTTCGAGATCCACATGGTGCACCGCGGAGATTCTGGAGCCACGCACACGGTACGTCTTCGAAATCCCCTGCAGTGTGATCATGATCGCAGCGCCTCCACCGGATCGGCGCTGGCACCAAGCATGGCCGGCAACAACGACGCGATGACTGCGGCGCCCGGAGCAGCGGCCAAGATCCACCACCAGAGCGGTGCCCCTTCTGTCAGCATCATCGCGACGATGAGCCCGATGACGGCACCGTCGAAACCGATGCAGCACCATCGCCCTGCCAGCAGCACCACCAGTTCGCCGCGTGTCCATCCCAATGCCCGGAGCACGCCGCACTCTTGTTGCCGCACGCGAACGTTGAACCACGCCATGCCCGCGATCAACAGCAACCCAGCGCACGCCGCAGCAGGGCCGGCCACAGCGGCGATCGCCTCGGCGAGATCACGCTGCTTGCGCCGCGCTTCGGCGGCCGCCTGACGACGAATCACGACTGCCCCTGGCACGGCCGTCTCGGCCAGACTGATCACGTGCGCCCCTGGGTCAGCGACGGCTGGACTGCAGCGGCATTCCAGTGCTTCGATTTCGGTCACGTGGCCTTCCAGATGCAGACGACGCTGCGCCTGCGCCAAGGGCATGAAGACGGCGGTGTCATCGATCGACCCTTCGGGCAACAGCACATCCGTGATCTGGGCTGGACCACCGGGAAGGTCGAGCTCATCGCCCACTTGCACGTCGAGTGAGAGCGCCACTGCAGCGCCGATCACGACGCCGCTTTCATCCACATCCCGGGCGAACACTGATCGCTTACCGCCGGCTCGCTCCTGACCGACGCCTGTGAGCAGCACGTCCTCGCCGTCAACCTGCACCACGCGCCGCACCAAAGGAATCAGGCGGCCAGCCAATCCGGACGCTTCCAGTTGATCCACCGCCGCCATTGGCAGTGCACCACTGGACTGCCGGCGCAAGAGCCACGCGGTGGTGTCGGTACCCGGAGGCAACACCACGAGATTGGTGCCGATATCTCGCTGCACTCGCCGTGTGACATCGGCGGCGCCCCGCGCAACGGCATCGGCCCAACACATGCTCACCACGGCCGCGGCCACAAGTAGGACCGCCAGCAATGCGGTGCCCCACCGCCAGCACAACTCCGCAATGATCATTCGAAGCAACTGCATCAGGCGGCGTCCCTCGACATCACACTCATGCCGATCCCGCACAGCACGACGGCGCCCAGCCCCACACACAGCCAGAACAATGGGGCGCTGAATCGCGGAGTCGGCTTGGACTTCGCCACCTGCGGCGCTACGGCGGGTTCCAACTGCAGTTCGTCGTAGCCCAGCAGCGGGTCATCGAAGACCACATCTCCGACCCTGTCGGGGACGTCCGGCTGCGGCCCACGAGCGAGAATCTTGTCCATCTCAGCGCGGATGCGTGGGCTGTGCGGATCGAAGCCCAGACGATCTCGGGCGCGAGTACGCAGTGCGTCGTCCCACGGCATGGGCAGGTGCGGGCCTTCCAGCCACGATCGAGGACGATCGCACTCGCACGAGTCACTGACCAATTCGAGTTGATCGAGAATTGCCTCCGTGGTGATGTGACCGCCGTGCAACACAGGGCCGGCCAACCGGCCACGCCCATAGAGCACTGCGACGGATGCGTGCCCATCAGGTGACCAGCCGAGCCCCCACGCGCCCAAAGGATCTGCATGGACATCGAAGGTGTCGATGAACACAGGTGCATCAAGCGCCCGGGCCAGCTTGCCCTCGTCGCTCATCTGCTCGAGCATGTTGGCCGCGGCGCGGGCACTGTGCAGTGCGGCGTCCGCACCGTGACCGGGCAGCACCACCACCACTGCGATCGCATCAAGCAGGTCTTGTGACAGGGCCAGTCGAACGGCGCCGCCATCCAGAGGTACCGACGAGGGAAACAGCCGTGTCGCCCCGTCAGCAGGCCGGCGGGCGATGCCGCCGTCGCCGACCTCCACTACCGCCGGGCCGATGAACACGAACCCGACATCTCGGATTGTGTACTTGCACAGCGACGAAGCGATCAGGGCCAGGCACAACAGCACCATGACCAGTGATCATACGACCTCGCGGGACCGCGAATCAGTGGCAGATCGTGCCCAACGCCTGAATCAGGGCGACCAGATCTTCGGTGTCCACGTCCTGATCCCCATTCAGGTCGGCATGCCCACAGCCTTCGCCCGCCCGGCTCCAGCAGGTGAGCATGGTGACGAGGTCTCGGACATCCACCGTCCCGCTGCGATCGACATCGCCCACACAGGGAATCGGATCATTCACCGCATACAGCGGGTCGCACTCATCAATGACGCCGTTTCCATCTGCATCATTGAAACACCCCAGCGACAAGTCGATGGGATCGTGTGTGCCGTTGACATTGCAGTCTTTGAACGCGGGCTTCAGTTGGCAATCAAAGGCGGCGGAGAGATCCGCATTTGCAAAGGTTGCCGGCAGGCCCTGATCCGTTTCGGACACTCCCACGATCGCGCCAGGCTGGGCGACATCTAGATACACCAGCGTGATCCCACCATCAGAATGCAGTTGCGCCTGCACGGTGTTAAGGCGCGTTGCACTGCCATGCGTCGGCACCTGATACCAGGTGATCAGGTATGACCCGGCCGGCCCGATGTGCTCGAACACGCCGCCGAGTGCTGACGGATCCAAATCACAGAACAGCGCACTGATACGCGGTTGGCTGAAGTGGGCCTGCAGAGAATGCACCGACCCGGCGTCACCCTGATTGAAGGTCAGCGTGCCGTTGGACGACACGTAACACTGAGTCCAGGACTGATCGGCGAAGTCGAAGGCGAACGGCAAGGTGCGCACATCGAATGCGTCGTCTCCGAGCAGCAGATCAGTAGCATCCGACGGCGGAACGAACACGTTGGCCGCGGTTATGTCCGAACACACTTCCCAGCCCGAGGGCTGATCGTCATCCGGGCGCAGGCTCACCACATGCCCGGTGATATCCATGTCGCCGATGAACATCTCGGCCACGAAGAGGATGTCATCGGGAGGGGCCACTTCACAGTTGTCCCAGTACCGGTCGTAGTCACAATCGCCATGCCCGTCCGGCAGGTACTGCTCACAGTTCGTGGCAATAGTCACGTCTGTCTCGACCCAGCCCATGGGGGTCCCGAATCCACCCGACACGCCCGTCACAGCGTGCATCGCCGATACTGTGGGCCACGCGATCCCAATCGACTGATCTGCATACAGGGCGATCTGACAGCTGCTGTACCGCAACGGATCGTTGACATCGTCGCGATAGTGGGCCACGTTGAACCAGCTGAAGATATCGGCCTGCAGCGACGCGTCGTAGTGGTACCGGACGTCCCCTCCTGTGCTCGGATCCAGGTCCGAAAACACGCCACTGATGCGGGGCAGCTTGAAGTGCGTGTCGATGGAGGGCACGAATGATGTATCCGGCGTGTTGCCGAACACGAGGTATCCGTTGCTGCACACATGCACCGACGAGTACTCCCGGCCGAAGAAGGTGAAACTCGCGTTCAATGGCACCTGAACTGAAGCATCATCAGTCAAGCTGAGATCCGTGCCACTCAATGGACTGCTGAGCCAACCTCCTTCGGGCTGTGTCGTGCACGTGGTGTACACGCCCTCACTGTCCTGATTGGACAAATGCACGCCATAGCCCTCCAGATCGACATCATTCCGAAACGCCTCGGTCGACCAGATCGGGAGCGACTGCCCGGGTGTGACGCACGAGTCGAGATGGCCATCCCTATCACAATCGAGTGCGGGGTCGGCGGCAATCTCACACAGATCTATCAACCCGTTCGCATCGCAGTCGACAAAGCCCGACTCGCACACATCGAGCGTTCCATTGGCATTGCAGTCGGTCAGCGGTGACAACTGACACACGTCCGGCTCGCCGTTCATGTCGCAGTCTTCTCCGGTATCACCCTGGCACTCATCAAGAATGCCGTTGGCGTCACAATCCGTATCTGACCCGAGCTGACATGCATCGAGGATGCCGTCCAAATTGCAGTCGGTCACGCTGTCCACTTCGCATGCGTCGAGAATGCCGTTGACATCGCAGTCGTCGCCGGATGTGTGATCTGCATCGCATTCATCGGTGATGCCATCGTTGTCGTCATCGGGATCCGCGTTGTCGCCGATGCCGTCGCCGTCCGCGTCGGCCCACTCGGTGCCATCGAACGGGAAGGCATCCGTGGTGTTGTCCCACCCATCGCCGTCAATGTCCGGATCGGTGTTGTCGCCAACACCATCGCCATCTGTATCCGCCCACTCGGAGGCATCTGTCGGGAATGCATCGACATCATTGGCGTAGCCATCACCATCAATGTCATCGTCGCACGGATCGATCTGCCCGTCCCCGTCAAGATCGGCCTGACAGGCATCAGGCGTGCCATCGCCATCACAGTCGGCTGTCGGATCCATCATCACCTGACAGGCGTCGTAGATGCCGTCGCCATCACAATCCCCCTGGCCACCGCCCAACTGCAGAAAGTCCCACAACCCGTCGCCGTCACAGTCGCCAGCGGCGAAGGTGTCGATGTATTCGAACACCTCGATCGCATTGGTTTCCACTCCACCATGCCCTGGCGCCGGGCAGGTCAAGGAAACCACGTTCTCAGGCCACGACGACAAACTCGACTTCGTGATCGCGATCGAGTGACCAAAGCGAGACGCGCTCGACGAGCCCGGCGAAATGCCCGCCCGCGTGGTCATGCCTGCTGAGTCGATGGCGAAGGCGTGCAGCTCACCCTGATGACCACCCATCCCCGGGGCCCCGACCAGAGCGAGGGCATGGCCCTCCACAACGAAACCGGTCAGGGGATTCACCCACTTGTCGGTGAGGAACACAGCGACACTCGCGCCGGCCTCATCGAAACTCGCGCCATTGGCGTGGTCGAGCGCGACCGGTGAAGTGACATCGAGCACGCCATCGGGGCCGCCCATCCATGCCCATGCCCGTCCGGTCTGAGACGAATGCCCGGGAGCGCCGGCGACCAGACAGCCAAGGTCCGGTCCGACCTTGTAGTCCATGCACTTTCCGAAGCCCTGCCCGGATGTTCCACCTGGATTGGTCAGTTCCTGCTGCGCGGTCCATGCGGTGCCGTCATGCGTGAAGACATGAATCACACCGCGATCTTCATCTGCCCGTGGTGCCGACACGGCGATGCGTCCGCCGGCGATCGCCACAGCCCATCCGAATCGATCGCCCGGCTGTGGCTCAGGAGCGAGCAGTTTCTGCTCCATGGTCCACTCGCCCCCTTGATTGCGAAAGACCCACGCTGCACCGGCATGGTCCGCCGCCTCAGGATCGAGGTCACACCCCCACCCGCCGATCACAGCGAGATCACCATCGAGGGCGACGGCCGCGCCGAAATAATCTCCGGCTGCGATGTCGTCCACCATCAACTTGGCCGTGGGCAACAGCACACCCTCAGCGTTTGGAGTGCCGGCGAGATCAAACACCCACGCCGCGCCACAGTCCGTGGTGGTGGGTGGATAGCCCTCCGGCGTTTCGGCGTCCGCGTCCCATCGGGGCGCTCCGACAACCGAGTGATCACCGGACACACTGACAGCACTGCCAAAGCGGGCGTGCGTCCAAGCCTCCTCTTGCGGTGCAAGCGTCGCGAAGGATGTCCATCCCCACGGGCGATCTGGATCACCATCAATGAACCCGTGCCGATAGGCCGTGGCCCCACCCGATCGCGTGTTGTCATCACCTTGCCAGTGATGCCCCACAACCAGATGGGCATTATCCGAAGCCACCGCATGCCCCCATCCGGCCGCCGTCGACTCCGGCGTGAGCACTTGATCGGGTGTCTGCAGATCAGCTGTGCCTGATGCACCGCACATGGCAGACACAATGATCGCCGCCAGTTTGACCCGTCCAGATCTTCTCACGGTCGTGCCCATCAGCCATTCGCCCCATTCTGTTCGCTCATGCCGGGCCCGCAGAATGCGTCAGCCCAAGCCCAACAATACCACGCATCAGCTCGCACCCTCAGTCGTATCGCCAGGCACGGTCTTGTTTTCGGCGGCTGCGGCGCTGTTTGTCTTCCCGCCGCACCCGCTTGGATGCTCTCGTCGGCGACGTCGCCTTGCGCGTGCGCTGTTGCTGCAGTGCTTCGGCGAGCAGTTTCGCCATGCGTTGTCGAGCCTCGATCACATTGCGGTACTGCTCACGGTGGCGTCCGCAGGCCACCGAGAGTTTGCCGCCACCAGTAAGCCGATGGCCAAGTCGGTTTCGCAATGTCGCACGCCGATGCGGCCCCAGTGCAGCGCAGGATTCCAGATCCAGCCACAGCACCACCTTGGTCCGCACCCGATTCCGACGCTGCCCGCCTGGCCCTGATCCAGTGGTGGCTTCCACACGCAGATCACGGGCGGGAATGGTGAGTCGGCGATTGACGATCAGATCATCCACGAGTGTTCACCGGCAGCGTACACTCGCCAGCCCGATCGCCTCCCATGAGACTCACCCGACGACTGCTGCTGATCTGCCTCATCACCCTGCTGGCCGCGGCGGATCAACCCACACAAAACGCGCGGCCACGCCATGGGCTCGCATTGCTCGGGGCCAGCGCCACGGCTGGATGGGGTGTGATTGTTCCAGTGCTCAACCCGACCGAAGGCAATCGCTTTCACCATGTACAACTGGCCGATGCCCTGCATGCGCTGGATCCCACGCTGCCACCGGCAGTGACCGCCTCAGGCTCACCGGGGTTCTTTCGCACCTCGCTCAAGAACCGTGCCGGCATCGTGAGCGAGGCGATCGCGGTTCGCCCTGAAGCCTTCTGCGCCGTGGACTTTCTCTTTTGGTACGGCTACGGCACCACCGGTGGGTTCGGGGAAGGCACGACAACGGAGCGCCGAGCCCAACGGCTGGAGTTGGGCCTGGCCCAACTGGATCGACTGGTGGCCGAGGGGGTTCCGGTGATCGTGGGTGATCTGCCTAACTTCACCGATGCCCTCGAGGCCAAACCCTTCTCCTTCCTTGCTCGCGGTCAGGTGCCGACGACCGAGGTGCAGCAGGCCCTCAATGCCCGAATTCATGCATGGGCCCAAGGCAAGGCGAATGTCCACCTGATGCCGTTGGCGAAGCTCGTCGCGGACATGAAGACCGGCAAGCCCGTGCCGGGTGCAGGTATCACGTGGGGCCCCACGCCGCGCATGATGCAGCACGACCGGCTGCACCCAAGCAGTGAAGGCCTTCTGGCCTTGGGGGCCGTTACCACCGATGCGTTGCGTGTGGCCCTCGGCCGCGACCCAATACAGGTGGACAAATCTGCCACACGCGTTGCCCTGCAACGTAAGGATCGGCCGATACCCACTGCACCGTGAAGGACTCGAAAGCACGCATCGATTGGAGTTCCGCCAAGCCCACACTCGTGCTGGGTGGCGTATGGGCTGCGCTTCCCGCCATTGCCGGATTTGTGCTCATCGCACGGTTAGACCTCGCCGCCCAGTGGCTGGGCGCACTGGGCACATCAGCCATTGTTGTGTACGCGGTGTTTTTCGCCATTACATCCGGCCTCGGGCTGCTGCCAACCTACGCACAGGCGTTGGCGGGCGGGTGGATCTTCGGCCTTGGCTCAGGGACAGTTGCCGCATTGGCCGGCTTCACCGGCGGCGCGATCATTGGCCGACTGGCGTGCACGGGGATCGCATCGGGCGGCCTCGATGGTGTGTTTGCCCAAGACAAGAAAGCTGATGCCGTTCGCACTGCACTGCTAGGCCGCGGCATGTTGGCAACGACGGGCATCATCACCTTGCTCCGCGTGCCCCCAAACTCGCCGTTTGCCCTGACCAATCTTGCCCTCACAGCATGCCGTGCAAAGTGGATTCCCTACATCATTGGTACGGCGATCGGCATGTCTCCGCGCACAGCCATTGTGGTTGGGTTTGGAGCCGCAGGTGCATCAACTGGCGCGTCGAGCCTAGGCGACATGCTCGCCCATGGCACACATCGCTGGTATCTCGTCGGTGGGATCATTGTGCTGATGATCGTGTTGGTGATTCTGGCGCGCATCGGCCAACTCGCCATCGCCAAGGTCCATGCGGCGCACCAGCCCGCAAACTGATCAGCACGAACCGCCGAACAGCGCGAGGATCGAAAGAATCTCATCCACGCCGACGTCGCCGTCGCCGTTGAAGTCTTCATCACACCCGTCGCATGAACCGAAGGCACTGATCACTGCCAGCAGGTCGTTCACATCGATCATGCCTGAACCGTCAAGATCCTGCGGGCACGTCGGCTCGGACACCTCGTGGGCCCAGGATGCAGCTGGAATGATCTGCTTGGCCAGCCCCGGGCCGGACCAACGCACGATGAGCCCGGCTCCAGCAGCTTGCTCGAAGAAGTCAACGCGGATGCGGTGACGCCCCTGAGCCAGACCGATTAACCCGGATCGCTCCTGCATGCCATGCACGCCGTCGTTCTCGACCACGTGCAGGTTGCCTACCCACAGGCCAGAGCCGTCGTCCGACTCGGTGTAGAAGGTGTAGAGGCCATCCTGCGGGACGTCGACCAACGCGGTGAATCGTGCGCCGACTTCATCACTACGACCAGATCCTGCGAAGGCGCCATTGGTGCTGGGCAGATTGACTTGTGCCAGCACGCCGTTGAGATAGGAATCCATCTCGTCGTAGTTGGGCAGTGACTGTGGATTGGACAGGATGTAGTACCCCACAGCGAGACCATCTTCCAGGTCACCATGTGTGTCGGGTTCACGCAATGAGATCACTTCCACCGTGACGGTGGCTGTCTGCCCATCCGGCAGGGCATACGTGAACGTATCCACGCCGATGAAATCGACCGCCGGCTCGTAGTGCAGCTGATCGAACGCACCGCCCGACCCAGGCACCAGCGTGATCGTGCCACCAAACGCCGACTCGGCGTCGAATTCGTCGATCGCCACTTCGGTCTCGTCACACGTGGCACCGGCATCATTGGCCAGCACATTGATGTCGCGGCCGACATTGGGCAGCGTCCACACGTTGTCGTCCATGGCGACGGCGGCCCCGGCATCCAGACTGCAGTTGTCCGAAATCGCCTCGAGATAGTCAATGATCACCCCGCGTACTTCGTCGCGGAAGCCAAGTTCGATGTTTGACACACCACCCGGACAAATGTGACAGTACGACATGATCGTGCCGTTCTCTGCGCCGGTGCAATCACCGTTGCCGCAGTTGTCCAGTGGTGGATTGAAGCCGTCATGGGTGTGCAGCGTGCCGAAGTTGTGACCCAGTTCATGGGCCATCACGAGCAGATCCCAGTTGTCTCCATGATTGTTTTGGAGCGGCTGGGGGAACGACCCCTCGATGTACCCAGACACGCCGTAGCCGAAGTTGTTATTGCACAGCACACCAAGCCAAGCGACACCGCCGTAGGGCAGGTTGGTGCGACCGGTGAGGATATGCGCGATCGTTCGATCGACATCCGTCATCTGGGATGTCCAGTGATTGCGGAACTGATCGAGCATGTCCACGCTGCTGTCGGGATCGTAGGGATCGCTGTCGTCAGCCCACGTACGCAGGAATCCAATGCCGAAGCGCACGTTGAGTTCGTTGATGTAGATCTCACTGATCGCACCGGTCAATGTGACCGCATAGGCCGCGGCGATGTCCGGATCACCATTGAACACACGCTCGGTGAATTCCCAGTCGGTCTCCACCGCGATGGTTGCCGCCCGACAGGGGAAGTCTTGACCACCACCGCGACGAGGCACAGGCGGTGTCCATCCCGGAGGTGTGCGCACTTCGCATGGCGGAAGTTCAACGGTCGGCTCGGGCAGCTCGTCAGCCGGCACCGCGGTGACCGCACCGCGTGTCTGTCCCCATGGCCCTGAAGAGATCACATGCATCTGTCCATCAGACTGGCAGAACCCCGCCACCCCCCACTTGGAGATACCGATGAACCCACTGCTGTCGGCGCCGTCGGTCATGCGCCACATGGTCAAGCCGCCAAGATCCGCTGGTCGCGTGCCCTGTGCAGAAGCCACCTGCGGCACCACACCGTCTTCCAACACGACCACCTGCTCAAACGACATGGCTTGGATCGAACCATCGAGCGACACGGGCAAGATCTGCGCTTCGCGAGTGGGATCGAGCCGAATCGGCAACGTGTCCAGCGTGTGCTGCGGTGACACGGCCAATGTGCTGAGCAGTAGATGGGCGAGCATTGTGGTCAATCTCCTGATGCACTGACAGTGCAGATCGCCCCTCCCGGCGAACACCCCACCATATCACCGAAATAGCTCGTGTCGAGGCACCATCACCCCGCAATACACGCAACGCGGCCTGCAGGCACAGTCACCTGCAGACCGCTCCAGGGGGCCGAGACACCGGACACCCTTGGATGTGCTTGATTCCTCAGCCGCCGCGAGGCCCTTGCCCGGAACCGCCCTGGCCGCCACGGCCTTGACCGCCACCTTGGCCGCCGCGGCCTTGACCGCCACGACCGCCACGGGCCTCACCGCCACCGCGGCCACCGCGGCCTTGGAACGCCTCGCGGATGGCTTCGCGTTCTTGTTCGTCAATCTCACCGTCGCCGTTCGTGTCGAACCGCTCCATGAACTGCCGACGCATCTCTTCGCGATCAGCACCACCACGGCCTTCGCCGCCGCGAGTTCGACGTCCACGCTCCTGCAACGATGACACCTCGGCAATGCGATCTTCGCCCAGCAGATCCTTGAGCGCTTCGATGAACTCTTCATCCACTTCGCGACGGGTGTCGTTGGCCATGTCCAGCGGCGTGTCTTCACGCTCGCCACGGCCCATGTCACCACTGGCCATGCGACGAATGAAGTCCAGCTCGCGTGGCTCTTCGTGCTGGCGAGCAGCAGCGAGCACTCGGGCGTCCTGTTCAGCCATGGCCGCAACGCAGTCGATCTGCAGTTCCAGAATGGCCTCACGGAGGTTGTCTTCGAGATCTTCCAACTGCAACGCTTCATCGATGGCGCGAAGCGATCGCGCCTGACGCAACCACCGGCCGTAGCCTTCACGTTGCGCATCAGCCTGCCACTGGGCGCCCAGTTCTTCGGGCAGCACTGCAGCGATGGCGATGACCGCTTCATCGTTCACGTCACGCACCGTGCGTTGCAGACGAAGACGATCCAAGCTGATCTTCTCGAGCGCTTCGTAGTCACGGCTGGACATCGCCTCCATGGCGTCGAATCGAGCCGGCGTATCGAATGCATCGCGACGCTGCAGTGCATCGTCGACATCGACCGCCCAGTTGTTCACCAGCACATGCACGTTGGCTGCGGTGGTGTCGTCAAGTTGATCGGCCAACGGACGGACCGACTTCTCCACGTCGAATGACTCGCCAGACACCCGGCCTTCGGGCAACAGACGTTCACGGCGGATACGACGCATGACGTCTTCCCACTTGGCAGCCTGATCTTCCGCAAGGATTGCGGCGATCGCCTCTTCGGTCTCGGCATTCATGCCACGACGAACGGCGTCGAACTGCCGATACACCGCACGCTGCTGCGAGAGGTTGTCCTGCACCGACTCGCTGTCCATGTGTTCCTGCATCGCTTCGCGGAAGCCGCCACGCATGGCATCCATCCGGGCACGGAACTCCTCACGCATAGCATTGCGTTGTTCTTCGGATATCTGTGTTTCGCCCTCGCCCTCGGAGGCCGATTGGCGGGCAGCACGCATCTCTTCACGCATGGACTCCATCTCACCACGGAGTTCCTCGAAGCGTTCCTGTGATTCAGGATTGTTGCGCATCTCCTCGTTCATGTCGCCCACGGCATCACGGGCTTCTTCAGCTGCCATGCGGAATGCCGCGTCGTAGTCTTCGAGCACGGCCTCGACGATCTGCGATTGCCCTTCGTCGAGATCGAGCATCTCGATGAACACGGGAAGATCGCGGGTCATGAACAGCGGGCGGAACATGCCACGGGCCACCATGCCCATTGGGCCACCGCCACCACCTGGGCCGCCGAAGCCACCGCGTTCGCCGCCGCGGCCTCTGCCTTCACCGCGATCTCCACGCTCACCGCGTTCACCGCGGTCACCTTGCGATCGCATGTGCTCACGCAACGCGTTGCGCTCGTCATCGTTCAGACGACCATCGCCGTCGGCATCGAATCGTTCCAGCAGCGCTTGGCGTTCGTTGGGGTCGCCGCCGGGGCGTTGCCCATCCTGAGCAAAGGCGGTCGAGACAGCCAGCAAGGATGCGGCGCAGGTCAGGCCGGCCAGGACGCCAGCACGATTCAAGGTGGTACGGATCATTGGGGTTAGGTCCTCATTCCCCCGCACGGGGGCGTGCAAATCAACGGCGACATGCCGTTCCGGTCGATTATACGGGGGCGTGGCCCGAGGCCATCCCTGATGAATCGCGATTGCGGGGTACCTTCAGCCCCGCTGAAGACGTACAAAACAGGGACACCCGGGTGTGCACCGGCCTACAGGCGTGAGCGACAGAACCATCCAATCCGTGGACTTGCAGGCCTGTTTCGACGGGGATGCCGCCGCGTGGACACAGTTCGTGGAACAGGCCATGGGCCTGGTGATGGGGGCCGTCCGCCGCACCGTGGGCACGCCGCCACCGGGTATTGATCTGGAAGACCTTGCCCAGCAGGTGTTTGTGCGATTGCTGCAGCATGATTGCCGCCTGCTTCGGACCTATGACCCGGCCCGATCGAAGCTCTCAACCTGGCTTACCATGGTGTCTCGCTCTGCCACCATCGATGTGCTGCGACGCAAGCGGCTCTCGACAGTGCATGTCGATGCGGCCCTGTCGATCCCCGTGGATGATGAGGCCCCAGAGGTCCGAGAATCTGCGCTCGCCAATATCCCCACCGAGGTCCTAACGGCCCGGCAGGTGGTGATTCTGCGGCTGCTGTACGACGACGGTCTCGACGTAGCTGAGGTCGCCCAGGTGCTCGGTGTCGAGGCCCAGACCATTCGCAGCAGCCGTCACAAGGCCATGGTCCGCCTTCGAGCGCACATGGAGGGATGCGAGTGTGAGCAATGACCGTAGAACTACACAAGGAGGGGCTACGGCTCAACCATGGCTGAATCACACGCCCAACATGATGATCTGACCCTGGCCAGCCTGGATCCGCAGATGCTCGCTGACTGGATCGACGACCCCCAGCGGCCGTGTCCGCAGGAGATCATCGACGCCATGGCGGTCGACCCCACGCTGCGATCGATGATTCGAGACCTGCGGCTTGATCGCTTTCAGGTTGAAGCAGCACCGGCCCACGTCATCGATCGCGCCGCAGCGTTGCAACGACCCACACCCGTACTGGCCACGATCGGCCGCTGGACCGCCGCGGCAGCGGCGGCCATCGCCATCGCCGTGGTCGGGTTCCAGCTGGGCACCGCCTCCGCCGGCGTGCAGGCCACCCCCACACAGGATGAATTCGCTGCCTTCGGCCTCACCCCGATCGACCCGAGCGAATCGCTCATCGCGATGCTCCTTCCCTCAGAGGGCGCCCCCTCATGAACACGCGAACACTCTTGATCCTCCTGAGCTTGTCCCTTCTCTTCAATGCCTGCTTCATCGCAGGCTGGATCGGTGCCTCTAATCTGGCCGCCGCTGGTGCCGGAGCAGGCATCGATCGCCTTGCACAGTCGCTTGAACTGGATGACGTGCAACGCAAGCATCTCGACGAACTGCATGCGTCGATGCGTTCGGAAACTGCCGCCATTCAGGCACACGTCGGCACGCTGCGTCGACAGCTCGCCCAGGCGCTTGAATCTGATTCACCTGATCTCGAACACGTCCGCACGCTTGTCGCTGACATCTCAGCTGAGCAGCGCGAAGCACAGATGATCGCGGCCGACCATCTCGGCTCATTCCTCGACATGCTCGATCCCAAGCAGCGTCGAACGCTTGGCCGTCGCCTCGGCCGCGGTGGTCACCATCACATGCCGCCCCCGCACGTGCTCGAACCGTACGACGCCGATGACAACGGACAGCTCGACGATGACGAGCTCGCTTCGGCCATGAGCGACATTCGCAGCCGCCACGAACGTATCCGCGAACGGCAGGCCGAACTGGCTCGTGAGTTCGACGCCGACGGCGACGGACGCCTCAATGGCGAAGAACGCGAGGCCCTCCGCGCGAAACTCCTCGAAGAAGGCCTCCTCCCACCCCACCATGGCGATCGCGCCGGGCGTGGTGAACGAGGTTCAGGCGAAGGCCGTCGTGGCCCACGTCGCGGTCGTGGGCAAGGCCGAGGTGGCGAAGCGCCGCCTTCTGGTGACGGACCACCTGCGCAACCTCCACCCACGTTCTGAACCACGCATCAACGTGACACGAGCGAGTGCAGCAGCACCATCGGGTGGATCGCCTGCGTATCGAACACATCGTTGATCTGATGGCGACACGATGTGCCGTGGGCCACGATCGTTGACGAGTGCGCTCGAGCCATGGCCTCGCCAAGAGACTGCCGGGCAATGCGCAGCGATAGATCGTGCGTTTGGGCGTCATAGCCGAACGAGCCCGCCATGCCACAACACCCACTGTCGAGCAGTTCCACGTCCTCACATCCACAGCGACGCAGCACGGCCTCGACCACCGAGGCCCTGTGCTTCTGATGACAGTGCACATGCACCATCACGTGTTTGGTGTAGGTCTCGAACTTAGGGGTACAAGGATGGTCATCCCAGTGGTCGACGAGGAACGACTCCACCGTGTGAGCCATGGTGGTGATGCTTGACACATCCACACCCGTGTTCAGTTCAGCCCACTCCTGCTGCATCGCAGTGGCACACGAGGGCTCGACCGTCACGATACCCACAGCATCGCCCGATGCGAGCCGGTCGGTGACAGCGGCGCTGCTGCGTCGCACCTGCTGCACGGCCATGTCGAGCACACCGGCGCTGCAGGCTGTCCGGCCACAGCAGTCGGCTTGTTCCAGCAGTTCCACGCGGTAGCCGAAGGCTTCCAGCACCCCAACCGCGGCCTTGCCGATGTCAGGATCATTCCACATGGTGAAACAGTCTGGGTAGAGCAGCACTGTCGGCCCGTCCACCGACGAACGATCACGCATCCATCGACCCAGCGACGGCGCAAGCTTCGGCAGTGATCGCGAAGGCGCGACGCCCAACACCCGTTTGAGAACGCCGGCAATCGGCCATGCCCGCTGCATCAGATTCACCATCGGATACACGGCCGAGCCGAGCCGGTTGAACCGGCGCACCGACGCCTTGAGCCTTGTGCGCCACGGCACGCCGCCTCGACGCCGCCATCGCTGCGCGTCGTATTCGGCCTTGAGTTTGGTGACATCCACCTGAGACGGGCACTCGTAGCGGCACGCCTTGCACCCCAGACAAAGCCCGAGAGTGTCCACCGTGTCGGGATCATCGAACGCCGCCTCGCCGGCGGCCACCTGCCCGGTGATGGCCAGTCGCAGCGCGTTGCCTCGCCCACGCGTGCTGTGACGCTCTTCTCGTGTGGCCCGAAACGACGGACACATCGCGCCGCCACTGCTCCGTCGACACAAGCCTTGCCCGTTGCACTGGGCAGCCGCCGCGGGCAGGCCGCCCTCCGTCTCCCAATGGAAGAACGTGTCGATCGACGCGATGTCCTGCTCTTCGTCGATACGAAGAGCAGCCATGGAGGGCGTCGCCTCGACGATCATGCCTGGATTGAATCGCCCGGAGGGATCGAACAGCGTCTTGATCCGACCAAAGGCGTCCACAATCTGCGGGCCATAGAACTCGTGCACGAGCGCGGCGCGAATGCGTCCATCACCGTGTTCACCACTGATGGACCCACCGAATTGTCGCACCAGATCGAGCGCCGAGCGGCCCAGTTCCAGATACGTGTGCCGTGACTGCTCGTCGTGCAGATCGAGCCGAGGCCGGGCATGCAACAGCCCCACGCTGGCGTGTGCGTACCACGTGGCCTTGAGCCCGTGTGCTTGGAGCATGGCGGTGAAGGCATCTTGGAACGATGCCAGATGCTCCACAGGGACGGCGCAGTCTTCCAAGCCCGGCACCGGACGGACAGGCGACCAGTCACCCGAGATCAGCCCCAAACCCACCTTGCGGAGATACCACAGGTCCTTCTGTTCCTGTTCCGTGGATGCGACGACAAGTGGTTCGCCCAAGGCTCGCAGTGCATCGAGTTTGGCCTGCAAGGCGTCGACTGTGTCCGCAAAACAATCCACGTACAGCACCGCTTCCGGATCATCGCCGTCCACCTGCGGCAGCAGATCGACCAGACCAGCGAATGCCTCGTGCGCTCTGGCTCTCGTGATGACGTCGTCATCGAGCAACTCAACTGCAGAGGGTTCGATCTGCAGGATGTCCATCATGCGTGCCAACGCCGATGCGACATCGGTGAACCCCAGTACAGCCAAGCCCACGTGCTTTGGAATCGGAACGAGATCCAACTCGATGCCAGTGATGAAGGCCAGTGTGCCTTCACTACCGCACACCACCCGTGCAGGATTCACTGCGTCCAGCGTGTCCGGCGAGCTCGCCTCGAGTTGGTCAAGCACCAGATCGAGACGGTAGCCACCGTTGTTGCGCATGACTGCAGGGAAGGTGGATCGAACCTGCGGTTCCACATCCCGCGTGATACGCACGATGTCGGCGACCAGTACCTGCACACGAGGATCAGAAGAACCCGCTTCCAATCGAAGCTGTGTGCCGTCTGCGAGCACCACATCGAGTGCACGCACGTGATCTCCAGTCATCCCCCACCACAGTGAATGGAGGCCCGCCGAGTTGTTCGCCACCATGCCACCAAGAGTGGCCTGCGCACTCGTGGACACTTCGGCGCCGAAGGTGAGGCCATGGGGCCGCGCCGCTTCGCGAAGATCATCGAGCACGACACCGGGACCGACCGTCGCCGTGCGGCTGTGCGCCTGAATCTCGATGGTGGTCATGTGCACCGAACAGTCGATGACGACGGCGCGATTCACGGTCTGCCCTGCCAACGACGTTCCACCACCTCGCGCCAGCACGGGCAGGCCATTCGCGGCGCACCAGTGCACGGCCGCGCGGACATCGTCGGCATCAAGCGGCTCGACCACCGCCAATGGCATCACCTGATACGGACTGGCGTCCGTGGCGTAGAGCTGCCGCTCATGCACCGATGTGCGCACGGCGCCGCGGACGAGTGTCTGCAGTTCCTGTAGCGGGTCACTGTGCTCCACGACGGGCAACTGCATCACGCCACCCACGAGTAGATGCGAAGGACCACATAAAACACCGCGAAGGCCGACAGGCACAGCACGCTGAGCAACGAATACCACCGCATCGCAGGTGAAAGGCGATGGGCCTCGGGCATGGCCGCAGACGTGACCACACGATGATTGAGCAGTGCCAGCACCGGCGCGGTGAGGAATGACGCCACCGTGGCCACGTCGACCACCAGGAGAAACGCATTGCTCAGCACCTGCAGCAGCACGAGAGCGCCGCCAGCCAGCAGCACCATGCCGCGCACGTACCACGTCGATCGCTCGCCCCCTTCCGGCGCCACGCTGAACCCATCTTCAGTTTCAGGGCTCGTGAACCGCTGTACCAACACGCTGAGCACGCGCGGGAAGCCGTCCAACACGGCAACCGTGGTCGAGACCATCACTGCCAAGGCCGCAGCCGATACGACCCACCCCGCCCACGGACCGATCGTGGTGGCGTACAGATCGATGAAGAAGCCCGGATAGGCCGTCGCGGTCGCTGGAAACTCGGCGCCGGTGGAGGCCATCGCGGCGCCGAGGATGAGAAAGCAGAACGCCAGCACACCGGTGGCGACGTAACCCACGTTAAAGTCGAAGACGACCTCGCCCACACTCAATCGCTGGTTTTGTGATCTGCCTCGGGCCAACACCCACAGGGACTGCCAGGCGGAAATGTCCACGGCAGTCGGCATCCAGCCGATGAGGGCCGCAATGAAGGCGATGGTGGATACCTGCTCAAGCGTCATCATGGACGGGAGCAGCGGGCCTGGATCTGACCACACACGAGGCAGCACCACTGCTGTGGCCACCACCGTCAACAGGGTGAAGAATGGCACCAGGATCTTGGTGAGTCTGTCCAACCAGACGTAGCCGCCGTACAACAGCATCCCCGCACATGACGCCAGCAGCAGTCCATTGAGCCACGGTATCCCGGGCGAGGGCATGCCGAGGCGTTCCAATTGCCCGTGCAACAAGGCCGAGGTCACGATGGTGACGGCGGCCTGCACCGCGAACATCGTGAGCACCGTGAGCACCGCAAACAGCCACAAGGTCCACGGCCCGAGCCTTCGGTAGCCCTCCAGCAGCGACTTGCCGGTGGCCGCCGACCACACCGGGCCGAAGCGAAACGGCGGGTACTTGAGGACGAGCGCGAGCAGGATGAACACCCACAACGCCAGTCCCCAGTCCGTTCCAGCCCGAGCAGACTGCACAAGATGCGACACGCCGACAGATGTGCCGGCGAAGATCAATCCCGGTCCGAGTGCGGCCAATGAGCGGACGGATGATGCGCGTGGTGTCGTCACGCGAGCGAATCTACCAGCACCACGGCGCTGGGCGGTCTACCAGAGGACTCAAGCCCAGACATTCGAGCAGGGCGCCGTGCCTGCAAGCAGTGGCGCCAATGACCAGGTGTTGTGCGTCTGCCAGAACACTGCCGGGGCGGTGTCCGTGTCGGCCAGTGCCGCAGCGAGTGCCTTGCCGGTGTAGGTGGTCTCCAGTGGCGTGACCGAAGCCAACGCATCGACCGCGGCCACGCCCGCCGTTGTTGCTTCTCCGTAGCCGTCACCGAGCTGGGTGTCATCGATCGTCGGCACGGCAGGGTCGAGACCAGTGAGGCGAGCAACCCCCGCTGCCAGTTCGACGATGTCCGATTCGGGCAGCCACGCATGCGGCACCACCCGCACTGCCATCACTTCGGTGTCCCACCCAGCAGCCTTGACCGCCATGGCCAGCCCGACCACCGTACCGGCGGTGCCCATGGCGGCCCAGATGCGTCTCGGCCGAGGAAGCAGCCCGGAGTTCACCTGCGCGATCAATTCTTCTCCGGCCTGCACGAAGCCCAAGGCGCCACGTGCAGACGAACCACCCGCCGGGATGGTCATCACACCTTGCGCCCCAAGTTGGGCCAGCGTGTCCTTGGCGTCATCGAGCGAAGCCGTGACATGCATGGTCGCCCGCGCTTGCGTGGCCTGCAGCACCTGTTCGACATGCGGCGTGTGCGGACGCTGAAACGTCACCACGTCCACCTGGTGACCGGCCGACATACCGTGCACTGCTGTCGCGAGACAGTGGTGCGACCCCATCGCCCCCATGGTGGCGATGCGTTCGGGTGCCCCGTGCAGCAGGTACGCCAACTTGCGTGGCTTGTTGCCGCCATAGCGCGAGGCGCTGTGGCCGTCATCCTTGATCCACAGCCCGGGCTTCAAACCTGAGCCATCGATGACCGGCGTGGGGGCGATGCCCAGATCGATCTGTTCGTTGCGCCAGTTCACGTGGCTGCAAACACCACGTCGTTCCAGATGGCCTCGAGCATCTCCTGTCGGCCGGAAAATGGTCTCGTCTCACCAACAGTGGCTGCGTGGACTTCAAGGGACGCCAGCGTTGCGTTGCCAGACAGAATGTCCTCGCCCAGTTGTTCCGACCAGGAGGCGTAGCGGACGGCCATGAATTCTCGCAGACGTCCATCGGCACGCAGTGCTGCGGCACCAAGCAGACCACGGGCGAACGTGTCCATGCCCGCAATGTGTGCGTGCAGATGATCCACCGGTTCCATCGACTCACGCCGCCGCTTGGCGTCGAAGTTCAGTCCGCCATTGCCCAGACCGCCCTGTTCCAACAGCACCAGCATGATGTCTGTCGTCAGATACAGATCGGTCGGGAAGCGATCGGTGTCCCAGCCGGCATGCTCGTCACCCATGTTGGCATCAATTGACCCCAGCATGCCTGCGGCTGCAGCCACTCGCAACTCGTGCCCCATTGATTTGCCCGCCAGCGTGGCATGATTCGTTTCGATGTTGAGCTTCACGTCTTCGTGCATATCGAACTCGCGCAGGAAGTTGAGCGTGGACTCCACATCGTTGTCGTACTGGTGCAGTGAAGGCTCGCGTGGCTTGGGTTCGATGTAGAAATCGCCGGTGAAGCCGTTGTCCCGCGCATGCGTGATCGCCATTTCCAACAGTCGTGCGTACTGCACGCGTTCTTGATACAGATCCGTGTTGAGCAACGTGGTGTAGCCTTCGCGTCCACCCCAGAAAACGTAGCCGCGGCCTTCCAGTGCGATCGTGGCGTCGATCGCCCGCTTCACCTGACCGGCGGCATGTGCGAACACGTCCACCGACGGACTGGTCGCCGCGCCATGTGCGTATCTCGGATGGGCGAAGAGGCATGCGGTTCCCCAGAGCAGCTTCACTCCAGTGCCGTCCTGCAGCCCCTTGAGTGTGTCTGTCATCGCCTCAAGATTGCTGGCGGCCTCAGCCGGCGTGTCCCCTTCGGGTGCGACATCGTGATCGTGAAAGCAGTACCACTCGATGCCGAGACGATCGAGAATCGCGAAAAACACTTCGGCCCGAGTCTTGGCGTTGGCCAGGGAATTGCTGCCGTCGTCCCACGGCATGAGCGCCGTGCCCCGTCCGAATGGATCGGCCAGCCCATTGCGCATGGTGTGCCAATAGCACGCAGCGAACCGGAGATGATCGCGCATGGTTTTGCCTTCCACCTGGCGATCGGCGTCATACCAGTGGAAGGCCAGTGGATTAGTGGATGAAGGCCCCTCATACGTGACATGAGGGAGGTCGGCAATGGCACTGTGCAATGAAGACATGCCACCCAGCGTACAGCCATGCGCCAGCCCCCCATCACGCATGAGGCGGTCAGGGGGACGGCGTGACCCAAAGGCCACCAGACGCCAGTGGAAACGACGTCCGACAGGCTCCCCCGCACAAGAAGGCTGTCGTGATGCCGAGTCGGCCCACACCAGTTCGGCGGGCCCCAGATGGAGGCGCGTGTGGACACGCGAGCACCATCCAGGAATAGCACCACGATCCCCCGGTCGGATACCGTTCTCACATGCCCCTACTCATCCACGCCTGTCTTGTCGCCGCATCGCTCACCACCGCCGACCCAGTTGTACTCGACGGAACATTCGACGACTGGGGTGTTGTTGATGGGCCGACCCCTGCCCTGCAGGGCGCACGTGATGCACAGTGGGTCTACCTACATCTCCAGATTGACGGGGCTCCGGTCAATCTCCAAGGGCTCGATGAGCCGGCGGTGTTGCTGCTGAACATCGACGGTGATACGAAGACCGGCAGCCGAAACCTCGCCCTCAATGGCGCCGATCTTGAGATCGTGTTCAGCCCCAAGCAGGGGCGCCGCTCAGGCGGAGCCCAGGTTCGACTGGGCGGTGGAGACCTGGCCACGCCTGACGCCATCGACTTCCTCTACGCACCAACGACCGCAGCCACGCAGTTCGAGATGCGAATCCCACGTGATATTGCCATTGCAGATTCCACCATGGCGGTTGCCGAGGTGGTGCCGTGGGCGATCGCTGGGTCACTCGGAAGTGCCTCAGGCGAAATCACCTTGCACACCGATCGTCCGTCACCGACCTCGCATGTCAACGACATCCCAGCCACCGTGACTGGTGGCACCCGAGTTGTGAGTTGGAACGTGGAGTTTGGTGGGCTGATCGAAAACCCCGACCCATTCGTGCGCATCTTGTCGGCGTTGCAGCCCGACGTACTCCTGCTGCAGGAACTCGAACCAGATCAAGAAGCCGACGCCATCGCCGCGGTCCTGCGTCGCGGCGTCCCGGGCGATTGGCATGTGCATCTTGGCCCGGTGGGTGGTCGACTTCGCAGTGCCGTGGCTTCACGACTGCCGGCGGCCCCCATTCCCATGCTCGATGCCCTGCAGCGCCGTGACACCACGGACCGCGGTGTGCGAGCCGCATCCTTGGCGGTGGAGGTGCCCGGTACCGGCCGCGTACTCATGACATCACTGCATCTGAAGTGTTGTGGCTCGGCCCACGGGCCGGAAGACATGACCCGCATCGCCGAGGTGCTGGCCGTCAAGCAAGCCGTCGCTGCAGCCCATGCCCACACCCCGTTCGATGCCGCCGTCATCGGCGGCGACCTAAATCTGGTGGGATCCACGGTGCCCTTGGATCTGCTGACAATGGACGGTGAAGCCATGTTGGGCGGCGTGGGCGATCTTGCGGTGGCGAACGCCATGCGACCTGCCGGCGGCGGGCTGCAGACTTGGAACAAGGACGGGCAGCGATACACCCCTGGCCGTCTGGATTGGATCACCTATACGGCGGCCAGTGTGCACGCGGCACACGCATTCGTGCTCGCGACCGACGAGTGCACACCAGAAGCACTTCAACGCGCGGGCCTCAAGGCCTCCGATGCGGAAGATGCCGCCGACCATCTCCCGGTGGTGGTCGATCTTGTGCCTGCGGTCAAGTGAGCAGCTTGAACGAAGCCACCAGCACGAGCGCCACAAACACACTGCGAATCACCTTGAGCGGCAACTTGTGTGACAACCGTGCCATGCCCCAACTGCTCAGGATGCAGGACGGGATCAGCCAGGCGGCGTACTCAAGCGGCGACCACCACTGCACATGAGCGGGCATGTCCGGGGCGTTCATGATCGTGGCATCCTTGAAGATCGCACCGACGATTGATGTGACCACCATCACCGCCGAAGACGTTGCGATGCACTGACGCAATGGCAATCGACACACGATGCCCAGCAATGGCACAGTGATCAGCCCGCCGCCGATGCCAAGCAGGCCAGCGCCGAATCCGAAGCACCCACCCACGACCGCCGCTCGCGGCCAGGACATCAGAGGGTCAGCATCTGGCCCATCAGACGGTTCTGCACTGCGGTTGGTCCGCACGAGTAGCTTACGCAAGTGGACGAACGCCACCCAAATCAGGAACACACCGAAGATGAACCGCAACCACGAGTCATCCAGCACAAACGTGGCGCAAATGCCGCCGATGATCGCCACCACCGCCACTGGGGCCAGCCGCTTGAGCAATGACACGCACACGGCCCGTTCACGGTGATGGCCAAGGGCCGATGCCCCCGCCACGAACGGTGTCACACTCATGGACGCGGCCTGGGCGAGATGCATGGGCAGGCCCAGCAGGAGCGTGAGCATTGGAATGTTCACCACACCACCGCCGATCCCCAACATGCCGCCGAGTGAACCGGACAGCACGCCGACACCGATCAATGCCAGTGCTTGCCACAGTTCAAGCGATCCGATTTCGGTGTAGAGCACGTCCACTGTCGAGCACCCTAGCCGATGGTCACTGGCCCAATGCCAAGCAGGGCATGATCGTTGTGACGCGGATCAGCCTTCTTCCGCCCGAAGGCGATCCACCACCGCCCGAAGTCGCTTCGTGATGCGCATCTTCGCGTGACGGATGGCCGCTTCACTCATGCCGGTCTCTTCGGCCACGGCCGCAGCTTGCGTACCACGCAGGCCGTACAGCTCGAATGCCCGCCACGTCTTGTCCTCAACTTCTTCCCGCACTTCAATCATCGCTCGGGTGAGCAGTTGCTCGGTCCACTGGCGATCCCACTGCTCATCAAGCCCGTCGGGCATGAACGGCTCGCAGTGATCCTCGATGCCCACCGCCGGCCGCTTGCGACGATGCCGTCCACGGATTGCATTCAGCGTCACACGCTTGAGGTATCCACGAAAGCGACCCTTCTCCGGGTCGTACTCGAAGGCATCGGAGACTCGGAAGAAACCAAGAAGCACATCCTGCAGCACATCGTCGGCTTCTTGTGCCGGCAGACCTGCGTTGCGGGCAAAGCCTGCGATCACCCGTGAGTACTTCTGCGCAAACTCCTGCCAACCCAGCTCACGTTCCACCGAACCGTCGGCCTTGAGTCGAATGAAGATGCTCGCCCGTGTCGCGTACAGCGAATCCGATCGGCTCTTGGGGCCGTCCGATTGAGCAGGCGAAATGGTGGCTTCCATGTCTCCGGGCTGGGGCGTGATCAGAGCAACTTCCACGGGTGCATCACCGGTCACTCGGGCCAGCAGCTTCCACGGGCCGATGCCGACAAGATCGCGATCCGTCAATCGCACCTGCTCACCTTCGCTCACGCGAACAAGATTGACAGTCGTGCCGCCGCTGGACCCAAGATCTTGAATGTGAAGTGCACCGTGTTCATCCACGATCATGGCTGCGTGCTTGCGAGACACGGAAGGGTCGGTCAAGACCAGTGCGCACTCGCTGCTGCGGCCGATTTCAGCCGCCAACTCACCCACACCAAACGTCCCCCGCTTGAATTCCTTGGGGCCTGAGACTGCAACCAATTCCACCTCAACACTCATCGTGTGCCTGCTCCTTGCCGGTGTGTTCATAACGGTGTGTAAGCACACTGACCACGATATTCGCCACGCCCGCTGCAATGAAGGCCAGCGGGAGGTTGTAGATCTCGATTTCGCCCTCGTATCCCAGTTTCCACCCGATCGCCACGGCAAACCCGGTACACAACCCTGCCACACACCCCCATCCGGTGGCCCGTTTCCAGAACACGGCCAGGAGCACCTGCGGACCAAATCCTGCGCCGAGAATCGCCCACCCGTACGTGAGCACATACGTGTACACCTCCACATGCTCGTCAATCACGAGCCCCACGGCGACGATGGCCACCCCGACTACGCTCAACCGATGGACGCGGGTCGACTTTGCCGCTTGCGACTTGCCCAGCACGCGAGCGAGCAGGTCAGATGCGATTGCGGAGGCGCCCACCACCAGTTGGCTGTCGGCCGTCGATGCAATGGCCGCCAGAATGGCTGCGAGCGCCAAGCCGCCCAACACTGGAGGCAACAATGCCTGAGCCGATTCGATCAGTGCATATTCACCATCGGGCCCACCGCCAGCACCGGCGGTGAGCATGGGCACGGCCCACTCGGCGCCGGACTCTGCGAACCCACGCACCAACAAGCCGACCACGATGGCACCTGTGATGACGAGCAGGCCCCACACCATGGCAATGGCGCCACCGATGAGCGCATCACGCCGCTTTTGCATCGCCATGTACCGCACCAGCACGTGCGGTTGACCGGCGTACCCGAAGCTCACCCCGAGCGCGCCTGATCCGAGCAAGAAGCCGATGAAGGCGCTGCCTGTGAGCCCGGGCCAGAAGCTGAGCAGGTGGCCGCCGTCCGTGCCCGCAGCGAGGGAAGCCTGCAGCCCCTCGATGCCCGGGCCGGAGAACAACACCCATGCGGGGAAGAACACCAAGACGACCACCATCAACAAACCCTGCAGCAGATCAGTCCAGCACGCGGCACGAAAGCCGCCAAGGGCCACGTAGCACAGCACCAATCCCGCACCGATCGCCACCCCCCAGACGTAGTCAAGGCCGTCGAACGCAGCGTGGAAGGCCTTGCCAGCCGCGGCGAATTGAGCGGCCACGTACAGCGTCATCGCCGTGAGCACAATGGCCACGCCGGCAAGACGAATCCAGGTCGCACCGGTGTTGAAGCGACGAGCCAGATAATCCGGCACGGTGACCGCGCCCAGTCGTGCGGCGTCGTCTCGAAGTGGACCGGCCAGCACGAACCAGTTGAAACCGAAACCCACCACCACGGCCGGCAGCATCCAGAGTGCACTCACGCCTGATGCGAACGCCCACCCGACCAAGCCCAAGGTGACCCAGCCACTTTCCGAAGACGCTGACGCTGACAGCGCTGCCACCCAAGGGCCGAGCTTGCGTCCGGCAAGGAAGTACTCCGCTTCGCTGTCACCGGCCCGTTTGCTTGTGGCGATACCCACCCACACCACGATGAGGGTGTAGACCGCAAATGACAGAATGAACATGAAACTGGCTCCCTTGGGCGTTGGGCTCGGTGGGTCGCCATACTATTGCCCGATCCCCATGCACGAGACATCCCTCCAATGAGTGACACCAACTGGGACCACAGGTTTCTTGCCCTGGCCGACCACATCGCCACGTGGTCGAAGGATCCGTCTCGTGGCGTGGGCGCAGTGATCGTTGATGGCGCTCGCCGCGTGTGCGCCACCGGTTTCAACGGGCTGCCCGAGGGTGTGGAAGATCGCCCCGAGCGACTCGAGCGGCCGGTAAAGTACGACCTGATCTGCCACGCCGAGATGAATGCCATCACGCAGTGTGCCCGTCATGGTGTGTCGACGGTGGGCAGCACCATCTACACCTCGTTCTTCCCATGCAACACCTGCACGCTGGCAGTGATTCAGGCCGGCATCCAACGCGTCGTGGCGTGGACGCCCGGCGAAGGCGACGCACATTGGGCCGATTCCATCGCCAAGAGCGTGGAGCTGCTTACAGAAGCTGGTGTGGAGTGGGTGCAGGTCGACCGAGCTGACTGATCAGCCGTCGACCGTGGCAAGACTCGGACCGGGGTCGTAGTTCAGTGACTGGGCGATCGTGTTGTCTTCGTTCATCACCAGCACCTGCGGGTGATGTTCGGCGTACTCGGCGTCGGTCATGTCGGCGAAGTGCAGAATGATGACCCGATCACCGGGTTCCGCCAGCAAGGCCGCGGCACCATTGATCCCGACCACGCCGCTTCCCGGTTCGCCGCGAAACACGTAGGTTTCGAATCGGGCGCCATTGCGGCAATTGGCGATCAGCACCTTGTCGTTGACGCGAAGGCCCGACGCCTCGAGCAGGTCCGCATCGATCGTGATCGAGCCGACATACTCAGGATCGGCCTGCGTGACGGCGGCCTGGTGAATCTTGCAATAGAGCACTGGGCGAAGCATGAGCACCACATTCTACCCACCCCCGCCACGAAGCGAAACACCCGGATAGGCTGCTTGAATGCTGCGTGAGATGCAATTCGACGGGCTGGTGGGCCCCACCCACAACTATGCCGGACTGTCCACGGGCAACGTCGCTTCCACACACCATGGCGGCCAAGTAGCTCACCCTCGCATTGCCGCAATGCAGGGGCTGGCCAAGATGCGATTTGTCCACGAATTGGGCGTGGATCAGGCCTTTCTCCCGCCGCTGGACCGTCCCATTCTTACGGCATTGCGTGACACAGGCCTCACCGGCACCGATGACGACATCATCACTGCTGCGGCCAACACCGCGCCGCTCATGTTGGCTCAAGCCAGCAGCGCCTCGAGCATGTGGACAGCCAATGCCGCCACCATCGCACCGTCATGCGACTCGAACGATGGCGCGGTGCATGTGACACCTGCCAATCTGCTGTCCAAGGCGCATCGTGCATTGGAACCAATGCAGACATCGGCGCTGCTCAAGACAGCCCTGCCGTGTGCCACGCATCATCGTCCCCTTGCGGGCATGGCCCTCCGTGATGAGGGCGCCGCCAACCACACCCGCCTCCACACCGACCAGGGCGTGGTGCATCTGTTTGCATACGGCACGGATGAAGACGATTCCACGGCACCTGCCCCGCAGAAGTTCCCTGCTCGGCAGACCCGCGCCGCGTCGGCCACGATCGCACGGCATCACCAGCTCGCCGACGACCGAGTGTTGTTGGTACAGCAGCACCCCGACGTGATCGATGCGGGCGTGTTTCACAATGACGTCATCAGCGTGGGCACGGGGCGAGTGCTGCTGACCCATGAACGCGCCTTCCTCGACACCGATGCGGTGATCACCATGTTGGCCGATCGACTCGGCCCCACGTTCGAGCCACTCGTGGTGACCGACGCCATGCTGTCGGTTGACGACGCCGTGCAGACCTATCTCTTCAACAGTCAGCTGTTGGATACGCCTGAGGGCCACGTGTTGATCTGCCCTGCCGATGTAGAGCGCCATGCCGCGGCTCGCGCGGTTGTTGATGGTTGGATCGCGGACTCCAGCTCCATTGCCGGCGTGCACTACCTCGACCTGCGTGAGTCCATGCACAACGGCGGTGGCCCGGCCTGCCTCCGTCTCCGAGTGCCCCTGACCGATGCTGAGCGGGCCACTGTGCCTAACGGGCTGCGGATCAACGAAGACACACTGCAGCTGCTCGAAGCGTGGGTCCAGCGGTGGTATCCCGAGACACTGACGGCAGACGATCTCGCCGACCCCGCCCTGATGCACACCAGCCGCGAAGCCCTCGCGGACTTGTGCACGCAGGCACATCTCGGGCCGCTGTACCCCTTCCAGCAAGAAGCCTGAAGTCTGCCGAACAATCTGCCGATGCCAAGCCTTGTCCCCTTCGAGGCATGATGCAGATGCGATCCGACCCACTCCTGCTGGAACTGAACGATGGCCGAGTGGCCATATGGAACGGCCGTGTGCACGGTGATTGTCTGTACGTGAAGGTGCTCGGGGACCGATATCGCATGTGGGTGCCCCGCATGTTGATCGTGCGCGTCAAGGGGCTCTCGGCGAGCGTTGCCGCCTGAGCCTACGATCCCGCCTTCACCCTTCGGAGAGAGCCTTCCATGTCGTCCTCGAACAGTCGAACCAGACGGGTCGCCTATCCTGAAATCGCCTTCGGAGGTGTGTCGCGTGTCGACACGACCGTGGCCTTCTACGGCCGACTCCAGGCCCTCTTGAAGTCGACCGATGCTGTCCTCGATGTGGGCTGCGGTCGTGGTGCGTTTCGCGACGAAGTGTCGCCGGATGACATGCGCCATCAACTGCGCGATCTCAAACCACACGTGCACTCCATGACTGGCATCGATGTCGACCCCGACGCCGCGGTGAACTCTGGCCTCGACGAGTTCCATCTGATCGACGACATCAATCGCTGGCCCGTGGAGGACGAGCGATTCGACGTAGTCATGAGTGACTATGTGCTCGAGCATGTCGAACACCCAACGGCGTTCTTCGCCGAAGTGTCACGCGTGCTCAAGCCCGGCGGTCTGCTGGCGCTGCGAACGCCCAACAAGTGGTCGTACGTGAGCGTGGCTGCCCGGCTGATTCCGAACCGCATGCACAGCAACGTGACGTCCGCAGTGCAGAGTGATCGTCAACCTGAAGATGTGTTCCCGGTGTACTACCGCTGCAACACGCGGCGATCCATCCGGCGGTACATGGAAGGGGCCGGCTTCGACTCGGCCATCTGGCGACTGGAAGGCGAACCGGCCTATCTCGCGTTCAACAGCCTGCTGTATCGCAGTGCTGCCGTGGCCCACCGCCTGCTGCCGGGGTTCATCCAGACCACCCTGCTGGCATTTGGCCGCAAAGGCTGAACCAAGGCCACATCCCCTCGGTGTGGCAACGGTACACTCGACCACCTCGGGATTGCCGGGCGTGGGGCCCGCTTCCCGTGGGTGAGAGTGAACCATGCCAACCCGACGTTTCGTCCTGCCCTTGGCCGCAATCCTGCTGGCCACACCGTGTGCCTCCCTGCTGGCCGACGAGCCGGCGCCTCGGCCCAATGGGCCCTTCCAACGCACGCACCACTGCCATGCACTGACCGGCGCTGACGTCATCACGCGGCCTGGAACGCGGCTGGACAACGCCACCATCGTCATTCGTGACGGTGTGATCGAAGCCGTTGGTACGGATGTTGTCATCCCGGCCGACGCACGATTGTGGCCGTGTGACGATCTGGTCATCCATGCCGGCCTGATCGATCCAGCGGTGCTCGTCGATGTCACCCATGAACCCCATGCGGCCACCCACTGGAATGCGAACATCCATCCTCAGATGGATCTAAGACACGGCTCGGTCGAAACACTGACCAACGACAAAGCGTCGCAGTTCCGTGATGCAGGCTTCTGTGTTGTTGCAGTGCATCCGGGCAACGGCATTCTTCGTGGCTCGGGCGCGGTGCTCACCACCAACGAGGATCTCCGCCGACGACGGACGGCCACCACCAGCCTGCCCATCTCGGCCGGTTTCGATCGCGGTGGCTGGGGCGGAGACGGTCCCGGCTCGATGATGGGCGCCATTGCGTTGGCACGCCAGGTGCTCATGGACGCCCGCTGGTACGCCGCGGCCAACGAAGCCGCCGCTCGCAACGCGATGCAACCACCGGCCCGACGCGATGATCTTGCGGCCCTCGAAGAAGCATCGCTTGGGCTTCGCCCTCTGCTGTTTGAAGCGGACGACGTGAAAGACACCATGCGGTGTGGCGCACTCGCTGATGAACTGGGCCTGCAGGTGTGGATTCTCGGCACTGGTACCGAGTACCGAGATCTCGCCGGCGTCAGTTCGTTGCAGGCCCCGGTGATCGTGCCGGTGAAGTATCCCAGCCGCCCCAAGCTTGATTCGATCGACGCGGCGCAACGCACATCGCTTCAAACCCTGCAGGCGTGGGAACAGGCCCCCACCAATCTCCGTCGTCTGCACGACGCGGGCGTCACCACCGTGGTGACGACGCGCGGCCTGGGCAAGCCCGGAGATGTGCACGGCGCACTTCGCGATGCCATCGCAGCGGGCCTTGCTCCCGATGCCGCCTTGGCGCAACTAACCACCGGCCCCGCCACCTTGCTGGGCATCGACGCCGTGTGCGGCACGATCGAGCCTGGCAAAGCTGCCCACCTCGTGGTGTGCGACGGTGATCCATTCGCCAAGGGCACCTCGATCAAGAGCACATGGGTAGGCGGCGATCCGGACCTTCATGAAACCGATCCGATGGTCGTGCTGCAGGGCCAGGGCACGCTGCACATCGATGACATCGCGGTGCCGGCATCCATCGACACCACCGCCAAGAAGTTTACGGTCACGCTGCCCGCCTCCGGCGAAGACAAGCCGTCCACGGCCAAGGCGAAGTCGTTCAATCTCACGGGCCACCGCGTCAGTGCCGCCATCGATGGTCGGGCGCTGGGCCGCACCGAGTGGGTACGCCTCGCTGGTGTGATACGCGGCGACACGCTGATCGGCCGTGCCGTCCTCAATGATGGAACAACCTTGCCAGTCACCTTCGTCGTCGAGAACGACACTGAAGAGATCGCCGAGGCCCCCGAGCCTGCTGACACACCCGCCGCGGATGCCGCCACACCAGCTGATCCCATTACCGGTGTCTGGCAAGGGCAATTGGAGATTCCAGGTGCCGACTTCTCTCCCCCGTTCCTGTTGACGCTCGAGCGCGATGGCACCAGCGTCACCGGCACACTCGAAATCATGGAACAGGAGATGCCCATCGAAGCGACCTTCGATGACGACTCGGGCACCTTAAGTTTCTCTCGAGAGATTGAAGGCGGCATGCGTGCGGGCTTCACCATGAAGGTGGACGGCAACGCGATGATCGGCACCGCCACCGGACCGATGGGCGAAGCACCGGCGAGCGCCACTCGAGAAGGTGGCGACGTTGCCGTCGCCGAAGTTGAAAGCGACGACGCCTCCGACGAGACCGAGTTGGACGCCCGGTTCGCCGGCATTCCCGAAGCGGTGCCGTTTCCGCTTGGCGCCCGTGGTCGATTTGAATCGCCACAGGCCGAACATGTTCGATTCGAACACGCCACGCTGTGGACGTGCGGCCCCGAAGGGCTGATCGAAGACGGCTGCCTGATTGTCGAAGATGGCAAGATCGCCTGGGTTGGCCCGCTTCGCCGAGCCCCCCGAACCCCCGACGCGCGTGTTGTGGATGCCACCGGCATGCACGTCTCACCGGGCTTGATCGATTGCCACAGCCACACCGGCATCAGTGGCGGCGTGAACGAGTTCAGCAACGCCTGCACCGCACATGTGGGCATCGGCGACGTGGTCGCTGGTGACGACATGAACTGGTACCGCCAACTTGCCGGCGGTCTTGTTGCAGCCAATCAGCTGCACGGCTCGGCGAACCCCATTGGCGGCCGCAACTCCGTGGTCAAGCTGCGATGGGGACTGCCAGCACGAGCCTATCCCGTGGAAGGTGCCCCGCCGGGCATCAAGTTCGCGCTCGGCGAGAACGTGAAGCGGTCTTCGGGCCGTTATCCCGACACACGGATGGGTGTCGAAGCCTTCATTCGCGATCGCTTCGCCGCTGCACTGCATTACCGAGATCAGTGGGACCGCTTCAATGCTCTGTCCGACGAAGAACAACTCGCAGTGATCCCACCACGCTGGGATGCTCGCCTGGAGACACTCGCCCAGATCATCGAAGGCGAGCGGCTGATCCACTGCCACTCGTACCGTCAGGATGAAATCCTCGCCCTGCTGCGCACGTGCGAGGACTACAACATTCGCATCGGTACCTTGCAGCACATTCTCGAGGGCTACAAGGTGGCCGACGCAATCGCCGACCACGGCGCCGGCGCTAGTTCCTTCAGTGACTGGTGGGCGTACAAGGTGGAGGTCATGGACGCCATTCCGTGGAACGGCTCGATCATGCACGATGTGGGCGTGGTGGTCTCGTTCAACTCAGACGACAGTGAGCTGGCCACACGCATGAATGACGAGGCCGCAAAGGCCGTTCGCTACGGCGGCGTTCCTGCGATGGAATCGCTCAAGTTCGTGAGCCTCAACCCTGCGAAGCAACTTGGCATCGATCACCTCACCGGCTCGCTCGAGCCGGGCAAGTCGGCCGACTTCGTGGTGTGGAATCACGAACCCCTGAGTTCGTATGCCCGGTGCGAACAGACATGGATCGATGGTGCTCCGTACTTCACGCGTGCCGACGATGCCGCCATGGCGGCTCGCGACAGGGAAGAACGACGCCGCCTTGTCGAGCTGGTGTTGTCTGAGAGCCTCGGCCAACCGCCGGCGCCACCTGATGAGACCCAAGCAGTGGCCCAGTACACGAACCCCTATGCCCAGAGAGAAGACCATCGCGGCTACTGTGGTGTGGGCGATGAAACGCACACGCACGACACCGAGACCGATTCACACGAGGAGGCGCACTGATGCAATACAGCACATTCATCACTGCCCTGAGTACGCTCGCCCTCACCGCTTCGCTGGTGCAGGCCCAGTCGCGACAGATCCCCGGCGCCCAGCAACATGAGGCCATGCTCTTTGTCGATGCCCACATCCATCCGGTGAATGGTGACGACCTGCCTGACGGTTGGATGCTCGTCGAAGATGGTCGCATCACAGCGTTGGGGCAGGGCCGCCCGCCACGTGGCACCCGCGCCCGCACCGTGGATCTTGACGGCCTGCACGTGTATCCCGGCCTCGTCGCCGCCGATTCGCTGCTCGGGCTGACCGAAACGGGCGCCGTCGACGTCACGCACGATTACGACGAACAGGGTTCATTCACACCCGAAGCCAAGGCCGTGGTCGCGATCAATCCGGACAGCGATCTGATTCCGGTCACCCGGGCGTCCGGCATTCTCACGGCGCTGGTCGTGCCCAGTGGAGGCCGCCTGCCCGGCAAGGCTGCCACGATCCGACTCGACGGCTGGACCTGGGAAGACCTCGCCATCGAGCCCGACAGTGGTCTGGTGATCGAATGGCCTGGTACTGAACGCAGCGGCTGGGGACGACGCGGTGGTGGCGGCGGATCGGATTCCGCCGCTGATCGCAACATCCGCGCCATCGACGACTGGTTCAACGAAGCGCAGGCCTATCTCGATGCCCGCGCCGCTGATCCCACACTGGCGCCCGACAGTCGATACACCGCAGTCGCTGGCGCCATCGCAGGCGAGCAGCCGGTGTTCATGAAGGCATCTACGGCTGGCCAGATCGCCACGGCCGTGGCATGGGCACTCGGCCGCGACCTGTCGCCCGTCATCATCGGCGGCGAAGAGAGCGACCGTGTCGCCCATCTCCTAGTGGAAGCAAACGTACCGGTGATCGTGCGAGGCACACATCGGTATCCCGTCGCCCGACACGAGAACGTCGACGAGCCGCACTCGCTGCCTGCACGCTTGCGCGATGCTGGCGTGCGATTCTGTATCGCCCCGCGTGATCGCCCTGCGCACCTGCGTAATCTGCCCCACCACGCCGCAACGGCCGTGGCCAACGGACTCACGCCGGAGGAGGGCCTGCGGAGCGTGACGATCGATGCCGCCGAGATCATCGGCGTGGGTGATCGCCTCGGTTCTCTGGAGCCTGGCAAGCAGGCCACGTTCATAGTCACCTCCGGTGATCCACTCCAGATCACCACACAAGTGCACGAAGCGTGGATCGATGGTCGTCAGGTTGATCTCACCAGCCGACAGAGCGAACTGCGTGACAAGTACCGCGAGAAGTACCGTCGCCAAGGCCGTATTGACTCCTGATTCGGGTTCGATATGCTGTCGCACGGAATGAGGTTTCATGTGATCTGGCAGTGTCGCTGGCGATCGTGACGAAGAAGGGAAGTGCGGTACGTCGGGCAGGATGCCCGACCAGTCCGCCGCGGTGACGCCGCCGTACAGCCCCCGCCGAGTGTCCATGTCCTGCTCAGGCCGGATGGACAACGCGGAACCCGATCACAGTCACTGCCATCAATGGCGGGAAGACGATCGGGCCACGGGCCACAGCCGGAAGACCTGCCCATTCCCCTGTCTTGCACGCTGCGAATCACGGCGTGCGGAGTTGAGCTCATGCTGCGTACTGCATGCATCGGGGCCGTCTTGGCCGTGTCTTCCATCGCAACCGCCGATCTTGTGATCGACGACGCCGCTGGCACCATTCTCGACATCACCGCTGAAGTGGGGACTGGTGCGTCGACGGCGTACCTAGTCATCGACTTTGGCTACACCGGCGGTGACAGCCATGCCTTCGCCTTCAACTTCGACGGCGACGCGTCCGTGCACGATGCGTTCTCTGCGCTCGCCGAAGGTGGGTTCACCTATCTCTTCGATGACTTCGGCGAGTGGGGCCTGTTCGTCAACAACCTCGGCTGGGGCGACGACCTCGGCGACCCGAGCAACTATTGGGCACACTCGTTGGCTACGCCTGATGGCAGCGGCAGCGTGAACTGGATTGACGCCGCCACGGGCGTCGACACCACCATGCTCGCCGACGGACTGCTCAGTGGCTGGTACAACGGCTTCAATGATGACTACACCGCCATCACCCCCACACTGCCCGTGACCACAGTGCCCGGGCCTAGCGTTTTAGTGATCATGGGCCTGGGCCTTATACCCTGTCGTCGCCGACCGATGCGAGCACGTGCGTCGGATTCAGTTCGATGCAAACGCCCACCGTCGAAGTGATCGTGCTCTACATAGAGCCTCACTCGTACGTAACGAAGGGCGCTTCCCAGTCCTGGCCCTCCACCGGCAGTGCAGGCTGCTGCCATGGTGGGTTGGCTACGAAGCTGGGTGGTGACTCGATGCCGTCACGAAAAACGGCATGGCAGTGCGTGCAACTGGAATCCATCCAGACCACGATTGCGGTGGCCATGGCGTGGTCTTGCTGCTGTACAGCCGCTTCAAGCCGCGTGGCGGCATCGATCGCCTGATCGAGTTTCTTCTCCCACGACGGCTGCTCTGAATACGGCATCGTGCGCATGTGCCGAAGGTGCTCGGTGACCGCAGCGCAGTCTGCTGCAGGCGCCGCATCGGGATGGGTCTTGGGCGGCTGCCAGTGCGACTGACTGGTGGCCTTGACCTTTTTCCACACCCGATCAAGATTGGCCATCGCCTCGGCCATCGTGCCAGCCTGCTGATGAGCATGCAGCGGTACGGTCAATGCGCTGAAGGCGGCCAACGAAATGGGTGTGGTGGTGCGCACCACGCGGTACAGCCCTGGATACGAACGCGAAGTGCCGCACCGTGTCAAGACTGCCTCGCCGGCTTGGGGGTCGAGCCGGCCCAATCGTCGCAAGAGTGCAGCAGCTGCTGCAGGGGCGCGATGCTTGCCGTGATGGCAATGGATGTACAGGGGCTTGGCGCAGTCACGCCAGGCGACGATCAGCGCATCGAGGTCGGCCGTTGGGACGGTGTCGTACCCGATGGGAATGTGTACACGCCGTACATCGAAACTGGCCATGGCCGGCGAGGGGAGTGCATCAACGGAGATCACCGTGCGAATGCCCGCGTCCTTGAGCTGCTGCACCTGTGTTGGCGCAGCTGGCACCGGGCCCACCCACACGTCGTGGGCAACCTGTACTGGCGGATCCGAAGCGGCCATCAGCGTGGCCACGCATGCCATCACCGCCAGCATCACATCAGTTGGTCCTCAACGCCTGACGCAGCCGGGCGTTCTCCCGACGCAACTCGAGTTCTCGCCGCAGTTGGGCGTTTTCTTCAGCCAGGCTCGCACTGCTGTTGGCCTTCTTGTCCTCGGCATTGCCGATCAGGTAGCCGCCCCCTGCACCAATCAACCCGCCAGCGACGGCACCAGAGCCACCACCGGTGGCCGCGCCGATTCCAGCACCGAGTAGACCACCACCAAAGGCGGTGCGTTCGGCATTGTTCTTGCACCCGGTCAGGCCCGTGAGCATGGTTCCTCCAAGAAGCACGATCGACACCAGAATACGCTTTTGCATGGCACAGTCCTCCAGTTCATGTGTCCAACACCCCCTATTCTGCCTCAGGGCGGTTGTGTGCTCGAAAGTGAAATCAATGCTCGCCATGACGCCGCACGGTGCTACCGTTTGTGGCTGGAGACCCGCATGAAGACACCCGCCGTTGCCCTCACAGCCCTGATTGCCCCGGTCACCCTCGGGGCCGAGTTCACCCTCGATGACACGTCGCTCTTTGCTGTGAGTGGCTCGATGTCCATGCAGTTCTCCGGCACGCTGATCGGCGACTGGGACGCCGAGACCAACCCTGACGGCACGCAGACGCGTCCAGGGCTCTGGGGTGGTGATGGCAACCAGCCTATCTCCATTGAGTTGGGGTTCGCGATCCCGATCGTGCTCGACGGTCCCATGGTGGGCAGCATGGACTTTTCGCTTGGCGAAGTTCCCGGCACCTGCCTACTCAACGATGCTGACTGGACAGTGGAGAGCGGCGGCGACGGTGCGGCTGTCACCGTGTCGCTGCTCTACGACACTTTCCGCTCGATCAATCCCGACTCACTCTTCGTCGGCGGATTCCCGATCGAACTGCCCATCGGCGAAACCACCATCAGCGACGCGCGATTCGTGCAGATGGCCCCCGGTGGCGGCACTGCGGATGAAGTGCCTGGCGCTCCTGGCACGTGGGACGTGGTTATCACTGTTCCCGGAGTGATGTCGATGACGCTCGACATCCTCGGAACGCCCTACCCGGTGGAGACACCGATCACGGTGGCCCTCTCCGGTCAGTACAGCACCGAGAACGAGGGAGGCCAACTGCACCTTTCCGCGGCGCAGTCTGCCGATGAGTCGTTCGACCTTCCTGGCGAAGGACTCCCCACCATCCCGTTCGAGATGCCGACCATCCTGCCACCTGGCAACACCGCCGGTGTGCTGCTGGACCTCGCCCCCCAGAGCGGCGCATTCACGTCTGACCTGTCGGCGGTGGTGTCTGCCAGCGGAGATGACACGGTGACACCAGGCGATGCCAATGGCGACGGCCTCGTGAATGCTGACGACATCCTTGCGGTGTTATCCGCCTGGGGCCCGTGCGACGGTTGTCAGGAAGATCTCAACGGTGACGGCGTGGTGAACGTCGACGAGATCCTCGACATCATCGCCAATTGGGGCTGAAACTCAGGGCGTCGGACACGGTCCCAGCGATGTGATCAAGATCAGCAGGTCCGGCACGCCCACGATGCCGTTGCCATCGAGATCCGCATGACACGGCGGCGTCACATCGCCGTCGGGCGGCGGGCAATCGCCCCAGCTGATGAGAATCAAGAGAATGTCGCTGCCGCCTACGATGCCGTCGCCGTCAAGGTCCGCCTGACAGCTCAGATCGACATCCAGTTCGATGCCGATGTCGACATCACCCCACTCGGGCCAGAGTGACACACGCAGCACGTCCATCGGGATCATCAAGTCGCCCTCTTCATCACCAAAGGTCACACCCACGATCGGTGGCAGTGTGGTGCATTGCGTGCCGGCAATCTGCTCGATCGGCCCACGTCGGCCGCCAGACACCACGTCCATGCCCACACCACCCACGACCGCTGCGATCTTGATCCGCATGGAATCAAGACGCGACATGCGAACGTGGTACTGCGTGAGGAGTGTCTGCACGGTGCCGTTGGCCCAGAGGCGATACAGGTGCACGCGTTTGTAGGTCTGTTCGGCGACCAACTGCAACGCTGACCCATCCTCCAGCTGTAGCGTCAGCAATGGAATGAAGGGAAAACGATCCGCCAAGCCATGGTCAAAGCCTGCGGCAGGAAGGTGCAGGTCGAACTCAGCGATCCATGGCGGTGCCATGGGTTTGAATGCCATCGACACACGTTCAGGCGGCCGATCTCCCATGGGCTCAGCGGATGACCAAGGCGGCGCACTTGACTGTGTCACACTCTCCACCGTGACAAGGAAGTCGGCTGGTGGAGCTTCCCCCGAAGCGGGCAAGGACAGCACCAGCGGCGGCGAAGCACCGTCGATCGGGGTGTCCAGTTCCGTAACCAGATCAAATGGCACCCATTGGTGTGTTGAGGCCACCCCGATCCGGTGATGCGGCTCAATGGCACCCAGATCAATTCGAACTTGTGGCCGCACCATCCCATCGGTGAGATTGCAGAATGACAACTGCGCCCACAGTGGCCCTGAAGGCCACCCTCCTTCGGGAGCGGGAAGGTGCACACTTGCGAGATCCAGACCACCGGCTGTGTCTCGTCGCACACGCCACACGGGCCCGTGCCCGGGGGCCATCGCGGCCAGCGTGGACAGGTCGTCGCTTCCGGTGCGGCTAACCTCGTAGACCTCTGCATTGCCGACAGGCTCGATGGCTAGATCACCTTCATGGGTCGCCACGTGCACTTCATTGGTCGATCCCGGACCGATGCACAGTGGTTGCCGAACATCGATACCTGGCAACGGCATCTGGTAGATCCCGTGATCCGAGATTATCCCCATTGGCGTGGTCAACATGCTGTCACCGAACAACGCCACTGGCGACAGCTTGGATCCCGCTGCCCGCAAACCGGCCACGGTGGCGAAGTGCGTTGCATCTTCTGACACCAGCAACCTCGCCTCATTTGCGTTGGTTAATGGCGATTCAAGATAGAAGCGTGCCATCAGCGGCCCGCCCAGTTCCGGCTGGGCTCGGCATATTGCTGAGCATGTGCACTGCGCCGCGCCGCTATCGCCAGTGTCCGCTGGCTGCACCCCCCAGAGACGCTCAAACCGAATGCCATCCTGCGGGTCATCCGGGACGATCGTCCGCATGATGGCGCCCGACACGTTGTCGCCTCCGCAGATCACCGTGTTCGGTTCAAGTCCCGGCGCCACCGACCAGAATTGGTTGGCGCCGACATCACCACCCTCACCATCAGCCAGCGGCGCCCCGTGCATGTCATGCCACGCGATCCAGTTGTCTGAATCCAGCCAGGACGTGCCTTCTTCATGCTTGAGCAGCAGGACCTCAGAATCGACACCATCGCCGATTGAGAGAAGCACACCGTTGGGCGTCCATGCGGCGGCATGCGTATGCCGCTTGGTTCCACTTTCAAACTCATGCAGAAGCGTTGGCCCGTCGAACATCCACTGCGATGTGCCAAAGGGCTTACGCCGCGCTCGCACTAGCCCACATTGTCCTGCCGTAGCTGGCGCAGGTGTGTGCAGCATGTAATCGACAAAGGGGATCCAGGCGTCGGTCAACATGCCGTCGACCACACCATCGGGATCGGGGAAGTAGTTCGCCATGGATGATGCGAAGATCCGCTCTCGGCCCAGATGATCGTCATCTCCACCAATGCGGGGGAGATCTCCGATCAATCGAAACGCCCAGTCGCCAGCGGTGCGATCCAACGCCACGATGCTGATGCCCTCGGCCAACCATGCTTGTGTGCCATCATCTTGATCAACGAGCCGGGACCGCTGGCACAAGAGTACGAAGCAGCCTGGCAACACGGTGCCCGCACGAGGACGGTACGCATGATTGGGCCGTTGGGCAGGGCTGCCCTC
>JAKVBV010000090.1 GCA_022446965.1 Phycisphaerales bacterium
CGGAACCAGGCCAATCCACTTGGAACCTCGCCTGCAATCCCACCGCCCCGCTGTGCGACATCAGCTACTGCTCATTCTGGTGTGCCGGCCCATTCACCGATTCCACTGGCAACTTCTACAACGCCTGCACGGAAGTTGAGAATCCGTTCGCACCCGTCGGCTGCCAGAACTTCGTTCCACGATCCCGCTGCAGCAACGGCACTCCGCCGATCAGTCCGTTCTTCTGCGGTGAGTCCGGTGACACCGGTATCGCCACCGCACTCGAGTCGGATTCCGGCTGCACGCAGTGGTACACAGATCCCGAGGGCGCTGGGCAGCGATGCTTCCCCGATGCCGTCGACAACCCACTCTCACTGACGGACTGCGGCTCCGAGGAGACGATCCTCGAGAATCAGGTCCACGGCAACTGCTTCTGGAATCGTGATGCTCAGTTCGGCTTCCCGACCTATTGCGATACCTACACGGAAACCGGACGCTTCACACCGTGGGGCGCCGTGTACCCGTGCTACGACGGCCCGTTCTGTGATCAGTACCAGTGCTGCGAAGATGTTTGTGCCGTCAACCCGCTCTGCTGCGAATGGACGGACTTCCCGGGCGCACCAAACTGGGATTCCAACTGTGCAGCGATCGCCACGGCCATGGCCGCGGGCGCACCGAGCTACACGCAGGCTCGCTGCCTGTGGGACGACTGGTTCCCCACCCTTGACGGACTGACCACGCCGTACCCGGCCTCATGTGGCGTCGTCACCGGCGGCATCAACAACCAGTGCATGTCACCCTACACCGACATCTCCGGCGAAGAGCCCCGTGGCCAGGTCATGGAAGGCGGCTGCGCCGACCTTGAATGCTGTGCACGTGTCTGTGCGTCGACCGAAGGCATCGCACTTGGATGCGGCCTCCAGTGGACCGAAGACTGCGTCCTGCTCGCCAAGCAGCTTTGCTACAACACGGTCCCAGTCAACAACGACACCCCCGACTTCACCGGCCTGCAGTTCCACCTTCTGGGCGGTGATGTCACAACGGGTAACGCTCAGAATTACGTGCCGGTCGAGTACCAGCCGCTGATCCCCTCCCCGTTCTATGTCAACAACAGTCCTCTGAGTCACACCTGGCAATCCATTGACAACGTCGTTGCCGGCTGCCTGGACCCGACTGTTGCGACACAGGTGTCGCCTCCGGAGCGTTGGTCAGGGCCCGGCCTGCAGCTTGAGCAGAGTGATCCATTCTCTGCCTCGACCGGTCTTCGGAGCTGGGGTGAGTTCATGTCACAGATCAGCCGTGGCAACCACCCTGCCGGCGACCACATCAATGGCACCAAGGGCCTCGGTGTGAAGATCGCTGTGCTGGACATGGCAGCTTGGATTCAGGAATACATCAACGACCAGGGTGCCATTCAAGGCGCGATCCATGAGGACCTCATGGACATCAAGCTTGAGGGCCGCGATACGAATCACCCACCGGTCCGCATGATCTTTGACACCGTCACCACTCGACCACAGCGTGGCACCGGCGTGCTCGGACTCATCGGAGCCACCGAGAACGACTTCGGCGTCACCGGTCTCGCACCAGAAGCGGAGACGTACTTCTTCCCCGTGGTCGATGCGGATCTCGGCTTCCGTGAAATGAGTGCATGGCTGAACGCCATCGACACGGTCTCCAGCGGTGACATCATCACTGCGACCTATGAAGCCAACTACTACGGCCAGGGCGACGAATGCTCCAGCCTTGCAACGGACCCCGTCACCATCACATACATCGCACTCGCGCTTGATGCGGGCGTCAATGTGATCGTGCCCGCGGGCGACTGGGGCTGTGAAATCGGCACTGCAGTCGCCGGCACCACCATCGCCGAAATCCCCAACTGCATCGTGGTTGGCGGAGCGATGCCGAACCGGTTCTCGCAGCGTTGGTGGACCAGCAACTACACCGAAACGCTGGTGGATGCGACAGGCGGCGACAGCAACGGGACCCCAACTGCACCGGACATCACCTGTGCCAGCTGGGGCGGCCCACTGGTCACCACCGGCGGCAACGTCAACCTGACCCGAACCGTGATCCAGACCGTTCCGGACAACCCGGGCGGCGATCCGGAAGGCTACGTCTCACTCGATCAGCGACGTCGAAGCTACACCAATGACTTCGGCAACAACGTCGATGACGGCGGTTCGATGGCAGCGACAGCAGTCGTGGCCGGCACAC
>JAKVBV010000091.1 GCA_022446965.1 Phycisphaerales bacterium
ACAGTGACTGTGCACACGGCGTAGTAACTGCCAGCGGTTACTGTGCCGTGTGCACAGTCACTGTGCGCACCGCACAGTTACTGTACGGTTCCGACATGTAGCGAACTGATTCACTGACCGACCGCTGCGGATCGATTCGCAACTCACCGTCGCGATGCCAGACACTCGCACACGATATTATTGTGATTATACCAGTGCTCACACGTCATGACATCGCACATCATCATTGTTCGCGGGCCGTCGTACCGTACCACCATCGTGTACATATATCATATATCATTAGCACAATCACTACATGCGCGTCAGTGCAAGTGTTGGCTCGAGGTTGTTCACACTCGCCACGAACATCGTCGACCATCGCAATGGCAGCGGCGAGGCAGACCGTGCATGACACGGTTCGGTCGGTCATCGAGTACCTCGTCTCGGCGCGTGACGCCATGCACGGCCGCCCACCTATGGAGTTTCGCAATTGCGTCGCCGCGCAAGTGACCATGTTGCAGCATACGTTTCGGGGGCTCGTCCCCGATCACGCCGACGCGGCGAGCACGGTTGACGAACTTCGGACGGCGACGGTCTTCACCGACGAGGAACGCAACTCGGTGATCGACGCTCTTACTTCGCGCATGGGACAACTGCAGACCATCGCCTCGGGGCGTACCGTGAGGTACACGACCGCCCTTGGGCAGACATGCAATTACTTCTACAATTTATGTACAGCGGCCTTCTGGACGAACGTGATGGACCTAAGCCAGACGGTCTTCCAAGCGATGGAGGTGGTGGTATCCATGGCGATGGAGATTGACCTACGCCATCCAAGAGAGGGGACCCTGGGCATAATGCTGTCAACTATACTTTGTGGGCGTAACGAGCAGTACAAGTATGATGCGCCATGGTATTACGACAAGATCAACGCTCTTCGGGCTATCTTCACTACACGCCGCGCGGCCGCGGCACCCTCCGCATATGCACTGCTGACACGGTACCCCGAGGATCCAACGCAGTTGATGGCGTCATGCCCCCACTTGTATCAAGATGCCCTCCCCGTCCCGTGCAGAGTGTCCGTGACAGAAATCAAGCAGCACGCAGCACGGATGCCCACTCGGTGCACTCACAATTCGCTCATCGGCACGAACTTCGCGTCACGTTCATCGCGCGGCAGGAACGCCGCGAATTGCCCTACACTCGCGCTTCCAAACACAGGCGGGCCTCCACATGGAATGAATGACCTGATGCGGGCGCTAAGTGCACTCATGTCTCACACGCGCATCGGGCCCGACGCGGATGGGGGGGGCGTTCGCATGCTAGGGCCACCACAACGCGCATCGACGCTACCAGCTTTGGGCTGGGGGGACTCACAAGCTTCGACGGGCCGTGACACGGACTCCGAGTCACCACCCCAACACATCGGCGCTCCTCCCCCGCTTGCGATTGCCGCGGGTCGTACATCGTCCGAGGGTGCGGCATGCCCTGGGTTAGGCGATGTACTCGCGCTCACTGGCACGGCTATGCCACCGCCGCCAGCACATATCCCGACACACGGTGTGGCACCCGCGGCGATATATCATACTGCTGCTCCGCCAGCCGCGGCTGCGGGCGTTGCTACAGCTGTCGATCCCAAGACCGCAGTCGAGGAGATGCTCGCGCGCCAGCAAGGCGCCATACAGGCAGCGGCGAAGCGCCGCCTGCGGGGCAAAACCGCAGTTGGCCAAGCGCACGTGATCGCTAAGGCACATGATCGAGATCCAAACGACCTTGTATCGCCCATCGTGGCGGACGGCGGTCTGTCAACACCGCTTCCGAAACGTGCCCGAACATCGCCAGCGCATACGGGGGAGAAAGATCATCCCCCGCCATCGTACCCTGGCACTGAGCCACACGCGACCATCGAGTATAAGGGGTTCAGCATCTACAACTCGAAATCGAAACACAAGTGGCGCGTCGTGCCATTATGTCGGCGCGTATACGACAAGGGCTTCGTATATACCACCGACCCCGAGGCCGTGTGGGCGAACGTCATCGAGTACTGCGGCAACCCGACGATTCCGCAGTCGCATTGGGATCAGCTGTCGCCCGAGAATCAGGCGAAGTTCGCGGGGGCGGCCGCGGAGCGGCCCGCCCCTGCGACCATCGCACCCACTGTCGGACATCGGAAGAGTGCGAGGGGGGGGGAGCGGAAAACGAA
>JAKVBV010000092.1 GCA_022446965.1 Phycisphaerales bacterium
TTGCGATCCGACTGCACCAGGCCATAGATGTTGGCTTCGCCCGGCCGTGTGGTGAAGTCGTCCATCTCGTTGTTGAGAACCACACCGATCTCCGGTATCGCAAGCAGTGATCCGAAGGTGCCGTTGATCGTTTCGGTGGCGGCCACCGTCATGCCTCGGTGATCGATCACGCTGTAGTGGCTGGTGCCGGAGTCGTCCGGGGGAGGCGCGACCACACCGTAGTCGTTGCTTTCACCGGTGCGTTGCAGATTGATGCCGGCGGCGATGTGATTGATGCGGTCGCGGTCACGCAGCTTTTCCATTGGCACCGGTGCGAAATCCGGGTCGGCGAGATACCGGGCGCGATCGGCAAAGGCGTGCTTGAGAGTTTCGGTGAAGAGGTGGGCGAATTCAGGGCTGTCCATCGGAGGATTGCCCAGTTCGCCAAGTCTTGACTGCATCATCTGGAGGACCTGCAGCATCACGATGCCTCCCGAAGAGGGAGGTGGCATCAGAATCGCCTCGTATCCAAGGAACAAGTCGCGGGCGAAGATCGGCTTTCGCCAGCGTGGTTGGTAGTCGCGGATGTCGTCGGGAAGCATGGCGCCGTCGTATGCGCGGTTGGCGCCGGCGATGATTGCTGCGGCGTCGTTGCTCCAGGCCTCGATGCCCTTGCGGGCGATCTTCTCGAGAAAGGCGGCAAGCTCCGGTTGCTTGAGTCGATCACCGACCTGCAGTTCGCCCTTTCCGCAAAGGTGTTCCCACAACCACTGGCTCACCGGTCGCAGGTCGGCGTGCTGCCGTCGAATGGCCGAGACCCTGCGCACTGCGGAGAGGTAGCTCGCATCGACGGTGAAACCATCGCGGGCGGCGGCGATCGCAGGCGCCATCACTTCGGCGAGTTTCATTTTGCCCCATCGTGCATGGGCGGTGAGCAGGCCGGGCACTTCGCCGGGCGTGCCACTGGCTCGCCCGCCGTAGAGGCTGGGCCGGTATCCGCTGGCGGTTTCCGGTTGGTTGGCGTAGTAGTCGGGGCCGACGGATGAAGGGGCGGTTTCTCGATAATCGAGTGCCCATGAATCACCGCGACCATCATCTGCGTCGGGGTCGTAGACGATCATGAATCCGCCGCCACCGATGCCGCATGAGAACGGTCGAGTGACGGCAAGGGTGAATCCGGTTGCCACCGCCGCATCAACCGCGTTGCCTCCGGCCTTGAGAATCTTCACGCCCGCTTCACTGGCGACCGGACTGTCTGCAGCAACCGCGCCATTGGCGTAGGTTGGCTGGGGATTGCCAGCGTTTGAAACCTTGGTCGGCGGGCTGGTTTCCTCTGAGCTCGGCGCGGCGGCCTGAGGTGGGCCCTGACACGCAACAAGGGCGAGGGACATCAGCGGGGCGATCGTCATGCCAATGACGGGAATCTTCATTGAGGCGTACTCCTGAGAACATGACGCAGGGTACCGCCTCCCGGAGGTATGAGTGGCGTTTGGGTGTTGGACGCTAGAATATGGGGATGACATTGAGCAAAAAAACCGTTGATCAACTGGTCTTTCAGGGGTTCAACCGGCAGGTGGTTGCGGTGGATCGTTATGACGGATCGATCGTCTGGACCTGGAAGGCTTCAAATGGAAGTGGGTTGGTCAGCCTGCTCTTGGATGGCGACCGGCTCATCGCCAGTTGCAGTGGCTACGTGTGGTGTCTGGATCCCCTGACCGGTGGCGAAGTCTGGGAGCAACCGTTGAAGGGCATGGGGACGGGGTTTGCAACCCTGACCTCGGTTCGAGCAACCGGGTCCGGCGCCGCGCCCAATGCCGCCGCTTCGGTCGCCATTTCCGCCGCGACGGCCGCAGCGGATTCGAATTCAAGCACGACGGGCATCAGTTGACATCGCATGATCTACCTCGACTCCAACGCAACCACCAAGCCTCACCCTCGGGTGGTTGAGGCAATGACCGAATGCCTCGCTGAAGGATGGGCGAATCCCTCCAGCACCCATCGCCCCGGCAGCGCGGCAAGGCGCAGCGTGGACAACGCGCGGGCTGCGGTGGCGAGTTTGATCGGGTGTCGACCCCGAGACCTGGTCTTCACTTCCGGTGGCACCGAAAGTGCGAACCTGGCCATTCGAGGTTCTCTTGATGCGCAGCC
>JAKVBV010000093.1 GCA_022446965.1 Phycisphaerales bacterium
ACTGGCTCGATCAGGTGCAGTGCGCCTTTCTGATCCGAGACCCAGCACGGTCGCTGGCCTCGTTGTGGAAGCGATTCCCCGACGCTCAGTTGGAAGACACGGGACTGCTCAAGCAAGCTGCGGTGTTCGACGAGGTCTGCCGCCGCCAGGGCAGCACGCCGCCGGTGATCGACTCCGATGATGTTCGCCGTGATCCTGAAGGCGTGCTCCGAGGCCTGTGTGGCGCATTGGGCGTGCCGTTTGCCCAGTCCATGCTGTCATGGCCAGCGGGGCCGCGCGACAGCGATGGTGCCTGGGCGCCGTGGTGGTATGACGTCGTCGAGGCGAGCACCGGGTTCGACCCGCCGCCCGACACGCCGCGGCCGAGCTTTGACGACCCCGATCAAGCCGCCATCTTGGACGCGTGCATGCCGTTGTACGACCGTCTGGCGGCGCATCGAATCACCGGCCCCTGAGGACGCTCCACCATGTTGCAGTCATTCGACGAACGCAATGCCGACATCCTCGTGAACATCAACGGCGAGTTGATGCATCGCGATGCTGCTCGTATCTCGCCCTTCGACTCGGTCGTGCAGGGCGGCGATGCTGTCTGGGAGGGCCTGCGTGTGTATGACGGGCGGATCTTCCGCTTTCGCCAGCATCTAGACCGGCTGCATGCCTCGGCCAAAGCAGTGGGCTTCACTGTGATTCCCTCGCACGACGACATCATGACTGAAGTGCGCCGCACGCTTGAGGCCAATGGCATGCGTGATGGCGTACATATTCGACTCACGCTCACGAGGGGGGAGAAGATCACCAGTGGCATGGACCCGCGGCTCAACACCAAGGGCCCCACGCTCATCGTGTTGGCCGAGTACAAGGCGCCCGTGTACGACCGCAGTGGCCTCGTCTTGGCGACGAGCTCCATTCGACGCTTTCCTCGACACATGCTGGATCAGCGCATTCACAGCAACAATCTGCTGCAATCGATCATGGCGAAGATCGAGGCGACCAATGCCGGTGCGGACGATGCGCTGATGCTTGATGAACATGGGCATGTTGCTGAGACGAACGCGACGCATCTGTTCTTCGTGCACGACGGTGTCGTGTCCACGAGTGACGTGGTGGCCTGTCCTGAAGGTGTCACCCGTTCTGTCGTGCTGTCCATCTGTGAAGCGGACGGCATTCCATGCACCGTGCGTGACATTTCACTGGAAGAGGCGTACGCAGCGGACGAGTGCTTCTGCACCGGCACGATGGGGGAATTGGCCGGTGTCGTGCGAATCGACTCCACCACGATCGGCGACGGGGCCATCGGCGCAATGACCGATCGGCTCTCCGCACGCTTTGCTGAGGTGGTGGCCGCTGAAGCCGAGTCGGTGCTCTAGCTCGACCAGGCCTGCCACTCTTCCGTGCGATCGCGCGATGGTGCTGTGATCGAGGTTTCCTGCACGATCGCTGCGCAGGCGTCCTGCACACTGTCAAAGGCGCCGGCGCCAACTGCTGCAAGCACACAGGCGCCCATGGCGGTGCCGTCCTTGATGTTCACGGTGGCGACAGGGCAAGCCATCACATCGGCAATCAACTGCCGCCAGAGTGCGTGGTCTGCGGCGCCGCCAGTCATGCGCAGGTGCGTCACGTCGTGATGGCGTCGGATCAGCTCCAGCCCGTCCCGCAAGCCGAACGCCACACTGTCGAGGACTGCTCGTGTGAGATGTCCTCGAGTGTGATGCAAGCGCACGCCGCTGAAGCCTGCAGTCAGTGACGGGTCTTCATGGGGTGTTCGCTCGCCCGCGAGATACGGGGTGAACCGTACGCCGTCAGCATCATGGGCATCGCCCAGCAGGTCTTCATACTCGACGCCACAACAATCCCGCCACCATCGCAGGGCACCTCCGGCACTCAACATGACGGCCATGACGTGCCAGCGATCAGGAACGCTGTGACAGAAGCCGTGCAGGCCCTTGGGCAGGTCGGTCGGAACATGATCACCCGCGGCAAACACCACGCCTGATGTGCCCAG
>JAKVBV010000094.1 GCA_022446965.1 Phycisphaerales bacterium
GATGGAAGCGTTGCCCGGAGTAGAAGTCCATGATGTCGTAGATGTGCTCACGCTCATTGAACCCGTAAAGGAAGCCGGTGAAGGCGCCCAAGTCCAGTGCTGCGGCGCCCACGCACATCAGGTGGCTCTGCAGGCGGCCCAGTTCCATCATGATCGTGCGCACCACCTTGCAGCGGGGCGTGAGATCGATGTCAAAGAGCTTCTCAACCGCCAGATGCCAGGCCACGTCGTTGAAAACGGGGGCCACATAGTCCATCCGGCTGATGGTGCACACGTACTGGTTGTAATCGTGGTGCTCGCCGAGCTTCTCAAAGCCACTGTGCAGGTAGCCAATGTGCGGCGTGGCGCGTACTACGCGCTCGCCGTCGAGCTCAAGGACCACCCGCAACGTGGTGTGGGTGGCGGGGTGCTGTGGGCCGAAGTTGAGCACCCAACGATCGCCACCTTGAGGGCGGTCCTCGAGGTAGTCGACATCGTCGACATCAACGTCGTATGGCGTGGCTGGGGTCAGCGTGTAGGGCATCGGACGACGCAGTATAGGGGTCTACAGGGCCATTGAGGGGGGATGAAGGGGGTCTGGCCGGCGATCAGTGCCGGGCCATGCCGTTCTCAGGCACGGAACACGGCGCCCAACTTGCGGCCCATGAGCACGCTTGCCCCCACCAAGGTGAAGGCCAGTAGGGCCATCGCCCAAACGCCCATGGCACTGGCGATGCCCGGGCCGTCGCCCAGCCGCTCGAACAGCACGTAGATGGCCTTAGTGACCGGATAATCAGCCGCCCGCTGGGCCAGGATGAGCGAGTCACTCACTTCCAGCATGGCGAAGGCGAAGGCCAGCAGGCCGCCGGCAATGAGATTGGCCACGAGCAGAGGGACAACCACGGTCTGCAGGGCCTTGAGCCGGGAGGCCCCCAGAATGACGGCGGCCTCCTCCAGCTGGGGTGAAGTCTGCTGCAGTCCCGCCACGGCACTGCGCACCACATAGGGCAGCCGCCGCACACCGTAGGCCACGATCAGCAGGAGCACGGGGTTGGGGTCGGCGCCGATCACGCTGACCATGCCCTCGAGCGGGTCGCCTTCGCCGAAGGGCCACCGGAAGGTCATGGCCACATAACCAAAGGCCATCACCAGGCCCGGCACGGCCAGTGGCAGCATGGACAGGGCGTCGAGCACGCCGCGGCCGCGAATCTTCACCCGCACCAGCAGATAGGCGATAGCCAGACCCAGCACGATGTCCACACCCGTGGCGATGGAAGCGTAGAACAGACTGTTGCGCACCGAGCCGGCCGCCATGGGATGCGTCAGCGCTGTATCGAAGTTCTCCATGGTGAAGCTTGCCGGCAGCACCGTGTCGTACCAGGCGCCCGGTGGCGAGATCGCCGCGAGCACCACGCTGATGTGCGGCAGCACGGCAAGCAGGCTGATGCCGGCCATGAACGCCACGGCGCCGGTGGCCTGCCAGCCGTGCAGCGGCTTGGGCGTGAATCGCAGCGAAGCGCGGCCCGGCGACGCGGTATCCGCAGAACCAAGGAATACCTTGCCCAGCAGGTAGATACCTGCCGCCATGGCGAGTAGCACCACCGTGAGCGCGTAGGGTTCGCGGGAGACTTCCATCTCCTTGATGCCGTTGAAGATCTGCACGGGCGTGACCTGCTGATAGTCGAACATCAGTGGCGTGCCCAATTCGGTTAACGACCAGATGAACACGATGGTGCAGCCGGCGAACAGGCCTGGGCGCATCAACGGCACCACGATGTCCTTGATGCGGTCCCAGCGGCTTGCGCCAAGACCAACCGCCGCTTCTTCAAGTGCCGGATCCTGATTGGCCAGGGCTGCGGCGGCGTTCAGATAGATGATCGGATACAGGTGCAGTGCTTCGATGACCACCACGGCCCAGAAGCCGCCGGCGCCAATGAAGTCCACACCATGATCGAGCAGGCCAAGGTCCACGAGCATGGTGCTCACGGCGCCATGGCGGCCAAGCAGGTGGTGCAGG
>JAKVBV010000095.1 GCA_022446965.1 Phycisphaerales bacterium
ACTGCCAAGGCCGCAGCCGATACGACCCACCCCGCCCACGGACCGATCGTGGTGGCGTACAGATCGATGAAGAAGCCTGGATAGGCCGTCACGGTCGCTGGAAACTTGGCGCCGGTCGAGGCCATCGCGGCGCCGAGAATGAGAAAGCAGAATGCCAGCACACCGGTAGCGACGTAGCCCACGTTGAAGTCGAAGACGACCTCGCCCACACTCAATCGCTGGTTCTGCGATCTGCCTCGGGCCAACACCCACAGGGACTGCCAGGCCGAAATGTCCACGGCGGTCGGCATCCAACCGATGAGGGCCGCAATGAAGGCGATGGTGGAGACCTGCTCAAGCGTCATCATGGACGGGAGCAGCGGACCTGGATCTGACCACACACGAGGCAGCACCACTGCGGTGGCCACTACCGTCAACAGTGTGAAGAATGGCACGAGGATCTTGGTGACTTTGTCCAACCAGACGTAGCCGCCGTACAACAGCATCCCTGCACATGACGCCAGCAGCAGTCCATTGAGCCACGGAATCCCGGGCGAGGGCATGCCGATGCGCTCCAATTGCCCGTGCAACAAGGCCGAGGTCACGATGGTGACGGCGGCCTGCACCGCAAACATCGTGAGCACCGTGAGCACCGCGAACAGCCACAGCGTCCACGGGCCGAGCCTTCGGTAGCCCTCCAGCAGCGACTTGCCAGTGGCCGCCGACCACACAGGGCCAAAGCGAAACGGCGGGTACTTGAGCACGAGCGCCAGCAGGATGAACACCCACAACGCCAGCCCCCAGTCCGTTCCAGCCCGAGCAGACTGCACAAGATGCGACACGCCGACAGATGTGCCGGCGAAGATCAATCCCGGACCAAGTGCGGCCAATGAGCGAATGGATGATGCGCGAGGTGTCGTCACGCGAGCGAATCTACCAGCACCACGTCACTGAGCGGTCTGCCAGTGGACTCAAGCCCAGACATTCGAGCAGGGCGCCGTGCCTTCAAGCAGTGGCGCCAGTGACCAGGTGTTGTGCGTCTGCCAGAACACTGAGGTGGCGGTGTCCGTGTCGGCCAGTGCCGCAGCGAGCGCCTTGCCGGTGTAGGTGGTCTCCAGTGGCGTCACTGAAGCCATCGCATCAACCGCGGCCACGCCCGCCGATGTTGCTTCTCCGTACCCGTCGCCGAGCTGGGTGTCATCGATCGTCGGCACGGCGGGTTCGAGACCAGTGAGGCGAGCAACTCCCGCTGCCAGTTCGACGATATCCGATTCGGGCAGCCACGCATCAGGCACCACCCGCACTGCCATCACTTCGGTGCCCCACCCAGCGGCCTTGACCGCCATGGCCAGCCCGACCACCGTGCCAGCGGTGCCCATGGCGGCCCAAATGCGTCTCGGTCGAGGAAGCAGCCCGGACTCCACCTGCGCGATCAATTCTTCTCCGGCCTGCACGAAGCCCAAGGCGCCACGTGCCGACGAACCACCCGCCGGAATGGTCATCACACCTCGGGCCCCCAATTGGGCCAACGTGTCCTTGGCGTCATCGAGCGAAGCCGTGACATGCATGGTGGCCCGCGCTTGCGTGGCCTGCAGCACCTGTTCGACATGCGCCGTGTGCGGACGCTCAAATGTCACCACGTCCACCTGATGACCGGCCGACATCCCGTGCACTGCCGTCGTGCGACCCCATCGCCCCCATGGTGGCGATGTGTTCGGGCGCGCCGTGCAGCAGGTACGCCAACTTTCGTGGCTTGTTGCCGCCATAGCGCGTGGCACTGTGGCCGTCATCCTTGATCCACAGCCCGGGCTTCAAGGCAGAGGCATCGATGACCGGCGTGGGGGCGATGCCCAGATCGATCTGTTCGTTGCGCCAGTTCACGTGGCTGCAAACACCACATCGTTCCAGATGGCCTCGAGCATCTCCTGTCGGCCGGAGAATGGGCTCGTCTCACCAACAGTGGCTGCGTGGGCTTCAAGGGACGCCAGTGTTGCGTTGCCAGACA
>JAKVBV010000096.1 GCA_022446965.1 Phycisphaerales bacterium
GACGATCAGGAGAGGAAGTATGAACCTGCAACTACGCATGAAACACAGCATACTGACATGCACGGCATGCCGTCAGCACATGAGAGGCGTGACGGTTTGAAATCAACAACACCCCGCGCAAGTTCCATCAGACTCTGATCAAATCAATCGAACCAGCGCTTCTTTGGATTGACCAACTTGTCGGCATCCTCAACTGACAACTTGCCCTCAGAAACTTTTTGAATGGCGTCACGCTTCGTGATCTGCTCTTCACGCTTGATGCGTTCATTTGACTTGAGGGCATACACGCCCCCGATGAGGCTACACAAGATAAGGAACGCCAAAAACACCCATGACCACTGAAGTTGAAGTGGATTGGCCGCAATAAGCAATGGAATTGAATATGTCATGGGAAATACGGTATCAAGAACTTACGCACAGATAAAGCCGTCCGGCCCCGCAGTGGGCCGTTGAGTGAGCGTGAAGACGGCACGGGCCGCGATCGCCGCTCGACACCCTCCTGCCGCCTCAAGAACGCCGCCTGGCCCCTGCAATGCAGGATTTCCATTGCCCGAGCTGGGCCGATCTGCTGTAATGGAGTCTTCGCGGCCCCCGGTCGCCACCTTGTGGGAGAGGAAACCATGCATCGCATCGCATCTGTCGTCGCCGGTCTGTCGCTGGCTTTCGTTGGAACATCCGCCACCATCGCGGCCACCATCAATGTGAATCCCGGCGAATCAATTCAGGCGGCGATCAATGCATCAAGTAATGGCGATGTGATCAACATCGCGGCCGGCACCTACAACGAATACAACCTCAACCCCGGCGGCAAGGCCATCACCATCCAGGGCACGCTCAATGGAGATGGATCGCTGGCAACCACCATCGATGCCAACCACGACTATGACGCGGTCGTCGCCGATCTCCGGGCCTGGAGACCCAAGGTCAAGCCCGGGGGAGTTCTGGCTGGACACAATTACGATGCGCAGTGGCCCGACGTCGTGCGAGCCGTGGACGAACTCACGGGTGGTCCCGAACAGACGTTCCAGGACACGAGTTGGGCTGTGCGCCTCACGCCATGACCAGCGGTCAGCGAGAACAACCTGTTGCATTCACGCCTTCTGGTTCCCCACAGGCGTCATGCTCCGACATGACCACGATCATGAGTGGCTTTCACGCGGCGCACGCGATTGCGGGTTTGATTCGCATCGGTGCGGTCGATGCGTTGTCCAAGGGGGCACCCATCTCTCTGGAGGACTTTCCAGAGATTGATCGGAAACTGCTCAGGTCGTTTTTCCGCTATCTCACCACCATCGGCGTGGTCGAGTCGCGTGGGGAGGACTGGGTCGCGACGGCCAGTGGACGCGAGTTGTTCACCGAACGGTCTCTCGGTGCATTCGGCATTTTCTATGAGGCTTACGGCGAGGTGACCAGCCGCATCCCGGACCTGCTCGACGGCACCGCGACCTATGGTTCCGATGTGCAACGTGATGGTGCGGCACTCGGGTTGCATTGTGGTTTGCTGGCTCGCCGGCTGACGCCGCTGATGGCATCGACGCTGCGTGCGCATCACGCCAAGGCCGCACTCGATATCGGATGCGGCGACGGATCCTGGTTGATCGAGGCCGCGGTGCACGATCCGGCGTTCACGGGCCTTGGCCTGGACAATTCCAGCGGTGCGCTGGGCCTGGCCCAGCAGCGGGCTGACGAAGCCGGTGTCGCTGATCGAGTGCACTTCGCCCTTGGCGACGCCTTCGATCCGACGACTTGGCCCGAACTTGACCACATCGACGCCATCACGACCATCGGCGTGCTCCATGAACAGTTCCGAGATGGGCAAGACGCGGTGCTGGGCACCCTGTCGCAATTCGCGGAAATCATGCGGCGAGAGGACATCGGCACGCTGTTGATGATCGAACCGGAACTTCGCCACGACAACCTTGAGTTCGACGCCGAATTCCACCTCATTCAC
>JAKVBV010000097.1 GCA_022446965.1 Phycisphaerales bacterium
GCTGTTCGCCCTCGACATCGGCTTCTGGCATGTCGCCCTGACCTACACCACCGTCGGCACATCGACGCTGCTGGCCAACGTCCAGGTCTTCATCGTCGGGTTCTTCGGCTGGCTGCTGCTCAAGGAACGGCTCAGCGGCCCCTACCTGCTCGGCCTTCTGCTCGCATTCGGCGGCATCTGTCTTCTGCTGCTCAACCACGAAGCGAAGGAGTACGCCCCGAATCCGTGGCTCGGAGACAGCCTCTCGATGGTCGTCGCCATCTGGTACGCGAGCTATCTGCTGATCGTGAAACTTCTTCGACGCGATTTCCGCGCCGTCGAGATCATGCTCGTCTCCTCGTCGGTCGCCGCGGTCTGCCTGTTCATCGCCGCGATCCTCAGCAAAGAGACCCACTTCACACCCTTCTATGATGAATCCACACCCGATGAACACATCAAGGCGTGGTACTACATCATCCTGCTTGCTCTGATTCCACAATGCCTTGGCCAGGGGCTGATCGTCTGGGCGCTGTCCAGACTGCAGGCGAGCTTCTCCGCCGTCGTGCTGCTCCTGCAACCGGTCGCAGCGGCGCTGCTTGGGTGGGCCATGTTCGGCGAACTGCTCGGCACGTGGCAGATCGTCGCCTGCGGCGTCGTGCTCGCCGGCATCGTGCTTGCCAGACTGGGCACGCTCGATGCAGGGCGCAATGGATCGGATGAGGCCGCCTGACCGGCGAACACGCAGACGCCATGCCAGACACCACCCTGCAGTTCATCGAATCTCCGCCGCGAACACCCGGTACGCCACCACCCCCGCTGCTGGTGACCTTCCACGGGTACGGCAGCCACATGGGCGACCTCCATGGACTGCGTGATCTGCTGGACGGTCGCTTTCACGTCTGCAGTCCACAGGCGCCGATCGATCTGGGACCGATGGGGATGCCCGGTGGCTGGGCCTGGTTCAATCTGTCATTCACTCCCGATGAAGGCATCGGGTACGACGCCGACGGCGCACTGCACGCGATCGAGGCCGCGGAACATTTCGTGCTCGAACAGAAGAGGCGTCTGGGCAGCACCCGCGTCGTGCTGCTCGGGTTCAGCCAAGGGGCCATGCTCGCCCATGCCCTGCTGCTCCGGAACACCATCCGACCGATCGGGATCGCCGCGTGCTCCGGCCGCATGGTCGATGACGTGTTCGGTGATCCGTCCAGCCACGCGGGCTCACTGACGGATATGCCGGTCTTCGCAAGCCACGGCCGGTTCGACGACGTCATCCCGGTCCAAAGCGGACGGGACATCCAGAACTGGTACGGCCAGACGGGCGCCCGGCTCGACTACCGCGAGTACGACATGGCCCACGGCATCGACCCGTCCTGTCTCGGCGATCTCGCGGCGTGGTGCTCAGCCCTGCTGGATCAGACCAGCACGAGATAGCCGAAACCGAAGACCAGAGCGATGACGACCATGATCCCCACGATGCCCCAGCATCCGAGGCCGTTGCCCACATCCGCACCCGTTTCATTTTGCTTGATACTCATCAATGTGCTCCTGACGCCGGATGATGCCCCCGGCAGCACGCCCAGTCAACCGTGATCTATACTGGTGACCCAAACCACTCCACAGGAGCCATCCACCATGACACACACGCTTCCAGATCTCCCGTACGCCGCCGATGCGCTCGAGCCGCACATCGACGCGACCACGATGAACATCCACCACGGCAAGCACCACGCCGGCTACGTCGCCAAACTGAACGCGGCACTCGAAGGCCATGATGAACTCGCCGCGATGTCGCTGGACGATCTCGTCGGCAACCTCGCCAACGTGCCGGACGCCATCCGCGGGGCCGTACGGAACAACGGTGGCGGCCACTGGAACCACAGCCTCTTCTGGTCGGTCATGGGCCCCGATGGCGGCGGCGCTCCCGACGGCGAACTCGCCGCC
>JAKVBV010000098.1 GCA_022446965.1 Phycisphaerales bacterium
GGGGCTCGGCAACACAGGCACTCGTCCCCTTGCCGCTGGAAGGCTCCGGAGGCCGGGTAGTTTGGGGTGGGCTGTGCAGCATCGTCGCGGTGGTGCTGGCGTGGCGAGGTGGGTACAGACTCTTTGAAAAGATCATGGCGGTGTGCATCGGCGTGATGACACTGGCGGTGATCACCACGGCGGTGCTGGTAGATGTCGACTGGAGTGCCACGGCTGTGGGCTTGGTGACACCATCAATCCCAGATGTTGAAGGCGCTCTGGGCTGGACCACGGCACTACTTGGTGGCGTGGGAGGCACGGTGACATTGCTGTGTTACGGGTATTGGATCCGTCAGCGTGGCCGTACCGCCATCGACATGCTCAAGACATGCCGCATTGATCTGGCTGCGGGGTATCTGGTGACCGCTCTCTTTGGCGTGGCCATGGTGTGCATCGCGTCGGTGCTCGAGCCGGTGGACGGTCAGGCGGGCGCGGCGTTGATCACTGCACTGGCCGGTCAATTGGAAGCGGGCCTGGGCACGTGGGCGGGTTTGGTGTTCTTGATCGGTGCTTGGGCGGCACTGTTCAGCAGCGTGTTGGGTGTGTGGCAGAGCGTGCCGATCATCATGGCTGATTGCGTGCGTGCGGGGCAAGGCAAACAGGCGCTGGGCGCTGACGCGCTCGAGCGTACGCCGTTGGCCCGCGGTGTGATGATCGCCCTGGCCACGGTGCCATTGCTGCATGTGGCCCAGCCCTTCGATCAAGTCCAGCAGGTGTACGCCGTCATCGGTGCGCTCTTCCTGCCCTTGCTGGCATTGGTGCTGTTGGCGATCACGACACGACGGGGTTGGATGGGCGTGCATCGCACCGGCACACTGGGCATGACAGGCCTCGTAGCGGTGTTGGCACTCTTCGGGTGGTTGGCCGTGTCGAAGTGGACCTGATGTCTACAGGCCGATGTCTTCGGCCCACAGGTCGGCGCGTTCGCGTTGCATGCGTTCCATCAGCTCAATGCACCCGGCATGCTGCATCACCTGTACTTCGATTCCGGCATCCAGCAGCCACTGCTCTGCGCCAGCAAAGGTCGTGTTCTCGCCGATGAGCACCTGCTTGAAGCGAAGGAGCACGGCCGTTCCTGCACACATGGGACACGGGCTCAAGGTGGTCACCAGGACGAGTTCGTGCCAGTCTCTTCGCCGTTGGGCGTTGCGAATGGCCGACATCTCACCATGGGCGGTGGGATCGCCATTCTGCACTCGCATGTTGTGACCACGCGCGACGATCTCGCCCGTTCGCGGATCACCGATCACACTACCAACCGGAATGCCGCCCTCACCAAAGCCCTGCTGCGCTTCTTCAAGTGCCGCAGTCATCCAGGTTGCAGCAAGCGTTTCAGGAATCGCCATCGGCAGCGGCGTCAGCCCGGACCTCTTCTTGCAGGTCGGCTGTCTCGTCTTCCGCGACGGCGTCTTCTTCGATCACAACCTCTTGCGCCTGCAACTGCTCGTGCACATCTTGCAACTGCTGCTCGTTGAAGCGCCACCAGTTGGCACCGGTCACCTTCCACGGCGGACCGTTGTACCGGCGCATGTCGATGGTGATAAGTTGCCGAGGAAGACCCTTGCGTGGTGCGCTCAGGTCGATGCTTGCCGTGTTGCGAGTAAGGCGAAGTGCTTCTACACGAATGGCCAACGGATCATCCATCGTCACAAGTTCACTGTTGGGCACCAAGGCCAGCATCTTGTCGGCCGCCGGATCCAGCGCGTCGATCAAAGCGACCGGCACGACGTCTGGCGTAGTGCCATATTCCCGGATGATCCACCAGTTGATGGACTTGGCCATGGCCTGTGGGGCCGGCGCCATGTAGACATGTGCTTGGGAACTTGCACCATGGCGTGACCAGGTTCCACTGGGCGTGCATGCACA
>JAKVBV010000099.1 GCA_022446965.1 Phycisphaerales bacterium
CCGGTCGAACACCTTGATGTCGTCCACCGCACCACCAGCGAAGCCCTTGTCTCGGAATCGCTCGCCCACGGTCATGTGCCCCGGCCCCCCGCCGGTGATCATTCGAGTGAGGGCGTCCTGCACGATTTCCACATCAACCGGCCGGCCATCGATGTACAGGGCCAACCCGCCTGCCGTGGCCGAGCCGTCATGCTTGGCCGTGACATGCGTCCACTGATCCACCGGCAGTGGTGCTCGCGCATGAATGCTGATGGCATCGCCCGGCCAGAAGTGAATCAGAGACCAGCTCAAGCGGCCGTCTTCGATCATCAACTGCCAACCCTGACTGCCCGCATCGGTCCACGACTTGGACCGGTGAATCACGACAGCGCGGTCGTGCACCTTGGATGGGCGGATCCACAATGAGATGGTGAACGGATCCGCTCGTGTGACATGCGCCACGTTGGGGAAGTGCAGGTTGTCATCGCCGTTCAGCAGCGCGGCCTCGCCGATGGCACCTGCAGTCGACAGCGGCTGAAACTTCACGCCGCCGGGCTGTTCACCGTCGATGGCGTTGGCCAGCGTGCCGGAGGCGACATCGTCCAGTGGATAGTGCGCCACTGGTGAGGGAGGCTCGATGGCGTGTGCGGAATGGAGTTCCGCTTCAAACACCGCCCGCCGCGCCGTTCGCAATGCTGCCATCGCGTCCACGTGGCCGGCCACTTCTGCTTCGAGGCGAGCGATGTTGGCGGCTTGATCCGCACTGGGCAGATCGAGGGCCGGCGTGGGCACCGCACTGGTGAAGTGTGAGTACAAGCCGCATTCGTCGATGTCGTCGAAGCACGCGAACAGCTCGAAGTACTCACGCTGGCTGAACGGATCGAACTTGTGATCGTGGCACCGCGCGCACTCTGCCGTCATGCCGAGCATGGCGGTGGCGTACGTGTTCACACGATCGGCCACGTACTCCACTCGGAACTCCTCCTCAACCGAGCCACCTTCGTTGGTCTGTCGGTGCAGCCGATTGAAGGTCGTGGCGAGTTGTTGTTCCGGTGTTGCATCGGGCAGGAGGTCACCGGCCAACTGCCAGGTGATGAAGTCGTCCCACGGGAGATTGTCGTTGAATGCGCTGATCACCCAATCACGCCACGGCCACACGCGACGGTGAACGTCGTTTTGGTAGCCATAGGAATCGGCGTACCTCGCCAGGTCGAGCCACGACGCGGACATGTGCTCGCCGTATGCCGGTGATGCCAGCAGCACGTCGATCGCCGTGGCCAGGGCGTCTTCAGTTGAATCCGCTTCAAAGGCGTCGAGTTGCGCCTGCGTCGGCGGCAGTCCAGTGAGGTCGAAGGCTGCTCGCCGAAGCACCGTGGCGCGATCGGCCTGCGGTGCAGGCGACAACCCCTGGCCTTCCATGGCAGCCAGCACATGCTGGTCGATCGGATCGCTGCACCAGCCCGCATCGTCCACTCTTGGAAGGGCCGACCGCACAGGCGGCTCGAATGCCCAGTGCGAACGCCAAGGCGCACCGGCCTCGATCCACAGTCTGATCGCGGCACGCTCATCGGCATCCAGTTGATGCCGCGAATTCGGCGGCGGCATCTGGTCATCTGGATCGGTGGAGGTGATCCGCTGCCACACCACGCTGCCGGCCGGATCGCCGGGCGCCACAATCTCCCCCTCCCTCCGATTGGTGCCAAGAAACGAGGCTGGGTCGTCAAGCCTGAGGCTTGCCTTGCGTGTCGCCGCATCGGGCCCATGACACTCAAAGCAGTGTTGTGACAGGATGTAGCGCACCTGATCAGGCGTGCCACTGACGCCTGCGCCCACAAGGGCAATGCACATCACTGCAATCGACATGCCTTCAAT